>JBEVEC010000027.1:0-13262 GCA_040512975.1 Tardiphaga sp. | reverse complement strand
TGCATCTGACCGGCAAGGAATACCAGATGCTGGAGCTGCTCTCGCTCCGCAAGGGCACCACCCTCACCAAGGAAATGTTCCTCAACCATCTCTACGGCGGCATGGACGAGCCCGAACTGAAGATCATCGACGTCTTCATCTGCAAGCTCCGCAAGAAGCTCGCCAACGCCTCCGAAGGCCGCAACTTCATCGAAACCGTCTGGGGCCGCGGCTACGTGCTGCGCGAGCCGCACGAAGAAGAAGTCCGCATCCCGGCCTGATCCATCAGGCAGGCGTAAGCCAGGTCTTCCCGAACGTTCTCACGAAAACCCCGCCGGAAACGGCGGGGTTTTTGTTTGGGTTGGAGATGCGAGTTGATCCGGTTGGACCAATGCCTCGCGCGCACTGCGCCATGAGCGCTAATCGAAAGACGACGGCTTTAAAAAAAGCAACCTCAGCGCGCAAATCTCCCTATTAGAGTCTGGCGGCGACATGCAAAATTGCCTGGACGCGCGCTGGTCCAAGGCTTCCTTCCCATGATTGCCGAGGAGGTAGAGGTGACAAATCCTGCAGCCGATCATGCATCAGACCCGCAAAAGCCAACAGACGAAAACGACCACGCCCTGGCTGAGAACAGCGTGCGTCCCACTTTACTGCAAGGACGGCAGGACAAAGCCGATATGCCGCCACCGGATTCAAGACTGCTGGCAAGGATGCAGCTTCCGGCGCCTGATGAAATGCCCGCGGCGGCGGCTGATGATCTCGACAACGATGCCGATATCCATCCGCCCTATTATACAAAGGTTGAGGTCATCGATCAGTCGCGCCTGGATCTGACGCGGCACGCGGGATCCAAAGCCCCGCCCCCGAGCTACCGAAGTCTCCGTCATCAGATCGAAGACGTGGAGCGGTTGGTGCGTATCCTGTTTCAGGATGACGCGCCGCGACGTGTAAGGCTGCTGGGTGAATTGAAAACGGCAGCAGAGTCCGGACTTGTTGGACGCAATGCAAATATCGAAGTCGGGATCGACAACCTCCAGGAAGTGAAGGATCGCATCACCGATGAATTTCCCGTTGTGCGCGGGAAGATCTGGTGGTGGAATCTCGCTCTTCTCGGCGCAACCCTGGCCGTCTGTCTGCTCGCCAGTCTCGTTTATCGTTATTTCAGCGGTCTCTGGTACCCGGGGTTCGATACCGGCTCGCTGTGGCCTGCCGTTGCGCTCGCAGCGTTTCTAATCCCGGCCGGCGTCATCACGGGCCTGTTCGTCGAATTCGTATTTCGCGTCAGCGACGACGTTCCCTATGAACAACTTCAAGCCATTAATCCCGGGCGTTGGAAGCCATTTCAGCGCGCTCTGAATACGCTGATCGTTGCCTATGTCTTCGCGGCCATTCTAGGCTCGGACGCGTTCAAGGTCGGGATCGGAAGCATCCTGTTGAACGACTTCATCAAGGACCAACCCCTGCTATCCCTAGCGATAGGCTTCGTGACCGGATTTGCCTATCCCTATGTGCGCGACATCATACGCCAGTTCGAGCCAAAGAAAAAAGATCAGTGAGAGACGTCGCATGCGTTGATGAAACCAGCGTTGTCCCGTCGCTATCCCGGCGCCAAAATGCAATGAGGCCGATGTACGGAGCACATCGGCCTCAGAGCGAACAAACTGCCAAGTGTGACTAGCGCGCGGGCATCGCGATTTTGAATCCCGATGCCATGCCGGGGACGATGGACGGCGCGGCGCGCGCGACGCTGGGGCGATACAGGCCGCGTTTGTCGGCATGCGGCTTGAACGCGTCGGTGAGGCCGACCACGGTTTCCGCGGCGCCGAGCGCCAGGAAGCCGTCGGGCTCCATGCATTTGCCGAGGCGACCGAAGATCTGGCTTTTCATCTCCTGATCGAAATAGATCAGCACGTTGCGGCAGAAGATGATGTCGAACTTGCCGAGATGCGAGAAGTCCTGCAGCAGGTTGAGCGGCTTGTACTGGATCATCGACCGGACGTCCGGATTGATCTGCCACATCTCGCCGACCTGCTTGAAGTTCTTCACCAGAAGCTGGATCGGCAATCCACGCTGCACCTCGAACTGGGTGTACATGCCCGACTTCGACTTCTCCAGCACCTGCTGCGAGATGTCGGTGCCGATGATCTCGATGCGCCAGCCGGCGAGCTGCGCGCCCATCTCCTTGATGACCATCGCGATCGAATACGGCTCCTGGCCGGTCGACGCGGCGGCGCACCAGATGCGCAGGCTTCTGCGGGCGCTGCGCGCCTGCATCATCTCGGGCAGCACGGTGTCGCGCAGATGATCGAACGGGATCTTGTCGCGGAAGAAGAACGTCTCGTTGGTGGTCATGGCCTCGACCACGTCACCCGCGAGCGCGCTCGCGCCGTTCTTGATCTGCTGCACCAGGTCTTCGATCCCCGCCAGATTGGCCTTGCGGGCGAGCGGCACCAGGCGGCTTTCGATCAGATACTGCTTGTCGGCCGACAGATCGAGGCCGGATCGTTCCTTCAGGAACTTGCGAAGGAAATCGTAGTCTGCCGGGGTCATGACCGATCTCCTGAAAAAAGCCGATTGAGCTTCGAACCGATTTGATTGAGTGGCAAAATTGCCGAACAGATACCTGCATTGGCCGCCGCACCCGGCATGCCCCAAACGACGCTGGACGCTTCGTCCTGAGCGATGACGCTGCCGCCGGCGGCGACGATCTCCTTGCCGCCGCGCATGCCGTCCGAGCCCATCCCGGTCAGCACGACCGCCAGCAGCGCGCTCTGCCAGACGTCGATGGCCGAGGCGAACAGCGGATCGACCGCGGGCTTGCAGAAATTCACCGGCGGCCCGTCGTCGAGCGCAATGGCGACCTGAGCGCCCTGCTTGACGACCCGCATATGCTTGCCGCCGGGCGCGAGATAGATCGTGCCGGGTTTGACGATCTCGCCGTCGATGCCCTCATGTGCCGGGCGCTTGCTGGCGCGGGCGAGATGCTCGGCAAGAATGGTGGTGAAGGTCGGCGGCATGTGCTGCGTGATCAGCACAGGCACCTTGTCGATGACCGCGCCGATTTCGGCGACCAGGGTCATCAGAGCCTGCGGGCCGCCGGTGGACGAGCCGATCAACAGCACGCGCGGCATCACATGGCTAAACGGCCGCTTCACCAGTTGGGCCTGCGCGGCGACAGTGGTCGCCGGGCGCGGCACAGCGACGGCCTCTCGGGCTGCAGCCGGCACGATCGACGGCGTCGTCGTGGCCTTGAGACGACGCACTTTGGCGCCGAGATGGCGGATCTTCTGCAACAGGTCGTGCTTGAAGATGTCGGCCGCGGCGAGTTCGCGGGTGCTTTCCGGCTTCGGAATGTAGTCGGCCGCACCCAGCGACATCGCCTTGAAGCTGATCTCGGCGTTGCGACGGGTGAGCGTCGACGCCATGATCGCGATCAGGTTGCGTTTTTTGGCGAGCAGCTGCGGCAGGGCCGAGATGCCGTCGAGCTCCGGCATCTCGATGTCGAGGATGGCCACGTCGGGATTGATGCGCTCGACCTGGTTGACCGCGTCGAGCCCGGTGCGCAGCGATGCCGCCACCGTCATGTCGGGCTCGGCCTCGATCCAGCGCGAAATCAAGCCGCGGATGACAACGGAGTCGTCGACCACCATGACACGCAGCGGCTCATAGCGCGACTCCGCTGCTGGAGGACTCAGCACATCAATACTCATGACTCACCCGACGCCTACGCGACAAACACAACTACGTACTTAAAAAATCGAACAGACGGTGCCGAGCCAGAGAGTATCGGCCGGATCGTTAGATCAGGCCGACTTCCTGAAACTTCGCCGACATGATGTCCTTGTCGAACGGCTTCATGATGTATTCGTTGGCGCCGGCATGCAGCGCCCGGGCGATGTGCGCGACATCGTTCTCGGTGGTGCAGAACACGACCTTCGGCGCGTCGCCGCCCGGCATGCGGCGCAGGTTGCGCAGGAATTCATAGCCGTCCATGATCGGCATGTTCCAGTCGAGCAGGATCGCGTCGGGCATGCTGCGCTTGCAGGCTTCCACCGCCTTCTCGCCGTCTTCGGCTTCGGTGATTTGGAATTCCATCCCTTCGAGGATCCGGCGAGCAACCTTGCGGATGACGCTTGAGTCGTCGACGACCAGACATGTCTTCATAGCAACCTCTTCTTCGTTATCGCGAAATGGAGTGTCCACCGCGGACAAAAAAATGTGCGAGCCGGTTAGGCGGCAAGCTTATCGGGTGAGATTTCAAGTACGCGATCGACATCGAGTACCACCATGAGCTGGCCGTCGAGCCGATGAACGCCGGCAGCCATCTTCGCCATCCTCGGATCGAGGTTGACAGGGTTCACTTCACGGCTCTCGTCGGCAAGCTTGAGCACTTCGCCGATGGAGTCGATCAGAAGACCGTAGGATTCGCCGCGCAGGTCGACACCGACCGCCATCGGCGGCTTGCCGTCGTTGTTCTTCGGCAGGCCGAGGCGCGAGCGCATGTCGATCGCGGTGACGATGCGGCCGCGCAGATTGAGCACGCCGGCGACGTCGCTGGAGGCCAACGGCACGCGCGTCAAACGCTCGGGCATGAACACGTCCTGCACGCGCGAGATCGGCATGCCGAACAGTTGCCCGCCGATCATGGTGGTGACGTATTCGGTAATGGCGCCGTCGGCGATCGGGGCTTTGGTGGTGGTCGTCGTCATGTCAAAGTCCCTTATGCGGCCTGGCGAACGTCATTGGCGGTCTGTTCCTTCAGCGCGGCAATCAGGCCGGGCCGATCGAACTTGGCGACATAATCGTGGAAGCCGGCAAGGCGTCCGCGTTCGATCGCGGCAGGCGAGATCATCGCCGACAGCGCGATGATCGGGGTCTGGGTCAGCTTCTGGTCCGCGCGGATGGTTTCGGCGAATTCGAAGCCGTTCATGTCCGGCATCTCAATGTCGGTCAGGATGGCGTCGAACTCCTGGCCCGAACGCAGGAAGGTCAGGCCCTCCGCCGCATTGGTGGCCACGCGCACCTTGTAGCCGGCGGCCTTGAGGACGGGCGACAGCATGTTGCGGAAGAACGCGGAGTCGTCGACCAGCAGCACCGACTGGGCATTCGCCGAGACGCGCATTTCCTTGCGGCTGAACCAGTCCGCAAAGGCCATCGGCAGGAAGTGGCCGACGTCGATAACTTCGGTGGCAAGGCCCTTGATGACCGCCGAACCAAGAATGCCCTGGCGGACGCTGGCGACCTCGATATGCAGGCGCTCCTCGACGATGTCGACGATCTCGTCGACCACGAGGCCCATGGCGCGGCCGTCGTCGGCGAACACCAGGATCGGCTGGGTGCCGCTTTCGCGGACCGTCACGTTTTCCATTTGCACCAGCGGCATCAGCTGGTCGCGGTACTGAACCATGTAGCGGCCGTTCGACAGTTCGATCTTGTCGACGCCGATCTCCTCGAGACGCGTGACCAGGCCGAGCGGCACTGCCTTCGGCTGCGCCGAGCCGGCGCGGAACACCAGCAGCGAGGTGAGCTGCTCGGCGCTGAGCGCGCGCGCGGCGGCGTTCTCGTCGGCGATCTCGCCCATGTTGGAGGCGGCGGCGCCGAGCTCCTGCGCGATGCCGTTCGGATCGACGATCATGATCACGGCGCCGTCGCCCAGAATCGTGTTTCCGGAGAACATGCCGATGTGGCGCAGCTTGGTGGACATCGGCTTGACGACGATTTCCTCAGTGTGGAAGACGCCGTCGACGACGATGCCGAAGGTCTGGTTGCCGACCTGGGTCACCACGATGAAGCCGTTCTCGGGATCGGCATTGGTGCCGTCGTCGATCTGCAGCAGCTTCTTCAGGTGCATCAACGGCAACAGCTTGTTGCGCAGGCGCAGCACCGGGGTGTCCTTGATGCGCTCGATGCGGTGTTCGGAATTGGCGCGCGCGCGCACCAGTTCGACGACCGCGAGCTGCGGGATCGCGAAGCGGTCACCGCCGGCTTCGACGATCAGCGCCGAGACGATCGCCAGGGTCAGCGGGATCTTGATGGTGACGCTGGAGCCCTCGCCGGCCACCGACTTGATGTCGATGGTGCCGCCGATCTGATCGATATTGGTGCGCACCACGTCCATGCCGACGCCGCGGCCCGACACGCTGGTGATCGCCGCGGCGGTGGAGAAGCCAGGCGCGAAGATGAACTTGTGGATCTGCGCTTCCGTCATCTTCTCGATGTCGGCTTCGCTGGCCAGGCCGTTCTGGATCGCCTTGGACTTGATCCGCTCGGTGTTGAGGCCACGGCCGTTGTCGGCGATGCAGATCAGGATGTGGCCGCCTTCGTGATAGGCGGACAGGCGGATGGTGCCCTGCTCCGGCTTGCCGTTCTGGGCGCGTTCGGCCGGCGTTTCGAGGCCGTGATCCGCCGAGTTGCGCACCATGTGCGTCAGCGGGTCCTTGATCAGGTCGAGCACCTGGCGGTCGAGTTCGGTGTCGGCGCCGTGCATCTCGAGTTCGATCTGCTTGCCGAGTTCGCCGGCGAGATCGCGGACAATGCGCGGCAGCTTCTGCCAGGCATTGCCGATCGGCTGCATGCGCGTCTTCATGACGCCGTCCTGCAGTTCGGCGGTCACCGTGGACAGGCGCTGCAACGGCACCTTGAATTCGGTGTCCTCGTGGCGGCGCGAGATCTCCAGCAGCTGGTTGCGGGTCAGCACCAGTTCGGAAACCATGGTCATCAGATGTTCGAGCGTATCGACATTGACGCGGATCGACTGGTTGGCAACCTTGTCGATCTCCTGGCCTTCGAGTTCGACCGCAGTCTTCTTCGGCGCAGGTTTCGGCGCAGCAGGCTTTTCGACCGGCTTCTCGGCAACCACGGGCGCCGCGGCCACGACGGGCTTCTCGGCGACCGGGGCCGGTGCCGGGGCCGCGACGGGCTTCGGCGCAACGGGCGCCGCCGGCTCGATCGCGGTTTCCTGGAATGCACGCTCCAGCTCTTCCAGCGAGACTTCGCCCGGACGCAGTTCGCGCTCGAGCGTCTGCACCACCAGCGGGGCCGGTTCGGGGGCGACCGGCGCGATCGGCGGCGCGGGCTCGCTCATGGCTTTCATGCCCTTCTCGACCATGTGGTGGAGATCGTCGATGAGGTCCTCGTCGACGCCCTCCGGCTCGGCCTCGGTGGCTTCGAGCTGGCCAAGGATTTCCTTGATGCGATCGATGGTGACCAGGATCAGCGTGACGGCTTCGCCGGTGACCGGCATGCCGTCGCGAAACTTGCCCATCAGCGTCTCGGCGGCGTGCGCCAGAGCTTCGAGACGCGGCAGTCCGAGGAATCCACAAGTGCCCTTGATGGTGTGAACAAGACGAAAAATATTATCCAAACTCTTGGCGTTGTTCGGATCCTGTTCGAAGCGGACCAGCTGGTTATCAACCGTGTCCAGGCTTTCGTTGGTTTCCGTTAAAAATTCGCGGAGAAGATCATCCATGGAAAAAAAGCCTTCACATTCGAGGCGAGCGACGTTCGCGACGCCTCTCGATGTGCGGCCATTTTCAACGCAAAGCGTTTAATATTAGTTGAGCATCCAGAAAAAGGATGAATCCGAAAATTAGCTAAATATCAGCGCGAATTAGAGTTTGAGCTAAGCCAGATCTGTAAACCGTTCCTTAAGGCCGGCGCCCGCGTCGATCGGTCGCGAGCGCCTTTGGATCAGGACGCGGTCAGTACGATCGCCTCGGCCTCGGCGGCCAGCACGGCTTTCAGACCGCAGGCCTGCGCCAGCAGCCTCGTGTAGTAAGGTTGCACGGCATGGGCATCGACGGCGCCGGCATCGTCTGCCGCCAGCATGGTGACGATGTTCTGCGGCAGCCGTGCGTTCAATCCCGTGGCGGTCACGCGAAAACCGTGGGGGTCGCCCTCGCCGATGGCGTCGACCTTGAGGACGCCGCCGCGCGGGATGGTCTGCTGTGCGATCACCAGCATGTTGAGCAGCAGCTTGACCTTGTTCTTGGGCAACAGCAGCCGCGGCAGATTCCATTCGATCTTGGTCTTGGCATCCTCGAGATGACCGCGCGCCATGGTCTGCGCGTCGCCGAGATCGATCACGGCGCCGGCGGAGCCTGCGGCGCCGAAGGCCAACCGGCAGAACTGTAGCCGCGCCGAAGCGGTCTTGGCGCTCTTGCGGATCAGGTCGAGGGCGAACTCTTTGTCCTCGGGCTTCGGGTTATCGTCGAGCACTTCGAGGCCGTTGACGATGGCCCCGACCGGGCTGATCAGGTCGTGGCAGACCCGCGAGCACAACAGCGCCGCGAGTTCGAGCGCGTCGGGAGCCGGACCGGGAGAAGGCGTATCGGACATGTAGATGCTCCTGGAGCCACTCATCATGAACGGCGAATCAAGCAGTTGCTGCGAAGTTTCAATACACTGGGAGCGCTGGCGCGGCCACATTAAGGCTGGCATGGTCCACGGCGGGATGGACTCAACAACAAATCGACGGGGATGATATGCGCAGGCGGGGACCGGTTCATGAGCAATAGCGCAATGCCGACCCTCGACCTGGCCGGCGCCGCGGCGCTGCTGGAGCCGCTGACGCGCCTCGCCGCCAAAGCCGGCGCCGCCATCCTTGCGGTCAACCGAGGCAGCATGAGCGTCAACGGCAAGCAGGACGGTTCGCCCGTCACCGAGGCCGACCTCGCCGCCGACCGCGTCATCGCCGAAGGCCTGGCGCGGCTGTTTCCCGGCATCCCCTCGCTTTCCGAGGAGCGGCTGCATCTCGCCACGCCGCCTTATGCCGGCGCCCTGTTCCTGATCGACCCGCTCGACGGCACCAAGGAGTTCGTCGCCGGCCGCCAGGAATACACGGTCAACATCGCGCTGGTGGTCGATGGGGTGCCGCTGCTCGGCATCGTCGGCGCCCCTGCCCTCGGCATGATCTGGCGCGGCCTGGTCGGCCGCGGCGCCGAGCGCGTCACGCTGGCCGCCGACCTGTCGGCCGCCGAGGTGACGCCGATCCGGACCCGCGGTGCGACCGGCGGGGCCTGGACCGCGGCGGTGAGCCGCTCCCACGGCGACAGCCGCTCCGAGGCCTTCATCGACAGCCGCCCCGGCGCGCTGCGCGAACAATGCGGCTCCGCGCTGAAATTCTGCCGCGTTGCCGAGGGCCGCGCGGACATCTATCCGCGGCTGTCGCCGACCTGCGAATGGGACGTCGCCGCCGGCCACGCCGTGGTGGTCGCCGCCGGCGGCGCCGTGACCGACGGGCATGGGCAGCCGTTGCATTTCGGCGGTAAGCGCGAGGATTTCATCGTGCCGGAGTTTATCGCCTGGGGCGATGCCGCGGCGGCTCAAAGCGCAAGAGTTTGACGAAAGGCCAAAGCACCGGCACCCTTGCTTCACCGCTCCCCGCCGGAGAGAGGTGAAAAGAAGCGCCCCGCGCAAGATCACTGCGCCAGCTTGTCCTGCATCTCGCGCCAGCGCTTGTTCGCCTCGGCAATATACCCGGCCGGCGACGCCGCAAAGGCGTCGCGGCTGTCCGGGCGGCCGAACAGATACAACCCCTGTCCGGTCACCAGCCAATAGCGCGGGTTGCCGGCATAGGCGACGCCGCGGGCGACATCGACCGGGTCATAGCCGCCGAATTGCGGGCCGTAGATCTCCGGATGGGCCGCGAAGGCCGTCCGGTTGCCTTCATTGCTGAAGCGCCAGACCACGCCCGACGCGGACAACTCGTAATCGGCGGCGCCCCTGGTGGGTTGCCCGTCGGTGAAATAGGCCACCGGATCGAAACCGCCGATGGCCAGTCCCGTATATCGGTCGGACACCACCCGCTCGGTGGTTCCCGCACTGCACGCCGACACAAACAGCAACGTTGCCAGCACGGCCAGAGCGGAGGCACAGCCCCGGCCGATCAAATCCCGCCGTTGTGCCGTCATAGTTGATACCGATAGTATGCGAGTCGGGGACAATGGTTGCAGTTGTAAAACCGTGCCGGTCAGCATCGGGTTAAGACGGCGGCCGCAAATCTGAACTCCAGGGGTTCCATTTCATGACTATCGCATCACGCCTGGCAGCGCTGGCGCTCACCGCGTTCACCTGTGTGGCCATCTGCGGCCTGTCGCCGGCATCGGCGCAGCAGCCCGGGCCTCGCGTGCAGCAGGCGCCCGATGCCTATCGCTCCGAGGAGCTGATGAATGCCGGGCATCGGTTCTTCGGCAATGTCTCGCGCGGCCTCGCCTCGGTGATCGAGCGCGCCGTCAGCCAGTGGGGCCTGCCCAACGGGTATATTCTGGGCGAGGAAGGCTCCGGCGCCATCGTCGCCGGCCTGCGCTACGGCGAAGGCACGCTCTATACCAAGAACGCCGGCGACCTCCGCGTCTACTGGCAGGGCCCCTCGCTCGGCTTCGACTGGGGCGGCGACGGCGCCCGCACCATGACGCTGGTCTATAACCTGCCCGCCACCAACGCGATCTACCAGCGCTTCGGCGGCATCGACGGCTCGGCCTACATCATCGGCGGCTTCGGCATGACCGCGCTGACGTCCAACAATATCGTGCTGGTGCCGATCCGCTCCGGCCTCGGCCTGCGCCTCGGCGCCAATATCGGCTACCTGAAGTTCACCCAAAGCGCGACCTGGAACCCGTTCTGACACAGTACGGCCCATAGGGTGGGCAGAGGCGCCCTTGCGCCGTGCCCACGCGCATACACCCTGCCTGCAGCCGTGGGCCCGCTGCGCTTGCCCATCCTGCTGGCCTTTCCGGCACCGGCCCAATAAAGGATAACCATGGCTTACCCTGTCCAGGCGGAAGCCATCATGGCAGGATGGCGGCCTGATTTTCCGCACCGAGGAGCGTTCCGTCATGGTTGAACCGGTCATGTATCTGGCGATCGGTTTCCTGGCTGCGATGTTGTTCAGCCTGATGATCATGCCGCTGGTTCACAACCGCGCGGTCCGCCTCACCACCCGCCGCCTCGAGGCCGCGACGCCGCTGTCCATGGCCGAGATCCAGGCCGACAAGGACCAGCTGCGCGCCGAATTCGCCATGTCGGCCCGACGGCTCGAGATGAGCGTCGAGCAGCTCAAGAACAGGACCACCAGCCAGCTCGCCGAACTCGGCAAGAAGTCCGACGCCATCAACCGCATGAAGGCCGAGCTGACCGAGAAGAACGCCACCATTTTCGACCTCGAGGCCCGCGAGACCTCGGTGAAGGCCAAGCTCGGCGCGACCGAAGTCGATTTCGGCGCCAAGGCCGAGGCCCTGCGCGCCGCCGAAGAGGCGCTGGCGCAGAAGCAAAACGAACTCGCCAAGCTCAACAACGATCTTGCCGACCGCTCGATGGTCGCCGACAGCCGCCAGGTCGAGCTGGTGACCGTGCGCACCCATGTCGAGGAGCTGCGCAGCCGCATCAGTGAGGCCGAGCGCGAATTCGCCGCCACGAAGCACAACCTCGAACTGCAGCGCGGCGAAACCCAGGCCGCCACCACGGCGCTGACCGAGGCCCGCAGCCGCGTCGAAAACCTCAGCCAGCGCGTCACCGACCTCGACCGCCAGCTCACCGCGCAGGTCCGCGAGGCCGAGCAGTTCGGCACCCGCGCCGCCCGCCTGGAAAACGAGCTGTCGCAGCAGACCAAAATGCTGGCGGAGCGCGACTTCGAGAACAGCCAGTTGCTTCAGGCCAGCGCCGCGGCCGAACAGATCGCCCAGGATCTGCGCGTCCAGATCGCCGCCATGGCCGGCGGCAAGAATGCGCCGGTGGTCGAGAGGCTGCGCTCCGAAAAGGCCGCGGTCGAAGCCGAACTTGCCGCGGCCCGCGAAGAGCACGTGCGCCTGCAGCGTGACCTGACCACCGCGCATCAGCAGGCCGGGAACGACTGGGCCACCGAGCGCACGGAAAACGCCCTGCTGCGCGAGCGCATCAACGACATCGCCGCCGAGGTCGCCCGCATGGCCATGACCCTGGAAGGCCCGGATTCGCCCATTGAGGCCATCCTCGCCGCCGAACCGCCCCGCGCGGCTCCACCGCAGGCCAACGGCGCCGGTTTCGCTCCCAACAGCACCCTTGCCGACCGCATCCGCGCCCTGCAGTCCCACGCCTCCCGCGCGCCGCAGCCGGTGTAGCCAGCGGCCCGGGGCTGTTGCGGCCGGACCGACCGCAACAATCTTCGCATCCCGGGCAGGGTTCGCTTGACACCCCCACCCTCCCTTCCCTAAATCGCGCCACTGACGTCAGCCGTGCCGGGCACCGCCCGGCCTTTCGGCCTGCACGACATCCCGGGCGCATAGCTCAGCGGGAGAGCGTTCCCTTCACACGGGAGAGGTCCAAGGTTCGATCCCTTGTGCGCCCACCATTCAAATCCCAGGTACCTGGTCGGAATATCGCTCGTCGTTCGCCCTTGTCGGCAGTCGCGCCGGTGATCATGCGCCCGTTCTTGTTCGCGCCATGCTAACGTCGTTTAGGCCCGCGATGGGCCGGAGGATATGTCATGGCCAAAGGCGAGCAGCACAGTAACCGCGAAGCGAAGAAGCCTAAGAAAGAAAAGCCGAAAGAAATCGCCGCCAATGCTTCGACAAAGAACGTCGTGAACATCTCATCTTCCAAGCCGAAGAAGTAGCGGCGACGTCGAAAGACAGGCTTAAAACAAAAAAGGCTCCCGTGAGGGAGCCTTTCCGTTGCCGTCGTGCCGCTTACATGCGGTGGCCGCGTCCATGACCGTGCTTCACGATGATGACCTTGCGGGCATGGGGATGCCAACCGCCGCGATGGCCGCCGTGCTTGACGATGATGGTTTCGGCGCTGGCAGGCGTCGAGGTGGCAGCGGGAACGGCGATGCCGACGGTGGCAATGGCGGCGATAGCGAGGATCAGTTTGCGCATGGTTCTTCTCCGTTAAACTACGCACTGCAACGCAATGCGCCATTGTCCCGTTCCCGGTTACCGCAGTGGAATTTTATGAACAGGCATTCAGAATACGGTCGTCCATGACGACCGCGTCGATCGCGTCATGACGCGCAAGGACAGGATTCATCCGGCGACACAGACGACCTGACGACCGGCTGATCGGTCCAGTATTGTCGCTGTCGTCCGGATCACACCGAACCACTTGGCCTGCCCCGCGTTTGATTGCCGGAGGTGGCTCATGCCCTACGCATTGTTCGATGACGACCAAAAACTCAGCGACGACTATCTGACCGAGGATGAGGCGTGGGACCACGCCGAAGAGGCCGGGCTGATCGACGTCGTCAACGGCAAGAAGGTATTGGAGGACGGCTACACCATTCAGCCTTGCGTGACCGACGACGAGAG
>JBEVEC010000352.1:0-7038 GCA_040512975.1 Tardiphaga sp. | reverse complement strand
ATTTATGCGCGATACCTGTTGGCGGAAAAGCCCGGTGCGAAAATCGCCGTGCTGTACCAGAACGACGACCTCGGCCGCGACGTGCTGAAGGGCCTGAAAGACGGTCTCGGCGACAAGGCCACCATGCTGGTCGCAGCCGAGAGTTACGAAGTCACCGAGCCGACCATCGACTCCCACATCATCAACCTCAAGGCCTCCGGTGCCGACACCTTCATCAGCGTCACCACGCCGAAATCGGCGGTGCAGGCGATCCGCAAGGTCGCCGAGATGGGCTGGAAGCCGCTGTTCATCCAGGGCTATGCCTCGGCCTCGATCGCTTCGGTGCTGAAGCCGGCGGGTTTCGAGAACGCGCAGGGCATCCTGTCGGCCTATTACGCCAAGGACGGCGCCGACCCGCAATGGGACCGCGACCCCGGCATGCAGCGGTTCTATGCTTTCCTCGCCAAATTCGCGCCGGACAAGAGCCGCAGCGATATTTCCGTGGTCTATGGCTATGGCGCAGCTCAGGCCATGGTGCAGGTGCTTACGCAGGCCGGTGACGATCTGACACGGGCCAATGTGATGAGGCAGGCGGCGAGCCTGAAGAATTTCGTGCCGGATACCGTGCTGCCGGGGGTGAAGCTCAACACCTCGGCGGATGATTTCTACCCGATCGAACAATTGCAGATGATGCGGTTCGAGGGCGAGCGATGGGTGACATTCGGCCCGGTGATTTCAGGCGAGATCGGGCGGTAGCTTTGCCCTCGCCCATCAATGCCGCTTTGGCTTGCTGCTCCGGCGCGAAGGGTGTTCAATCACCGCAGAGCCGCAAAGGCCCGATCAGCGCAACAGCGCTTGAACGCAACGAGGGGAGTTCGAAATGCCGTCGATCCGATCGCACGCGCTTGCCTTTACCCTTGCCGCCATCCTCGGCGGGACCGCCGCCGGCGCCTCCGCGCAGAAGAGATACGACACCGGTGCCACGGATACCGACATCAAGATCGGCAACATCATGCCGTATAGCGGCCCGGCTTCGTCCTACGGGCTGATCGGCAAGACCGAGGCGGCCTATTTCACCATGATCAACGACCAGGGCGGCGTGAACGGCCGCAAGATCACCTTCATCAGCTATGACGACGGCTACTCACCGCCGAAGGCCGTCGAGCAGGTGCGCAAGCTCGTGGAATCCGACGAGGTGCTGGTGGTGTTCAATCCGCTGGGCACGCCGTCCAACACCGCGTTCCAGAAGTATCTCAACACCAAGAAGGTGCCGCAGCTGTTCGTCGCCACCGGCGCCAGCAAGTGGAACGACCCGAAGCATTTCCCGTGGACCATGGGCTGGCAGCCGAGCTACCAGGTCGAAGCGCAGATCTATGCCAAGTACCTGGTGAAGGAGAAGCCCGATGCCAGGATCGCGGTGTTCTACCAGAACGACGATTTCGGCAAGGACTACCAGAAGGGGTTTCGCGAGGCGCTGGGACCGAAGGCGTCGATGATCATCACCGAGGAGAGCTACGAGATCGCCGAGCCGACGGTCGACTCCCACATCGTCAAGATCAAGGCGCAGAACCCCGACGTGGTGGTGTCCTTCGTGACGCCGAAATTCGCCGCGCAGACCATCCGTAAGATCGGCGAACTCGGCTGGAAGCCGCTGCATCTCGTCAGCAACGTCTCGATCTCGGTCGGCGCGGTGCTGCAGCCCGCCGGCTTCGACAATGCGCAGGGCGTGCTCTCGGCCGACTATCGCAAGGACGGCATGGACCCGCAGTGGAAGGACGACCCGGGCATGAAGAAGTGGTCGGCCTTCGTCGACAAATACATGCCGGGCGCAGACCGCAACGACAACAGCCTGCTCTACGGCTACGGCGCCGCGCAAACTTTGGTGAAAGTGCTCGAGATGTGCGGCGACGATCTGACCCGCGCCAATGTCATGAAGCAGGCGGCCAGCCTGAAGGACTTTGCGCCGGACACGCTTCTGCCTGGCGTCACCATCACCACTTCGGCGACGGATTATGCGCCGATCGCGCAACTCCGCATGATCCGCTTCAAGGGCGACAAATGGGAATTGTTCGGGGATGTGATCAGCGCCGACGTGGTGGCGCCGGACTGATTCTGCCTTCTTCCCCTCTCCCCCCACGCGACTGCACCGCGTCTGGGGAGAGAGGACGAGCGGCGTCTTGCCGCGGGATCGCGACAGCGGCATAAACCTGTCATGACCGACAAACGTCCCCTGCTCCGTCAAATCTTCGATGCCGCTGTTGCTGCAGCGCACCCGGATGTCATCCTGGCCGCGCATCTGCCGGCCCCGCCGAAGGGCCGGATCATCTGCCTCGCCGCGGGCAAGGGCGCCGCCGCCATGGCCGCCGCCGCCGAGGCGTATTACCTCGACCAGTTGAAGCTGCCGCCGGAGCGCCTGATCGGGATTGCCACCACGCGCCATGGCCACGGCGTGCCGACCCGCCGCATCCGCGTGGTCGAAGCTGGGCATCCCGTGCCCGACGAGGCCGGGCTCAAGGGCGCCGACGATTCCCTGAAGCTCGCTGCGGAGGCCACGGCAGACGACCTGCTGCTGGTGCTGATATCTGGCGGCGGCTCGGCGAACTGGATCGCGCCGGTCAGTGGTATCACATTCCAGCAAAAGCAGCAGGTGACGCGCGCGCTGCTGCGCTCCGGCGCTGCGATCGGCGAAATCAACACCGTGCGAAAACATCTGTCGCGCATCAAGGGCGGCCGCCTCGCCCGTGCCGGCCAGCGCGCCGAGATTGTGACGCTCGCGATCTCCGACGTGCCGCATGACGACCCCGCGGTGATCGCATCGGGGCCCACGGTCCCGGACACCACGACGCTGGCCGATGCCCGCGCTATCATTGCTAAATTCAACCTCGCCATCGACGACGCCGTGCGCGCCGCGCTCGACGACGACGCCAACGAGAGCGTCAAGCCGGGCGATGTCGCGTTTGCCCGCGCGCGCTTCGAATTGATCGCGCGTCCGCGCGAGTCGCTGGATGCCGCCATCAAGGTGGCGCGCGAAGCCGGCTACGAGATCGTCGACCTGGGTGCCGACCTCGAGGGCGAGGCTCGCGATGTCGCCGCCGAGCATGCGCTGATGGCGCTGCAGGCCAAAGCCGTGGGCAAGAAGCTTGCGATCCTGTCCGGTGGCGAACTGACGGTGACCGTGGTCGGCAACGGCCGCGGCGGCCCTAACCAGGAATACGCCCTTGCCCTCGTCGAAGCCTTCAAGGCGACCACCGACATCGTCGCGCTCGCCGGCGACACTGACGGCGCCGACGGCGGTGCCGGCAGCGCCAGTGACCCGGCAGGCGCAATCGTGGATGCGCAAACCTTCGCCGCGATGCGCGCGCAACGGCTGGATCCGGTGGCGATGCTGAAGAATAACGATGCCACGGGATTCTTCGCGGCAACGGGCGATCTGTTGCAGACCGGGCCGACGCTGACCAATGTGAACGACGTGCGCGTCATTCTGGTCGGCTGACCTCGCACATCGTCATTCCCGGTTCGCGTGTCGGCGGCTGCGCCGCCGCCCTGCGCGTCGGAATGACGGTGTGGGGCGTCAGAAATCCCTGGCGATCGTCGCCATCATCCCAAGCAGCGCTTTGTGGTTGGCCGGACCCAATAGCTCGATCAGCCGTGCCTCATGCCGCGTTGCCACCAGCTTCTTGGCGCGGGCGAGCGTCGCGCGGCCCTTGTCGGTCAGCATCAGCACGTGGGAGCGGCGGTCGTGCGGCGAGCGCATGCGCGTCAGCAGATCGCGGCTCTCCAGCGCGTCCAGCAGCGAGACGAAATTGGGCCGGAGAATGCCGAGCGTGTTGGCGATCTCAGTCTGGTTGCGGCCGGGATTATTGTCGAGCAGCAGCAGCACCGAGAACTGTGCCGGGGTCAGCTGCAGCGGCGCCATGCAGCGCAGGAAATCCTCGAACACTTTGAGCTGGGCGCGCTTCAGGGAATAGCCGAGCAGTTCGGATAATTCGCCGAGTTGCAACGCTGCGCCCGCGTCCTCGTCCAAGTCGGGCGGTTCGACGTGCCCTCGCGGATCACCGTTCGGAGCCTTTGAGACTGTCATCGGGATGTCCGTTCCGGGCCCAGATACCCGGTCGGGATGCAGCGGGGCCTTGAGGTTATGGCGGATAATTGTTATGAACCATACCAAATTACAGGCGGGTTTCAACCGCCATTGTTGATTGTCCCGCGCTCTGGTATCCGCGCGCGTGACAGTGTGGGGAGCGCCCGGTTTTGAATACGACGATTTTGCTGTTCCTTTTGCAGGACGGCATCACCAATGGCGCGATCTACGCGCTGCTCGGCCTTGCGCTGGTGCTGGTGTTTGCGGTGACCCGGGTGATCCTGATCCCGCAGGGCGAATTCATCACCTTCGGCGCGCTGACCTATGCGTCGCTGTCCACCGGGCAGGTGCCCGGCACCATTAAGCTTGCTGTTGCCATGGGCATCGCCGCCTTTGCCTTCGACCTGTTCACCTTTCGCAAGGCGCTGCATGCCACGCGGGTGCTGCGCGCGCTCGCCGTCAATGTCGTGTTTCCGCTGGCGATCTGGGGCGTGACGCTGGCGCTGGCCGGCCGGTCCGCAAATATCGCCGTCAACATCACGCTGTCGCTGCTGATCGTTGCCGCCATCGGGCTCTATCTCTATCGCCTCGCGTTCCAGCCGATCGCGCACACCTCGGTGCTGGTGCTGCTGATCGCCTCGGTCGGCTGCCACCTCGCGCTGCAGGGCTTTGGCCTGGTGTTCTTCGGCGCCGAGGGTCAGCGCGGCCCGGCGCTGTCGTCGGCTGCCGTCACCATCGGTTCGCTGCGCTTTACCGGCCAGAGCATCGCCGTCTATGCCATCACCGTCGCGCTGATCGTGGCGCTGTGGCTGTTCTTCGGCTTCACGCTGTACGGCAAGGCGCTGCGCGCCACCGCCGTCAACCGCCTGGGCGCGCGACTTGTCGGCATCCGCACCTCACTGTCGGGCCAGATCGCCTTCCTGCTGGCCTCGGTGATCGGCGCCATTTCCGGCATCCTGATCGTGCCGATCACCACGCTCTATTACGACACCGGCTTCCTGATCGGCCTCAAGGGCTTTATCGCCGCGATCATCGGCGGCCTGGTCAGCTATCCCCTCACCGCGATGGCCGCGATCGTAGTCGGCGTGGTCGAGGCGTTCTCGTCGTTCTATGCCAGCAACTACAAGGAGGTCATCGTCTTCACGCTGATCCTGCCGGTGCTGGTGCTGCGCTCGCTGGCCGCGCCCGCGGTCGAAGAAGAGAAGGACTGAGCGCCATGTCGTCGCGTCTCCTTCCGGTCCTCGTCTTCGCGCTGGTGATGATCGCGATCCCCTTCGTGCCCGGCATGCCGCCGTTCTGGATCGTGCTCCTGGACAATATCGGCCTCTCCGCGCTGGTCGCCATGGGTCTGGTGCTGCTCACTGGCGTCGGCGGCCTGACCTCGTTCGGCCAGGCCGCGTTCTGCGGCTTCGGCGCCTATACCACGGCCTATCTCACCACCGCCCACGGCCTGTCGCCGTGGCTGACGCTGCCGCTGGCGCTGATCGTGTCCGGCATGGCCGCCGTGCTGCTCGGCATCATCACCGTGCGCCTGTCCGGGCATTACCTGCCGCTCGGCACCATCGCCTGGGGCATCAGCCTGTTTTACCTGTTCAGCAAGCTCGAGTTTCTTGGGCGTAACGACGGCATCTCCGGCATCCCGCCGTTGTCGATCGGCACCTGGAAGATGCTCGATCCCGGCTCGATCTATTTTCCAATCTGGATCGCCGTCGTGCTCTGCGCGGTACTCTCCATGAACCTCTTGGACTCGCGCACCGGCCGCGCCATCCGGGCGCTGCGCCGCGGCCACGTCGCCGCCGAGGCCTTCGGCGTGCAGACCGCGCGTGCGAAGCTGCTCGTGTTCATCTATGCCGCGGTGCTGGCCGGCCTGTCGGGCTGGCTCTATGCGCATTTCCAGCGCGCCGCGAACCCGACGCCGTTTGGTCCGCAGTCCGGCATCGAATATCTGTTCATCGCCGTGGTCGGCGGCGCCGGCTACGTCTGGGGCGGCGTGCTCGGCGCAGCCATTGTCGTGATCCTCAAAGAGGCGCTGCAGAGCTATCTGCCGCTGCTGTTCGGCGGCAGCGGCCAGCTCGAGACCATCGTGTTCGGCCTGCTGCTGGTCGCGCTGCTGCAGCTTGCGCCCGGCGGCGTGTGGCCATGGCTGACGTCGCGCCTCGCATGGACGCGCAGGGGGACGCGGCCGGCTGCGTCCGATGCCCTGCCCGGCCGTGCCAAGACGACGGCAAGCGCTGGTCCGCTGCTGCGCGTCGACAAGGCGCGAAAACAGTTCGGCGGCGTGCTGGCGGTCAACGACGTTTCGTTCGAGGTTCAGCCGCGGGAGATCGTCGCGCTGATCGGCCCCAATGGTGCCGGCAAGAGCACCACCTTCAACCTCATCACCGGCGTGCTGCCGGCCACTGCCGGTGCCATCGCCGTGCGCGGCCAGAGCGTGGTCAACACCGCGCCGCAGGAGATCGTCAAGCTCGGCGTCGCCCGCACCTTCCAGCACGTCAAGCTGGTGCCTGACATGACCGTGCTGGAAAACGTCGCCCTCGGCGCGCATCTGCGCGGGCGCAGTGGCGCCATCGCCAGCATGCTGCGGCTCGACCGCGCGGACGAAGCCCGACTGCTGGCGGAAGCCGCGACGCAGATCGAGCGCGTCGGCCTCGGCGACTGCATGCATCAACTGGCGGGCGCGCTGTCGCTCGGCCAGCAGCGCATCGTCGAGATCGCGCGGGCGCTGTGCGTCGATCCGGACCTGCTGCTGCTCGACGAACCCGCCGCCGGCCTGCGGCATATGGAGAAGCAGCAGCTCGCAGCGCTGTTGCGGCAGTTGCGCGACGGCGGCATGTCGGTGCTGCTGGTCGAGCACGACAGGGGATTTGTCATGGATCTCGCCGACCGCATCGTGGTGCTGGATTTCGGCACCAAGATCGCCGAGGGCACGCCGGCGTCGATCAAGAGCAATGCCGACGTGATCAAGGCCTATCTCGGAG
>JBEVEC010000077.1:0-6360 GCA_040512975.1 Tardiphaga sp. | reverse complement strand
TCCCGCTGCTGGCGCCGGTGGCCAGCAAGCTCGGCATCGACCTCGTCTGGTTCGGCGTGCTGCTCTGCGTCAACATGCAGACCTCGTTCATGCATCCGCCGTTCGGCTTCGCGCTGTTTTATCTGCGCGGCATCGCCCCGCCCGAAGTGAAGAGCCGCGACATCTATTGGGGCGCGATGCCCTGGGTGGCGATGCAGATCATCCTGGTGGTGATCGTGATCGGCTGGCCGGGCCTCGTGACCTACTGGATCGACACCACGGCGGTGGACACCAGCAACGTCAAGATTGAGATTCCCGAGATCGAAATGCCAAAGCTGGACTTCGGGCCGGGGAAGTAGCGGTTCGCGCGGAGCCTGACAATCTGATCCTGACTTGGAAGGCCACTTGCAAGAATGCACCTGGGACAAACCTCGACGATCTAGGCGCGCTTGAAAATTTCGCCAATCCAATCGATGAAGACGCGCACTTGCGAAGCCATATGCTGACGGTTGGGGTACATGATCGACACCGGCCGCTGCACGGTCTGAATGTCGGGCAGGATCTCGACAAGTTGCCCCGATGCGAGATGTGCGGCGACGCCCACACCGACCGCCTGGATCAAGCCGAGCCCCGCAAGCGCGCATGCGATGAATGCTTCCGAGTCGTTCACCAGCAGCGCCGGCTGCATTGTGACGGACCGTTCCTTGCCGTCTTCCATGAAATGCCAATGGATCTTGGTGCGACCGCGGCCTCCGAAATAGGTGACGGCGCGATGCGAGGACAGGTCCTCCACGGTCTGCGGCACGCCGTGGGCGCTGAGATAGGACGGAGCGGCGCATGTCACCATCCCGACCTGGGCGACGACGCGACTGATCATGCTGCTGGCCGACAGTTCACCTAGGCGAAGCACGCAATCTACGCCATCGGCAAGCAGATCGACCGGCTGGTCGCTGACACCGAGCACGATCTCGATGTCCGGATAGCGCGCCACGAATTCCGGCAGTCGCGGAATGATAAGCGGCGTGGCAAGCGCGGTCGGGATATCGATCCTGAGACGGCCTCGCGGCACTTGTGCCGAACCGCCGAACAGATTTTGCGCAGCCGCGACGTCGGTCAGGATCTGGGTCGCCCGATCGTAGAAAAGCTTGCCTTCGCCGGTCAGGCTGGATCGTCGGGTTGTCCGGTGCAGCAGTCGCACGCCGATGGAATCCTCAAGCGCCGACACAGCGTTGGTTATGCGCGGCCGGCCCATGTGCAGCGCCTCGCCAGCGCGCGCGAAGCCGCCGTTGTCGACGACGGCCACGAAAATCCGGAGCTGCTGAAATATATCCATGGCGGACCTCTCCTGCGCGGCGTTGTCCGGACCATGTCACACGAGAGGGTCTATTGTTATAGATTTAGGTAACAATGAGTTCTCCATTGGCCACCTTCCGGCTCGCTTCGCCGCGGCGTAGATGCCGTTCACGCACACTGCAACTCTCGAGCGGAGAAGGAACTTACCTATGGACCTGCACCTCAACGGCAAAACTGCGCTGGTCACGGGCGCCAGCCAAGGCCTCGGCCGGGCCATCGTCAAGGCGCTGGCTGCGGAAGGCGTCAAAGTCTTCGCGACCGCGCGCAACAGCGACCTGCTCGGCAGCCTCGTCGCCGAGATCGTCGAGGACGGGGGCACGGCGCCGACGACTTTCGTGCAGGACTTTGTCGCCGACGACGGTCCGGGCCGGATCGCCGCCGAAGCCTTGAAGGCGTTCGGCGCGATCGACATCCTGATCAACAATGCGGGCGGCAGCCGCCCGATGGATATCGATGCGCCGGAAGAACATTGGGTCGAGGGCATGACCCTGAATTTCGACAGGCATCGGCAACTGACCCAGCAGCTTCTGCCGAATTTCCTCAAGCAGAAATCCGGCGCAATCATCAGCATCTCCGGCAACCTCGAACCCGAAGTCGTCAATGCCGCGATGGTCGCCAAGGCTGGCCTGGTCGTATGGTCGAAAGGTCTTTCCGAGCAGATGGGCCGCCACGGCGTCACCGTGAACTGCGTGCAGCCGGGCTTGATCGACACCGCACAGATCCGTCGTCTATACCCCGGCGACGAACGCCGGAAGTTCGCAGAGCGCGAGATCGCGATGCGCGACTTCGGAAAACCGGAAGATGTCGCCAACGCAGTCGCCTTCCTGGCGTCGCCGCTCGCCAGCTACATCACGGGCATTGTGCTGCTCGTCGATGGCGGCATGCGCCGCTACTCATTCTGATGAAAAGGTCGACCACACATCAAATTCCGACGCTGGTTTTTGGGTCACCGAGCACCGGCGTCGTCATGCGCGGCGAATGCCGGGTGTCTATGCCTTAGCTGCACGGGAGGCGTGGTAGCCGGGCACGAGCCCGGCCATGACGGCCATGCTGAAGCCCAAGTTCGAAAAGGCTCCGAAACGGATCAGCGTCAGCCCTCGAACACGACCTCGGCCTCGCCCAACCCCTCGAACCGGACCAGGCAGCGGTCGCCCGGTTTGAGGAACGGCAAGCCGGTCCAGCTTCCCGTGGTCACGATCTGGCCGGCCTTCACGCCGCCCGGCATGATGTTCGCCAGCGCCACCGCGCCGGCGATCGGATCGTCGGTCGGGTGGCCGCCTTCCCGTTCGATCTGGATCTCGCCGTTGACGACGAAGGTCATCCGCAGCTTCGCCAGATCCAGATGCGACCAGTCGGCTGTCTCCGGCCCGGTGACGAGCCCGGCATTGATGCCGTTGTCGGCCAGTTGCTCGAGCTTCGGCCGGCTCAGCGGCTCGCGAAAACGGCTGGAGACCACCTCGATCACCGGCAGCACCGAGACCACTGCGGCGATCTCCTCGCGCGTATAGGGCTCGCTGCGCGCCGGCAGGTCGCGCGTGAATTTGAAAGCGGTCTCGCCCTCGACGCCGCACTGCGGGGCCTCGGCCACCGGCCAGCGTGCCGGGCTCGGGCGTACCATGCGCGACTCGATCAGCCCGCGCGTCGGCTCGCCATCCGGCGGCGCGCCGGCCTTGAAGGCGCCGATCGGCTCGCCCACCAAGGCTGCGGCGCGATCCTGGATCGCATGCCCTTCCGCAATGGAGGACGGCGTCACCGGCAGTCCCGCGATCTGCGTCCCGCTGCGACGTGCCTGCGCAAGAATGTCGGCAGCGGCGGCGATTTCGGCTTCGGTCATGGCATTGGCTTTCGTGTCGATGCGATGGTCAGAGCCATAGCGCATTCAGGCGCGCGACAAAACCGCAAGGGACGAGATGCACCTTGCCCAACAAAATGCCCGACCCTCTCGCGAAGGCCGGGCTTTCTCTGTCGTTGCGACGCTCGGTTTTACCCGCGCGTGCGCGACCGGATCATGAAGCTGTCAAACGTGTATTCGGCGACCTGCCACCACAGATACTCGTCCGAACGATAGGCCTGCATCGCCTCGATGGACTTCTTGAAATCGGGGTTCTTGGCCGAGATTTCGCCCCACAATTCGTTGGTCGCCTTGAGACACGCATCCAGCACCTCGTTGGTGAACGGACGCAACTGCGTGCCGCCGGCGACAAGCTGCTTCAGCGCGGCCGGGTTCTGCAGGTCGTAGCGCGCGGCCATCCAGGTGTTGGCGTTGGTGCAGGCGTTGGCGAGGATCGCCTGGTAGTTCTTCGGCAGCGCGTTGAACTTGTCGAGGTTGGTGAAGGCGTGCACCGTCGGGCCGCCTTCCCAGAAGCCGGGATAGTAATAGTACTTCGCGACCTTCTGGAAGCCGAGCTTCTGGTCGTCATAGGGGCCGACCCATTCGGCGGCGTCGATGGTGCCCTTTTCCAGCGACGGATAGATGTCGCCGCCCGCGAGTTGCTGCGGCACCACGCCAACCTTCTGCAGCACCTGGCCGGCAATGCCGCCGATGCGCATCTTGAGGCCCGACAGATCGGCGACGGTCTTGATCTCCTTGCGGAACCAGCCGCCCATCTGGGTGCCGGTGTTGCCGCAGGGGAAGCCGATCACGCCCGACTTCTTGAAGAACTCGTTGCCGAGCTGCTCGCCGCCGCCCTGGTACCACCACGAATTCTGCTGCCGCGCGTTGAGGCCGAACGGCACCGAGGCGAAGATCGCAAACGTGGGATCCTTGCCGACGTAATAGTACGACACGGTGTGGCACATCTCGACGGTGCCGTTGGAGGTGGCGTCGAGCACCTGCAGGCCGGGCACCAGTTCGCCGGCGGCGAACACCTGGATCTGGAACTTGCCGTCGGTCATCTCGGAGACCTGCTTCGCCATCATCTCGGCGCCGCCATAGATCGTATCGAGCGACTTCGGGAACGACGACGCCAGGCGCCATTTCACTTCCGGTGTGGACTGCGCAATCGCCGGCGAGGCCACGGCGGCAACCGCGGCGCCGGCCGCTCCGACTTTCAAGAACTCACGACGCTTCATGCGCAATCTCCCTGTTGCATGCGTTTCCCAATTGTATTTGAGCTTGTTCAGCGGCGATCGACCGCAGACGCTCATATCGGACGCTCTGTAACACGGATAGTTAGCCGCGGAAAACGCTGCGGGGGCTTGTTTGCGCGCATTGAACCAAAGTCTATGGATGCGTTGCGGTGGCGTTAGACCGGCGCCGGAGCCTTCAACCCGTCGCGCACCTGCGTCGCGATGGCGCGGTAGATCGCCGCATGCGGCCCGTCGGGCTCGCTGACCACCACCGGCGTGCCGGCATCCGACATCGCGCGGATCGACATGTGCAGCGGCACCTCGCCGAGGAACGGCACCTTGAGCCGCTCGGCCTCGTGACGCGCGCCGCCGTGGCCGAAGATGTCGGAGCGCGTGCCGCATTCCGGGCACTGGAAGTAGCTCATGTTCTCGATAATGCCGAGCACGGGCACATTGACCTTGGCGAACATGCCAAGCCCGCGGCGCGCGTCGATCAGCGCCAGGTCCTGCGGCGTCGACACGATCACGGCGCCCTTCAGCGGCACCGCCTGCGCCAGCGTCAGCTGCGCGTCGCCGGTGCCGGGAGGCATGTCGACCACGAGCACGTCGAGGGTGCCCCAGGCGACGTCGCGCAGCATCTGGGTGATCGCCGACATCACCATCGGGCCGCGCCAGATCATCGCGGTCTCCTCCTCGACCAGGAAGCCGATCGACATGATGGCCAGGCCGAAGCGTTCGATGGGAATCATCTTCTTGGCGTCGTCCAGCACGGGTTTGTCGCGAATGCCGGTGAGCCGCGGAACCGACGGGCCGTAGATGTCGGCGTCGAGCAGGCCCACCTTGAGGCCGAGGTCACGCAGGCCGAGCGCGAGGTTGAGCGCCGTCGTCGACTTGCCGACGCCGCCCTTGCCGGACGCGACCGCGATGATCGCGCCGACGCCGGGACTCTCCGCCTGCTTGTTCATCGGCGAGTTGGCCGGGTTCGGCGGCCGGTGCGCCGAGACCGGTGCCACGCCGGATTGCGGTCCGTGGGAATGGCCGCCGGGGCCGTGATTATGCGGCGCCGGCGCCGGTGCTGCGCCCGGCTTGCGCTCGGCCGTCAGGGCCACCATCGCGCCGGTGACGCCCGGAATGGCGCGCACGGCGGCTTCGGCCTGCGCCCGCACGCTCTCCCACGCCCGCGCCTCGGCGGCGTCCACATTGATGGAGAACATCACCTTGCCGTCGGTGACCGCGATCTCGGACAACACCTGGGCATGCACCAGCGGCACGCCGCGCGGCGATGCCACCTTGGCCAGACCATCCAGAACCTGTTGTTTCGAAACGCTCAATTGAAATCTCCCGATCGGCCGCGATGCCGACCGCAGAGATAAGCGCATTCCGGCAGGTGTCCATGGTCATTTTGTCCGGCCATCGCTTGCTGCGCGGCGCAGGGCCAACAAACGCGCGAGATTTGCAGGCCAGGCCGCCGAATGCCCGGACGATACTTTGCCGCATCACCTCCAGCGACTATGCTGCGGCTTCTCCATCATCCCGCGATCTGCGCGGGGGTTTCACACTCGATAGCCGGCGCTCAAGCCGGCAGCATCCAAAGGGTACGGATATGGCCAAAGTTGCATTCATCGGTCTCGGCGTCATGGGGTTCCCCATGGCCGGTCACCTCGCCACCAAGGGCGGCCACGAGGTCACCGTCTATAACCGCAATGCGGCCAAGGCGAAGGCTTGGGTCGAGAAGTTCGGCGGCAAATCAGCTCCAACCCCGAAGGCCGCGGCCGAGGGCCAGGATTTCGTCATGGCCTGTGTCGGCAATGACGACGACCTGCGCTCGGTCACCACCGGCCCCGACGGCGCCTTCTCGGGCATGGCCAGGGGCGCCGTGTTCGTCGACCACACCACCGCCTCGGCCGAAGTGGCGCGCGAGCTCGACGCCGCGGCCACCAAAGGCGGCTTTTCCTTCAT
>JBEVEC010000314.1:0-8105 GCA_040512975.1 Tardiphaga sp. | reverse complement strand
CGTCGAGAAGAACGACATCGGCGCCATCAAGCTCTACGACGCCAATTCGGAATTCGAGATCTCGGCGGCTGCCGCCGAAAAGGTCGCAACCATGATCAAGCGCCCCGACAAGGAGGACAACCTCTTCATCGAGCCGCTGCCGAACGGACCGGAAGGTGCGGTGGCGTCGAGCCGCCCGCGGCCCGAGGATCGCGACTATTCCAGCAAGCGTCCGCGCAAGCCCGATTTCAAGAAGCCGGATGGTGACCGTCCGGACTTCAAGGACAGGGGCGCCTACAAGGAGAAATCCTGGAAGGATACGGGCGGAAGCGATCGCGGCGGCGACAAGCCGCGCTACGACAACAAGCCGAAATTCGATCCGCTGCGTGCCGACCGGGCAGCCCCGGCCCGGTCGCGCGAGGATGCGCGTTTCGACGGCAAGCCGAAGTTCGACAAGAAGCCCCGCGACAAGAAGGTCTATGTCGCCAAGGCCAATCGCGAAGGCGGCAATGTTGCTCAGGCGGGCGCCAGCAAGCCTGCCTTCGGCAAGAAGAAAAAGAATCGCGCGTAGTTTCGGAAGCGACGCATCGTGATCGTCATGGCCGGGCTTGTCCCGGCCATTTACTTATAAGGGACGTAAGATAGCGACGGTCAGTTGATGAGACGGTCGTAATCGGCATGTGAACCGATCCAGAACCAGACGTAGTCGCCGTCCACTTCGACGGCGAGTGCGCGGTAGCGTAGTCCTATTCGCACGGACCAATACGGTCCCACCTTTTTCATCTGTAGCGATGGATGGCGCCGGTCGCGCTTGAGAAGCTGGAAATTTGCATCGGCGAGTTTCCTGATGGCCAATGGCAGCGCGTCATATGCGGCCCAGAATTTCGGGGACGCGCGATGCTTCACAAGTCGCGGGTTTCGCCAGAGCGAAGGGCTGCGATGGCCTCGTTGGCTAACGCATCAAGTTTTCCGGCCTCGGCGTCGCGCGCGATCGCAGCATCGAACTCATGGGCGTCGAATGCCTCGTACCACGCGCGAAAGCGCGCGAGCTCTCCGGGGGCAAGCTGGCTGACGGCTTTTTCAAGTTCTTCCGCGGTGGTCATACGCGAAAACTAGCGTGTTTTTGCCGTTTCGAAAAGATCAGTCTGTCATCGCTACACCCGTCCCGTCACCGGGAGCAGGGCGCCCGTCACGGCACTGGCGGCGTCGCTTGCCAGGAACAGGATGACGTCTGCCAACTCGCCCGGCGCGACCCATTTGGCGAAATCGGCATTGGGCATGTCGCGGCGGTTGGCCGGGGTGTCGATGGTCGAGGGCAGCACGGCGTTGACGGTGACTTTGCCCTTCAGTTCGGCTGCCAGCGCTTCCGTCAGCCGGTGCACGCCGGCTTTGGAGGCCGCGTAGGGACCCATGCCGCCGCCGGCCTGCAGCGCGCCCATGGCGCCGATATTGACGATGCGTCCCGCTTTGGATTTCACCAGATACGGGATGGCCGCGCGCGAGGCATTCAGCGCCGTCATCAGGTTGAGCCGGTGCATGGTCTCCCAGCTCTTGTTGTCGCCATCCGCAACGGTCTGGAAGGCGAAGGCGCCGGCGATGTTGATCAGCACGTCGATGCCGCCGAATTCCTTGATCACTGCGGCCATCGCCTGATCGGCCTGGGCCGGATCCGCGAGGTCGACGCCGCCGACCTGCAGGCGTTGCGGCGATGCTGCCGGGGCCGTTGCGCCGTGATCGATCGCGGCGATGCGCGCGCCCGCAACGATCGCCTTCTCGACGACGACCTGGCCCAGCGCGCCCGCGGCGCCGGTGATGACGACGATCTTTCCGTTCATGCGATGCTCCTGTCAGGCACGTCATCTTGCCCCGAATTGGCTTTCGGCAAAAGCCACAGAAAGATCGCGGCGGCCAGCAGGGACATCGTCGCCATCAGCGCGGTCATCACCAGCGCGGGATGGCCGAGCGGTTCGCAGACCGCGATCATGGCGCTGGCGAAGGCGCCCATGCCCATCTGCATGCAGCGCATCACGCCGGCTGCCGAGCCTGCCACATGGGGCAGGTTCGCCAGCGCCTCGTGATTGGCGCTGGGGGCGAGCAGTCCGTAGGCAAACAGGGTCAATGCCATCAGCGGCATCAGCGTGAAAGCCTTCACCGCCGCCGCTGGCACCAGGGCAAGCCCGCACAGCGCGCTGACCACCATCAGCAGCAGGGCGCAGCCGATGATGCTGCGCGACGCCACGTGGCGCTTGCTGAGTTGGCCCGATGTCAGCGACGCCACCAGCACGCCGCAGGAGGTCAGCCCGAACAGCAGCGAGAATGTCGTTGGCGACAGGCCGAGGCTGCCGATCAACACCGACGGCGAGCCGGAGATGAAGGCGAACATGCAGGCAAAGCCGCAGGCATGCAGCAGCGCAAAGCCGGTGAAGTGCCGGTCCGACAGCACGATGCGATAGCTTTCGATCAGGTGCTTCGGGTTGAGCGAGCGTCGCTTCTCGACGGGATGGGTTTCCTCGAGGCTGATGGCGCCGACAACCAGCAGGATCAGGCCGACCACCGCCTGCGCGGCATAGATGGTGCGCCAGTCGCTCACCGTCATGACCCAGCCGCCGAGGATCGGCGCCACCATCGGCGCCACGCCGAGCACCGCCGCGATCTGCGACAGTTTTTGGCGCGCCTGTGTGTGGGCGAACACGTCGCGCACGATGGCGAAGGGCAGGATGGTGCATCCGCCGGCGGCGAGGCCCTGCACCAGGCGGAAGGCCAGCAGGACGGTGAAGGACGGCGCCAGCGCGCAGGCGCCGGCGGCGAGCGAGAACAGCAGCAGGCCGTCCAGCAGCGTGGCGCGGCGGCCGAAGCGGTCGGCAAGCGGCCCGCAGATCAGCGGCGAAACCGCGAAGCCGAGCAGGAACAGGCTGAGCGTCAGCGGCGCGCGGCCGGCGGCATCGGCAAAGGTCGCCTCGATGGCGGGAAAGGCGGGCAGGCCCATATCGATCGACAGCGGGGGCAGCGCCGTGAGCGTGCCGAGAAAGGCCGTGAACAGGAAACTGTCGCGTCGAAAAGCCAAAATGCGTTCCTTCGAAATCGTGACGCGCGCCACGCCGACGCGCGCGGTATCTATTCGGCCGGGCTGATCTGTGCCGGCAGCACGCGGCGATCGGCAAAACTGCTCAGGGTCAGCGCAAGGCCGACCACGGCGACCAGCGCCGAGATGAACGGCAACTGCGCATAATGCACGCCGGCATTCAGCGCGGCGCCGCCGAGCCAGGCGCCGGTGGCGTTGCCGAGATTGAACGCGCCCTGGTTCAAAGTCGATGCAAGATTGGGCGCGTCGGTGGCGGCGTCGACGACCCAGATCTGCAGCGGCGATACCAGTGCGAAGGCGATGCCGCCCCACAGGATCAGCAATGCCAGCGTCGGGACCGCCAGATGCGCGACAAAGGCCAGCGCCGTCAGCACGATCACGAGGCAAGCAAACGCGCCGATCACCGTGGACAGCAGGTTGCGGTCGGCCAAGCGGCCGCCGATCAGGTTGCCGATGGTCAGTCCGACGCCGATCGCCAGCAGGGCGCCGGTGACGCCGTGCGGCGTCAGGCCGGTGACGTCCTCGAGCAGCGGCGTGATGTAGGTGAACAGCGTGAACATGCTGACCGAGGCCACGGTCGAGACCAGCATCGGCAGCAGCACCGGCCAGCGGCCGAGCGCCCGGAATTCGCGGGCAAGACCGCCGCGGGTGCCCGGCAGACCCGAGGGCACGTAGCGGGCGATGGCAACGAAGGCGACGATGCCGATCACCACCACGGCCCAGAAGGCCGCGCGCCATCCCAGGGCCTGGCCCAGTGCTGTGCCGAACGGCACACCGAGCACGTTGGCCAGTGTGAGCCCTGCAAACATCAGCGACACCGCCTGGGCGCGCTGCTCGCGCGGCACCAGGTTGCTGGCGACGATGGCGCCGATGCCGAAAAAGGCGCCGTGGGCAAAGGCGGTGACGATGCGGGCGGCCATCAGCAGCCAGTAGTCCGGCGCGATGGCGCAGCCGAGATTGCCGATGCTGAAGATGGCCATCAGCGCGAGCAGGGCCGTCTTGCGCGGCATGCCGGCGGTCGCCATCGCCACCAGCGGTGCGCCGATCACCACGCCCATGGCATAGCCCGAGACAAGGTAGCCGGCCTGCGGAATGGTCACGCCGAGGCTGCGCGACACATCGGGCAGCAGACCCATGATGACGAATTCAGTGGTGCCGATGCCGAACGACGCCGCGGCCAGCGCGAGAATGGGCAGTGAAATGCGGATGAGATCTCTCCTCAGCGATATTGCGCTGCAACATGAAGAGAAATGCCATGCTCGGCCCGGTTTGACGAGGCACGTGTCGTGGAAGCTGCATTGCAACCTACGGCCAGCTAAACAGCGGACGGGATGTAATGCTCCTACTTATAGGTGGGGCTATAGACCTACGCCGGTGGCCAGCTGCGCAGTGCCATGTCGGCAAGCTTGCGCAACTGGTCGCGTCCGCTGCCGCCGGCGGCCTGTACGGCCATGCCCTGCAGGATTGCCGAAATGTAGCGCGCGAGGTCGCCGGCATCGACGGTGGCCGGCAGGTCGCCTTCGGCGATGGCGCGCGCAAAGCGGACACTCATGTCCTTCTCGCTATTGGAACGCCGCGCCATGAGTTCCTGTTTGATAGTCTCGGCGGCGTCGCCACAGCAAAGCGCGCCCTGAACGGCAAGACAGCCTGGATTGTCCGGATCGGTGACGGCATTGACCGATTCGTACAGTACGTGCTCGACGACCTCGCGCGCGGTCGGCTTCTGCAATGCAGTCTGGAAATATCCGCCCGGGCCGTCGACATAGCGGTCCAGCGCCTTGCGGAACAGCTCTTCCTTGTTGCCGAACGCGGCGTACAGGCTGGGCTTGGTGATGCCCATGGCTTCGGTGAGATCGGCCATCGACGCGCCTTCGTAGCCCTTACGCCAGAACACATGCAGCGCCGTGTCCAACGCGGCTTCGACGTCGAATTCACGCGGACGTCCCATCACCATGACGGCTTCTCCAAAGTTTTCTACCGCTCAGTAAATAAGTCTCTTGACAGCGGATGTCGATAGTCCATTTATACCGGGCGTTACGAATATGTGCGTTGCAGCGAAGACCGGATCGGGCATCCGCCGCCACGACGCGACGTAACACCTGACATCGTAGAGCTTTACAAGTTCCACGTGCATTAAATGGGGTTCATCATGGCCAATCATCTTTCCCGCAAAGTCGCGCTTGGCGCCGGAGTCGTCGCGCTGTCGATCGCCATTGGCGGCGGCGGTGCGCTGTTCGAGCTGTCCAGCGTGGCGGCACAAGCCGAAACCGCAGCGGTTGTTCCGGCGGCCGTGCCCGCCTCGGTGGCGGTGGTCGAGGCCAAGGCCACCACAGCGTCGGACGAGTTTTCGGGCCGGCTCGAGGCGATCGAGCGCGTGGAAATCCGCTCGCGGGTCGCCGGTGCCGTGCAGGAAATCCATTTCCGCGAAGGCGCGCTGGTCAAGAAGAACGACCTGCTGGTGCTGATCGACCCCTCGCTCTACGCCGCTGAGGTCGACCGCGCCGAGGGGCAGGTCTCCGCCGCGCGGGCGCGCCTGATTCTGACCAAGGCCGATTATGACCGCGGCCAGCAACTGACCAATTCGAGCATCACGCAGCGCGATCTCGACACCCGCGTCAATGCCTTCCACGAGGCCGAAGCCAATCTCAAGGCCACCGAAGCCGCGCTGAAGACCGCGCAACTCAATCTCAGCTACACCCAGGTGCGAGCCCCTGTCGATGGCCGGGTCGGCAAGGTCGAGATCACCGTCGGCAACCTGATTGCCGCCGGCGCCGGCTCGCCGCTGCTCACCACGCTGGTGTCGGTCAACCCGGTCTATGCCAGCTTCAATGCCGACGAGCAGGTGGTGGCGCGCGCGCTGAAGACGCTGTCCGACGAGAAGACGCCCGGCGCGATCGATCGCATCCCGGTGCAGATGACGACCCTCGCCGACGGCGCGCCGCTGAAGGGCCGCATGCAGTTTGTCGACAACCAGGTCGACACCCGCAGCGGCACCGTGCGGGTGCGGGCGGTGTTCGACAATGCCGACGGCCGGCTGATGCCGGGCCAGTTCGCGCGGCTGTCGATGGGCCAGCCCAAGGCCGAACAGACGCTGCTGGTCAGCGAGCGCGCGGTCGGCACCGACCAGAACAAGAAATTCGTCATGGTGGTGGGCGCGGGCGACAAGGCCGAATATCGCGAGGTCGCGCTCGGCGTCTCGATCGACGGCATGCGCGTCATCCTTGACGGCCTCAAGGCCGGCGAACGCATCGTCGTCAACGGCCTGCAGCGCGTGCGGCCCGGCGTGACCATCAAGCCGGAAATGGTGGCGATGAATGCGGCGCAGGTGACGCAGACCAAGACCGTCGCACAGAACTGATCCTTACCCTCCCCTGCAGGGGGAGGGTCGGTGCCCGGCATGCGCAGCATGACGGGCACCGGGGTGGGAGTGTCAGCGATTGCCGCTGCGCTTCCACATGTCGCACCGCTGTCACCCCACCCCGATCGCGCCTGACGGCGCGCTCGACCCTTCCCCTGCAGGTGAGGGTGAAGGGACCTGCCGCGTCTGCTTTGCGCCCATACTCCTCTTTCGAGTTGCACCCATGAACTTCTCCAAATTCTTCATCGACCGGCCGATCTTCGCAGGCGTGCTGTCGACGCTGATTTTCCTGGCCGGCCTGCTGTCGATGCCGGTGCTGCCGATTTCGGAATATCCCGAGGTGGCGCCGCCGACCGTGGTGGTGTCGGCGCAATATCCCGGCGCCAATCCCAAGGTGATTGCCGAGACGGTGTCGACGCCGATCGAGGAGCAGATCAACGGCGTCGAGAACATGCTCTATATGAGCAGCCAGGCCACCACCGACGGCAAGATGACGTTGAACGTCACGTTCCGCCTCGGCACCGATCCCGACAAGGCGCAGCAGCTGGTGCAGAACCGCGTCTCACAGGCAGAGCCGCGGCTGCCCGCCGAAGTGCGCGCCCTCGGCATCACCACCATCAAGAGCGCGCCCGACCTCACCATGGTCGTGCATCTGCTGTCGCCCAACAGCCGCTACGACATGACGTATCTGCGCAACTACGCGGTGCTCAACGTCAAGGACCGCCTGGCGCGGCTCGAGGGCGTCGGCCAGGTGCAGTTGTTCGGCTCGGGCGATTACTCCATGCGCGTCTGGCTCGATCCGCAGAAGGTCGCCGAGCACGGGCTGTCGCCGAGCGACATCGTGCGCGAGATCCGCGCCCAGAACGTGCAGGCCGCGGCGGGGCAGGTCGGCGGTTCGCCCAACGAGCCGGGCCTCGACCTGCAGCTCTCGATCAACGCGCAGGGCCGGCTGCAGACCGAAGAGGAATTCGGCGACATCATCGTGCAGAACGGCGCCAACGGCGAGGTCACGCGGCTGCGTGACGTCGCGCGCCTCGAACTCGGCGCGGCCGACTACGCGCTGCGCTCGCTGCTGAACAACAAGTCCGCGGTGGCGATCCCGATCTTCCAGTCGCCGGGCTCCAATGCCATCCAGATCTCTGACAACGTCCGCAAGGCGATGGCCGAGATGAAGGAGAACATGCCGGACGGCGTCGACTACAGCATCGTCTACGACCCCACCCAGTTCGTCCGCGCCTCCATCGAGGCCGTGATCCACACGCTGCTCGAGGCCATCGCGCTCGTCGTGCTGGTGGTGATCCTGTTCCTGCAGACCTGGCGGGCGTCGATCATCCCGCTGATCGCGGTGCCGGTGTCGGTGGTCGGCACCTTCGCCGTGATGCACATGTTCGGCTTCTCGATCAACGCGCTGACGCTGTTCGGTCTGGTGCTGGCGATCGGCATCGTGGTCGACGACGCCATCGTGGTGGTGGAAAACGTCGAGCGCAACATCGAGCGCGGGCTGGAGCCGAAGGACGCCGCCTATCGGGCGATGCGCGAGGTCACGGGTCCGATCATCGCCATCGCGCTGGTGCTGGTGGCCGTGTTCGTGCCGCTGGCGTTCATCACCGGTCTCACCGGGCAGTTCTACAAGCAATTCGCACTGACGGTGGCGATCTCCACGGTGATCTCGGCGTTCAACTCGCT
>JBEVEC010000299.1:0-9771 GCA_040512975.1 Tardiphaga sp. | reverse complement strand
GATGCGTTCTTCCCGTTCGCCGACGGCATGCTGGCCTGCATCGAGGCCGGCGCCACCGCGGTGATTCAGCCGGGCGGTTCGGTGCGCGACGCAGAGGTGATCCAGGCGGCGGATGAGCACGGCATCGCGATGGTGCTGACGGGTGTGCGGCACTTCCGGCACTAACTACACAACCACATCCACAGCCACAGCTGTCATCGCCCGGCTTGACCGGGCGACCCAGTATTCCAGGGCGCTTGTTATTCACCATGAGCGCTCTGGAATACTGGGCCACCCGCTTTCGCGGGTGGTAACAGTTTTTGGTGTGGCTACGCCTCGCGCACCCGCGCCAGCAACCCCAGCCCCACCACGAAGAACACCACAAGCACCGCCATGCCGGCCTTCTGGCTCGCCGTTACCGCCGTCACCAGCCCGATCAGCAGCGGGCCCATGAACGACGTCACCTTTCCCGTCAGCGCGAACAGCCCGAAGAACTGCGCGATGCGGTCGCGCGGGGCGAGGCGGATCAGCAAAGTGCGCGACGCCGCCTGCAACGGGCCGCCGGCCATGCCGATCAGGCAGCCGAGCGCGAGATAGGCTTTCTCGGCGGGCGCGGCGAACAGGCCGCCGCCCGGCGCCGGCGGCGTCACCTTGATGAAAAAGATCGTTTCGCGATCGATCAGCAGGATCGCCACCACCGACAGCAGCAGCAGCGTCATGCTGCCGGCGATGACGCGCTTCGGCCCCAGCGCGTCGTCGAGCCGGCCGCCGAGAAACGCGCCGATCGTGCCGGCCACCGCCAAGATGATTCCGAAGGTGCCGATCTGGATCGTGTTCCAACCGAAGGTGCCGGCGGCATAGATGCCGCCGAAGGCGAACAGCGACACCAGCCCGTCGGTGTAGATCATGTTGGCGATCAGGAACGCCAGCATCGACTTGTGTCGCGGCAGTTCGCGCAACGTCGTGCGCAATTCGCCGAGGCCGTCGCGCACCGCATCGCCGATCGACATCCGAGCCGGAAAATCGGGCGTCAGCAGAAACATCGGCAGCACGAACAGCACGAACCAGAGGCCGGACAGCGGTCCGGAAATCCGGTCGCCTTCGAAGCTCGCGGGATCGAGGCCGAGGATCGGCACCAGGCCGAACAGCGTGCGGCCGGTGGTGGGATTCGCCGCCATGAAGCCGAGCACGAGGATGAGGCTGAGAATGCCACCGACATAACCCAGTGCCCAGCCGGAGCCGGACAGCCGCCCAATCTTGTCCGGCGGCACCAGCGTCGGCATCATCGCATTGTTGAACACCGTGGCGAACTCGACGCCGACGGTGGCGAAGCCATAGGCGATCAACAGCGGCGCGATCACAGCGGGATCGCCGGGCTTCCCGATCCACATTATGCAGGCGCCGATCACGAACACCGCGCCTAAGCCGGCGATCCACGGCTTGCGCCGTCCGCTGGCATCCGCGATGGCGCCGAGGACCGGTGAGGCGAGCGCAATGAGCAATCCCGCGGCTGCGGTGGCAAAACCCCACAGCGATTGCCCTGCGGCGGCGTCGGACGCCACGCGCGTCGCAAAATACGGCGCGAACACGAAGGTCGTGATCAGGCTGAAATAGGGCTGCGCCGCCCAGTCGAAAAACATCCAGCTGATGACGGCACGGCGCGGCGGATAGCTGATCGGCGCGCGCGCATCTGTCCAGTTTGATGCGACCGTCGCAACCATTGCGATCCCTTCTCCGTGTTTGGCGAATCACCGGCGTTGTGCCGCGCGTCGTGCAGGCCATATAGCATGCACAGGGCGCGGCGCGCCAAACGGCCCTCGGCCAGGAGATGATGGATGATCGGCTGCGCTGTCTTGCGTTGTACCCACGTCGTCGCACTCGCATTGCTATGCGCGACGACTTCGATCAAGGCGCAGCAACCGCGCGAGGCCTATACACCGCCGCCGCTCGATACCGTGCATGCGATCCCGGCGCCGCACGGCATGGTGGTGGCGCAGGAGCGTATCGCGGCTGAGGTTGGCGCCGACATCATGAAGCGCGGCGGCACCGCCGTCGATGCCGCGGTCGCGACCGGATTTGCCATGGCGGTCACCTATCCGCGCGCCGGCAATATCGGCGGCGGCGGTTTCATGGTGATCCACACCACGTCGGGTGAGGACGTCACCATCGATTACCGCGAGACCGCGCCCGCCGCGGCGACGCGCGACATGTTCCTCGGCGCCGACGGCAAGCCGGATCCTGCGGCGTCGCGCAACTCCGCGCGTGGCATCGGCGTGCCCGGCACCGTGGCGGGTTTGGCGCTGGCGCGCGACAGATACGGCTCGGGCAAATTTACCCTGGCCGATCTGCTGCAACCGGCGATCGCGCTGGCGGGTAACGGTTTTGCGGTGGCCGACGATATCGCGGCGACGCTGCAGGACATGCGGTCGCGCATCGGGCGCTGGCCGTCATCGGTCAAGGTGCTGTCGCGCGCCGACGGCACGGCGCTGCAGCCCGGCGACACATTGCTCCAGCCCGATCTCGCCGCGACGCTCACCGCCATCGCCGAGCGGGGACCGCGCGGTTTCTACGAGGGGCCGGTCGCCGAGAAGCTGGTGCAGGGCATCAACAACGCCGGCGGCATTTTTACCATCGACGACTTCAGGACTTATCAAGCGGTGGTCCGCGCGCCGGTGCGCGGCACTTATCGCGGCTACGACATCGTCTCGATGCCGTTGCCGTCGTCCGGCGGCACGGTGTTGACCGAGACGCTGAACATCCTGGAGGGCTTTCCGATCGCCGATATGGCGCGCGGCTCGGCGCCGTCGCTGCATGTGCTGATCGAGGCGATGAAGCGCGCTTATGCCGATCGCGCGCGCTATCTCGGCGATCCTGCCTTCGTCAACGCGCCGCTCGCGACCCTGCTCGACAAGGGCTATGCCGCGAAGCAGCGCGCCTCGATCGATCTCACGAAGGCCACGCCGTGGACCGACGCATTGTCGGCGGTGCCGCCGACGCCGCCGCGCGAAGGCCAGAACACCACGCATTATTCGGTGGTCGACGGCGCCGGCAACGCGGTGAGCAACACCTACACGCTGAATTTTCCCTATGGCGTCGGCCTGGTTGCGGAGGGCACCGGCGTGCTGCTCAACAACGAGCTCGACGACTTCACCGCGGCGCCCGGCGCGTCCAATGCCTTCGGGCTGGTCGGCTTCGAGGCCAACCTGCCCGGCCCCGGCAAGCGCCCGCTGTCATCGATGAGCCCGACCATCGTGCTGAAGGACGGCAAGCCGGTGCTGGTGACGGGATCACCCGGCGGCAGCCGGATTATCTCTACGGTGCTGCAGGTCGTGGTCGACGTGCTCGATTACCGCATGGACGTCGCCGCAGCCGTTGCCGCGCCGCGGCTGCACCACCAGTGGCTGCCCGACGAGGTCCGCATCGAGCGCGGCTTTCCTGACGACACGCTGGCGACGTTGAAAGCCATGGGCCACGTGATCGTCGAGCCGATGGGGCAAACCTCGGCCAATTCGATCCTGGTGACGCCGAATGGCCCGCTCGGCGCGCCCGATCCGCGCACGCGCGGTGCGACGGCGGCGGGATACTAAGTTGAATCGCTAGCGCCGAAGCGACGGCAGCTTTTCTCCACCACCCCCCGCCGGGGTGTGGTCGTATGTGTCAGCCACCCGAAGCCGCTGCCGCATCCTGATGCATCACACCGCACACGCATGGCAGCGCGGCATTCGCGGAGGCCGGTTGGCATTGCCAAAGCGGCGCGGCCTCGGCAACCTCCCGGTATCAAACGACAGCCTGCGCGCTGTCGTCGTGAGCCTGACAACAGGCCTTTGGGAGGAACTGCGTGACGTCGACAAACATCAAGATCATGGCCAGTCTGCTGCTGCTGTCCACATTCGGCGCTGCGCGCGCCGAGGACGGCGTGCTGCGCGTCGGCATCATCACCGACATGAGCGGGCAATATGCCGACGGCAATGGCAAGGGCTCGGTCATCTCCGCGCAGATGGCCGCCGACGAGATCGGCGGCACCGTGGCCGGGCGCAAGATCGAGATCATTTCCGGCGATCACCAGAACAAGCCCGACGTCGCCACCAACATCGTGCGCGACTGGTTCGACAACAAGCACGTCGACATGGTCGCCGAAGGCGTCAATTCCGCAGTGGCGCTGGCGGTGCAGAATCTGACGCGCGAGCGCAAGAAGATCTTCATGATCTCCGGGGCCGGCTCGTCCGACATCACCGGCAAGCAGTGTTCGCCGTCGTCGGTGCAATGGACCTACGACACCTATGCGGCGTCCAACGCGACCGCCAAGGCGGTGGTCAAGCGCGGCGGCGATTCGTGGTTCTTTATGACCGCGGACTATGCCTTCGGCCAAGCGCTGGAGCGCGACGCGTCGCGTGCGGTGAAGGCCACCGGCGGCACCGTGGTCGGCTCCGTCCGGCATCCGTTCTCGACGGCGGACTTCTCCTCGTTCCTGCTGCAGGCGCAGGCCTCGGGCGCCAAGGTGCTTGGCCTCGCCAATGCCGGCGCCGACTTCTCGACCGCGGTGTCGCAGGCGCAGGAGTTCAACATCGAAAAGACGATGCAGATCGCCGCGATGCAGGTGACGCTGACCGACGTCGCAGCCCTCGGCCTCGCCAACGCCCATGACCTGCTGTTTACCGATTCGTTCTACTGGGACCGCACGCCGGAAACGCGCGTGTTTGCCAACGAGTTCTTCAAGCGCCACGGCGCGATGCCGACCGCCTACCAGGCCGGCGTCAACTCGGCGCTGCGGCACTATTTCAAGGCGGTGGCGGCGACCAATTCCACCGACACAGACAAGGTGATGGGCTGGATGCGCGCCAATCCCGTCAACGACTTCTTCGCGCAGGGCGGCAAGGTCCGCGAGGACGGCCGCATGGTGCACGACATGTATCTGATGCGGATCAAGAAGCCGGAAGAGTCGAAGCAGAAATGGGATCTGTATGAGACCGTGGCGACAGTGCCGGGCGATGAGGCGTTTCGTCCGCTGGCGGATGGCGGCTGTCCGTTTGTGAAGTAGTCGATCTGCACCCACCGCCTGTCGTCCCCGCGAACGCGGTGACCCATAACCCTTGAGGGTGGGAAACGACCGTGGCGGATCAACACCGCGCCCACACGGCGTATGGGTCCCCGCGTTCGCGGGGACGACGGCGGGACTTGGAGCCGCAATTGGACGAACTGTCCCGTTGTGGCGCCCTCTCCCTAACCCTCTCCCGCAAGCGGGAGAGGGGACCGGTCGCGCTTGCGGTGCGGCTGCTACTTGCCGATGGTATATGGGCCGCCCTTGTCGAGCGCACGCTTGTACGCCGGGCGCGCGTGGATCTTCGCCAGCCACGCCATCGCCTTCGGATGCCCGTGTTCGAGCCCGCCGCGGGCAGCGGCTGCTTCGAGGGGGAAGCTCATCTGGATGTCGGCGGCGCTGAAGGTTTCGCCGGCGAACCATTCGCTCTTGCCGAGTTCGGCCTCCCAGAACGCCATGTGGGTCTTCAGCTGCGGCGTCACCATCGTCTCCAGCGCCTTGTTGGAGATCGCCTTGACGAACGGCCGCATCAAGGCGGGCGCGCGCTTCGGCATCATGCCGAAAATGAGTTTCAGCAGCAGCGGCGGCATCGCCGAGCCTTCGGCGTAATGCAGCCAGTAGGTATAGCGCAGCCGCTCCGGCGTGCCCGGCGGCGGCACCAGCCGGCCGTCGCCATAGGTGCCGGTGACGTATTCCATGATGGCGCCGGACTCCGCGATGGTGTTGCCGTTGTCGGTCACCACCGGCGATTTGCCGAGCGGATGGATTTTGCGCAGCTCCGGCGGCGCCAGCATGTTGGGCTGCCGCTGGTAGCGCACGATCTCGTAGGGGACGTCGAGCTCTTCCAGCAGCCACAGCACGCGTTGCGAACGGGAATTGTTGAGGTGATGGACGGTGAGCATGGGGAATCCTTACGACGGAAATGCCGCGAATATTGCCCGGGTGATATTGACAAAGAAATTACCCGGATATAATTCAGCACGCATAGAAGGCTGAAATGGCAGGCAAGTGACCGATGAGCGACGCAGAACCCCACACCTTTAGCGCGTTTGCCGGCATTCGGCTGCTGGCATCTGGGTCATTGGCCGAGGTCGCCATTGCGGCCAAGATGGCCGGCAGCGGGGCCGTCGCCGAGCCCGTATTGATTTTCGACGACGCCACCGGCCGCGCCATCGACCTCGACTTGCGCGGCAGCCATCGCGACATCGTCGCCCGGCTTCCGCAGCCGGCCATTGCCGAGCCTGCGGTCGAACTGTCCACCGAACCGCGCGGACGCGGTCGGCCAAAGCTCGGCGTGGTGGCGCGGGAGGTGACGCTGCTGCCGCGGCACTGGGACTGGCTGGGCAGCCAGCCCGGCGGCGCCTCTGTGGCTCTGCGCAAGCTGGTCGACGCCGCGCGCCGCGCCAGTGGCGACCGTGACCGCCAGCGCGCGGCGCGCGATGCCGCCTATCACTTCATGTCGGCGATGGCCGGCGACCGCCCCGGCTTCGAGGACGCCTCGCGCGCGCTTTTTGCGGATGATCGCCATCGCTTCGGTGAACTGATCGCCGGCTGGCCGGTAGATATTCGCGACCACATCGCGCGCATCGCCTTCGCCGATCGCGCCAACCCCGCTTGACGCTGCTGCGCTCCGCACGCGACCGGCCTTTCACTCAGGACATCTGCATGCCTCCCGAACAGCCCTTGTGGCGCTCGTTTCTCGTCTTCGTCGCCCCGATGATGCTCAGCAATATTCTGCAGTCGCTGTTCGGCACCATCAACAACATCTATCTCGGCCAAATGGTCGGCGTGAACGCGCTCGCCGCGGTGTCGGTGTTCTTCCCGCTGATGTTCTTCTTCGTCGCCTTCGTGCTGGGGCTCGGCACCGGCGCCACGATCCTGATCGGCCAGGCCTGGGGCGCCAAGGAGCCCGACAAGGTCAAGGCGGTGGCCGCGTCGGCGCTGCTGGCGACCCTGGCGATCGGCGTCACCATCGCGATCCTCGGCGGGCTGTTCAGCCGGCAGCTGATGATCCTGCTGGCGACGCCGCCCGACATTCTCGATGAGGCCGCCGCCTATGCCCGCATCATGATGCTGGCGATGCCGCTGACCTTCGGCTTCATTCTCGCGACCTCGATGATGCGCGGCGTCGGCGACACCGTGACGCCGCTGATCGGGCTCGCGATCTCGACCTGTCTCGGCCTGGTGATCACGCCGGCGCTGATCCGCGGCCGGCTCGGCCTGCCGCCGCTCGGCGCGGCCAGCGCCGCGGTGGCATCGGCGGTCGCGACCGCGGTGACCATCGTCTGGCTGGTGATCTACCTGCGCCGCCGCAACCATCCGCTGGCGCCGGACCGCGAGTTGCTGCGCCATTTGCGCTTCGACGGGCCGCTGTTGCGCCGAATCCTGCGGCTCGGCATTCCCACCGCGATCCAGATCGTCACCATGTCGGTGGCCGAACTCGCATTGCTGGGTATCGTCAACGGCTTCGGCTCCGATGCCACCGCGGCCTATGGCGCCGTCAACCAGGTCGTCAGCTATGCGCAGTTTCCAGCGATGTCGATCGCGATCTCGGCGTCGGTGTTTGGCGCCCAGGCGATCGGCCGCGGCGACGCCGCGCGGATCGGCAGCATCGTCCGCACCGCATTGCTGCTGAATTTCGCGCTGACCGGCGTGCTTGTCGTGCTGCTTTATCTGTTCTCGCGCACGGTGATGGGCTTTTTCATCATCGATCCCGCGGTGCTCGACCTCGCGCAGCATCTGCTGCACATCGTGCTGTGGAGCACCGTGGTGTTCGGCATGTCCGGCATCTTCTCCGGCACCATGCGCGCAAGCGGGACCGTGTTCATGCCGACGCTGCTGTCGGTGCTGGCGATCGCACTGATCGAGGTGCCGAGCGCCATCGTTCTGAGCCGGCACTATGGCGTTACTGGCGTGTGGTACGCATGGCCGATCACCTTCTGCGCCATGTTCCTGCTGCAGGTGAGCTATTACCGCCTCGTGTGGCGCAAGCGCACGATCGAGCGGCTGATCTGATTGCGCTGGCGCACCGGCGCGATATGATGACCGTCATCAAAAGCATGGACGTGGGCGTCGGTTCGGGTCCATGCTGATCGTCACGGCAAAAACAACAACAGCTCCGAGGAGAACGCCATGGCGCCTGCGCCGCAATTCCTGTTCGATTTCGGCAGCCCGAACGCCTATTTGAGCCATCTGGCGATCCCGGCCATTGAGCGACGCGCGGGTGTCAAATTCGACTACGTGCCGGTGCTGCTCGGCGGCATCTTCAAGGCCACCAATAACCGCTCACCAGCCGAGACCTATGCCGGGATCAAGAACAAGCGCGAGTTTCACGAGATCGAGACCGCGCGCTTCGTCCGGCGCTTCGACGTGCGGCCTTATACGATGAATCCGTTCTTCCCGGTCAACACCCTGAACCTGATGCGCGCAGCGATCGCAGCACAGCTAGAGGGCGTGTTCGCGCAATATGTCGACGCCGCGTTTCATCACATGTGGGACGCGCCGAAGAAGATGGACGATCCCGACGTCGCGATCCAGGCGTTCAATGCGTCCGGTCTCGACGGCGCGCGGCTGCTGGCGCGCGGGCAGGAGCCGGATGTGAAGGCGAAGCTGCTCGCCAACACCCAGTCCGCCGTCGAACGCGGCGCGTTCGGCTCGCCGACCTTCTTCGTCGGTGACGAGATGTACTTCGGCAAGGAGCAACTGCGCGAGGTCGAGGAGATGATGACGCGAGGAGACACCCATGCCTGAGCGCAACGCCACCGTAGCGGTGATCGGAGCCGGTGATTTCATCGGCGCCGAGATCGTCAAGAAATTCGCCGCCGAGGGATTTACCGTCTTCGCCGGGCGCCGTAACGGCGACAAGCTGGCGCCGCTGGTAGCCGAGGTGGAAGCGGCGGGCGGCAAAATCGTCGCGCGCGCGCTCGATGCCCGCAAGGAAGACGAGATCACCGCCTTTCTCAACGACGCCGATGCGCATGCGCCGCTCGAGGTCTGCATCTTCAATGTCGGCGCCAACGTCAACTTCCCGATCCTCGACACCACCGAGCGGGTGTTCCGAAAAGTCTGGGAAATGGCCTGCTATTCCGGCTTTCTCGCCGGTCGCGAGGCGGCGCGGCTGATGGCGCCGCGCGGCCAGGGCAACATCTTCTTCACCGGCGCCACCGCCAGCCTGCGCGGCGGCTCGGGCTTCGCCGCCTTCGCCTCCGCCAAGTTCGGCCTGCGCGCGGTGGCGCAGGCGATGGCGCGCGAACTCGGCCCGCAGAACATCCACGTCGCGCACCTGATCATCGACAGTGGCGTCGACACCGCCTGGGTGCGCGAGCGCCGCGAGCAGCTCTGGGGCAAGGAGGCGCTCGACAATCCCGATTTGTTGATGCCGCCGGCCTCGGTTGCCGCGTCATACTGGCAGCTCTATTCCCAACCGCGCAGCGCCTGGACCTTCGAGCTGGAAATTCGCCCGTTCGGTGAGAAGTGGTGATTGCACGGAGCGAGCCGCTACCGCGGTGTCATGCCCGGGCTTGACCCGGGCATCCATCTCCCAATGATGGCCTCGCCAAAAGATGGATGGCCGGGTCAAACCCGGCCATGACGTGGTCAACTGAAATAAGGACTCCCAATGCGTATTCTCGTGGTCGGCGCCGGCGCCATCGGCGGCTATTTCGGCGGCAGGCTGTTGCAAGCCGGCAATGACGTCACCTTCCTGGTCCGCCCCAGGCGGGCCGCCGAGCTCGCCAGCGCGGGCCTTGTCATCA
>JBEVEC010000291.1:0-13878 GCA_040512975.1 Tardiphaga sp. | reverse complement strand
TAATGGCTGTCTGGGTATTGCGTCGGGGATGGTCACTGACCTTCTCGTCCTGTCCGGCTCGTCATTTGGCGGGCACTGGCCGCATAATGCGCACATTTGTTGTGCAGTCAACCGTCATGCCTACACATTAGCCAGATCAGCCTCTTTTGCAAGTGCAGCGCAGCAATGCACGGATAGTAGGCCACGAGAATGTAATCATACTGGAATTCGGTGCCGTTGTGCTAAGGGCTGTGCCGATCCCGCTCACCCCTTAATCACCTGACCTGATGACCGATTCACCGAAGACTGCCGCTATTATCGTTGCCGCCGGACGCGGCCTGCGCGCCGGCGCCGGCGGCCCCAAGCAATACCGCTCCATCGGAGGCCGCAGCGTGATCGCGCGCGCCATGGAGCCGTTCTGCGGCCACCCCGACGTGTTCGCGGTGCAGCCCATCACCAATCCCGACGATGCCGTGATGTTTGCCGAAGCGGTGGGTGATCTCGACTACCACGCCCCCGCCAATGGCGGCGCGACGCGTCAGGCTTCGGTACGCGCCGGCCTCGAGGCATTGGCTTCGCATGCGCCTGACATCGTGCTGATCCACGACGCCGCGCGGCCCTTCGTCAGCCCTGCGGTGATCGAGCGCGCCATCGCCGCGGCGCAGGTGACCGGCGCCGCCGTGCCGGTCGCCCCCGTCACCGACACCATCAAGGTGGTCAACGACGCCGGCCATGTTCACGCGACGCCGGAGCGCGCGCGGCTGCGCATCGCCCAGACGCCGCAGGCGTTTCGCTTCGACGTGATCCTGGAGGCGCATCGTCGTGCTGCACAGGAAGGCCGCGATGATTTCACAGATGATGCGGCGCTTGCCGAATGGGCGGGATTGACCGTGGCAACCTTTGAGGGCGATCCTGCAAACATGAAGCTCACCACACCGGAAGATTTCATTCGCGAGGAAGCGCGGCTGGCGGCCTCGCTTGGCGATATCCGCATGGGCACCGGCTACGACGTCCACGCCTTCGGCGACGGCGATCACTTGATGATCTGCGGCGTCCGTGTCCCGCACAGCCGCGGCTTCCTGGCGCATTCCGACGGCGACGTCGGCCTGCATGCCCTGGTGGACGCGATTCTGGGCGCGCTGGCCGATGGCGATATCGGCTCGCACTTCCCGCCGAGCGACGACAAGTGGAAGGGTGCGGCTTCCGACAAATTCCTGAAATACGCCGTCGACCGCGTTACCGCGCGCGGCGGCCGTATCGCCAATCTCGAGGTGACCCTGATCTGCGAACGGCCCAAAATCGGACCACTGCGTGACGCCATGCGGGCGAAGATCAGCGAGATCTCCGGCGTGGCGCTGTCACGCGTCGCCGTGAAGGCGACCACCAGCGAACGGCTCGGCTTCACCGGCCGCGAGGAAGGCATCGCGGCGACGGCGGCGGCCACCATCCGCCTGCCCTGGGTGGACTGACCCATGGCCTTGAGCGACGCACGAGCCCTCTCCCGCGCGCTGCTCGACCTCTGCCGCAGCCGCAAGCTGACCATCGCCACCGCCGAGTCCTGCACCGGCGGCCTGGTCGCGGGCGCGCTGACGGAAATCCCCGGCTCGTCCGACGTGATCGACCGCGGCTTCGTGACCTACTCCAACAACGCCAAGCACGTGATGCTCGGCGTCAAAACCGCAACGCTGGAAAGTTTTGGCGCAGTCAGCAAGGAGACCGCGATCCAGATGGCGGTCGGCGCGCTGGAAGAAGCCGACGTCGACCTCGCGGTCTCGATCACCGGCATCGCCGGTCCCGGCGGCGCTACGCCGGGCAAGCCGGTCGGCCTCGTGCATTTCGCCGCCGCCGCGCGCGACGGCCGCATCGTCAACAAGGAATGCCGCTTCGGCGCCATCGGCCGCAGCGCCGTGCGGCAACGTTCGGTGCTGGAAGCATTGCGGCTGCTGATGGACATGGCGCGCGGGCCGAAGGTGCCGGCTAAGAAGCGGCAGGTGGCGAGTTCGGTGCGTGCCCGCGTGGCGCGTTCGCCACGCCGCAAGGCGGCGACACGGCCGGTCGCCAAACCCAAGAAGAAGCCGCCCACAGCGCCGTCATCCTGAGGTCCAGCCCCCTGACGAAACGCAAATGCATATTCGCGACGCCACGATCGACGATGCGAAGGCCGCCTGCCTGGTCATGAGGCGCTCGATCGCCGAGTTATGCATCGCAGATCATTGCAACGATCCTGCGATACTCGGGCGCTGGCTGGGTAACAAGACGCCCGAAATCTTCGCATCCTGGCTGCGGCAGACAGGAAACAACGTGCTTGTGGCATCCGAGAATGACGTTCTTCTGGCGGTTGGCGCTGTCACGGACGCCGGCGAGATCACGCTGAACTACGTCTCGCCCGATGCGCGGTTGCGCGGCGTCAGTCGCGCATTACTTCGCGCGATGGAAACGCGCGCAAGCGAACGCGGCCAGACGCGGTGCACCCTCAATAGCACAGAGACGGCGCTGCGCTTCTATCGGTCCAACGGCTATACAACGGATGGACCGGCGGCCGGCCACTTCGGCACCACGTCCGGCCATCCGATGTCCAAGACGCATTGACAAACGTTCAGGCGCGCGCCGTGCCGTAAACCTGATCCGCGCGTTTCTCGAACGCGGCCGCAAAACGCTGGAAGGCCGCGTCGAACATCGTCCCCATCAGCATCGCGAGCATGCGGCTCTTGAATTCGTAATTGATGAAGAACCCGACATCGCATTCGGTCTCGCTGCGCGCCTCGAAGGTCCAGCGATTCTCGAGATTGCTGAACGGCCCGCGCAGATACTCGACCATGATCTTGAGGTTCGGACGATCCAGCGTCACGCGGCTGGTGAAGGCTTCCTGCACCAGCTTGAACGATACCGTCATGTCGGCGACGATCACCTCGGTGCCGTCGGCGGCGTTGGGCGTACGCTGGCGGATCTTCAACGCCTTGCACAGCGGGACGAATTCCGGATAGCGCTCGACGTCGGCGACGAGGTCGAACATCTGCGAGGCGCTGTGACGGACGTGGCGCTTGCTGGAAAAACGGGGCATTGCGGAAACTCAGCGCGCCAGCGCGGCGCGCGCGGCCTGCAGCTTGGCGAAATCCTCGCCGGCGTGGTGCGACGAGCGCGTCAGCGGGCTCGCCGACACCATCAGGAAGCCCTTGGTATAGGCGACCTTCTCATAGCCCGCGAACTCGTCCGGCGTAACATAGCGCGACACCACGTGGTGCTTGCGGGTCGGCTGCAGATACTGGCCGATGGTCAGGAAGTCGATATCGGCCGAGCGCATGTCGTCCATCACCTGCAGTACTTCGGGGCGCTCCTCGCCGAGGCCGACCATGATGCCGGACTTGGTGAAGATGGTGGGATCGAGCTCCTTGACCCGCTGCAGCAGGCGCAGCGAGTGGAAATAGCGCGCACCGGGGCGGACCGTCAGGTAGCGCGATGGCACGGTTTCGAGATTGTGGTTGAAGACGTCGGGCTTCGCGGCCACGACGACCTCGAGCGCGCCCGGCTTGCGCAAAAAGTCCGGCGTCAGGATCTCGATCGTGGTGGTCGGGCACGCGGCTCGGATCGCACGAATGGTCTGCGCAAAATGCTCGGCTCCGCCGTCGGCGAGATCGTCGCGGTCCACCGAGGTGATGACCACGTGATGCAGCCCGAGTTTCCGCACGGCCTCGGCGACGTGTGCGGGCTCCATGCCGTCAAGCGCGCCGGGCATACCGGTCTTGACGTTGCAGAACGCACAGGCGCGGGTGCATGTGTCGCCCATGATCATGAAGGTGGCGTGCTTCTTTTGCCAACACTCGCCGATGTTCGGGCAGCCGGCCTCCTCGCACACGGTGACGAGGCCGTTTTCCTTGACGATCTTGCGGGTGTCGCCATAGCCACGGCTGGTCGGCGCGCGGACCCGGATCCAGTCCGGCTTCGGCGGCGACAAGGCATCCGGACGATTCACTTTTTCAGGGTGACGCGGGCGCAGCGGCGTGGTGGAAACGGTATCGAGGACGACGACCATGGACTGTCCGTTCTGAGTGAAGCTCTAGGTAATCCGCCCGGCCCGCTCCCGCAACCCGCCCCCGCCTTTAGCCGCCCTGCATCCTGGCATAACGTTCACAATGGCTCAAAACTCCCCTTCCGCCGGGCAACGGCTCGGCAAGCGCCTTACCCGCGCGTTCTTTGACCGCAGCGTCCATGAGGTTGCCCCCGAACTGGTCGGCGCGACGATGCTCTTCGACGGCGCCGGCGGCACCATCGTCGAGGTCGAGGCCTACCACCACACCGACCCGGCGTCGCATTCCTATGTCCGCCAGACGCCGCGCAACGGCGCCATGTTCGGCCCGGCCGGACACGCCTATGTGTACCGCTCCTATGGCATCCACTGGTGCGTCAACTTTGTGTGCGAGGCGCCGGGTTCGGCCAGCGCCGTGCTGGTGCGCGCCATCGAACCGCTGGCCGGCATCCCCGCGATGCAGCTGCGCCGCCGCCTGCAGGACGTGAAGGCGCTGTGCTCGGGGCCCGGCAAGCTGTGCGAGGCCTTGGGCATCACCGGCGCCCATGACGGGTTGCCGCTGGACAAGGCCCCCTTCGCGCTCCACGCCGCGCGTGTGCCGCCGGAAATGGTGGTGGGCGTTCGCATCGGGATCACCAAGGGCGTGGAATTGCCGTGGCGGTTCGGGCTGAAGGGCTCGCGGTTTTTCAGCCGGCCGTTTCCGAAGACGCCGTAGTCCCCGTAGCCCGGATGGAGCGAAGCGCAATCCGGGACAGTATTGCGGATAGGTCAGAATCCCGGATTACGCTTCGCTCCATCCGGGCTACGAACGCCCCTATTCCGCGTTCTTCAGCCGCTCCAGCGCTTCCAGCACCTTGGCCTTGCGCGCCACCGCCGCATCCCTCTTCTCGCGCTCTTCCTCGACGATCTCCTCCGCCGCGTTGGCGACGAACTTCTCGTTGGAAAGCTTGGCATCCGCGCGCTTGATGTCGGCCTCGGCCTTGCCCAGCTCCTTGTCGAGACGGGTCTTCTCGGCGCCGAGGTCGATGACGCCCTTCAGCGGCAGCGCCGCGACTTCGCCGCGGATCAGCAGTTGCACGGCGCCCTGCGGCGCGGCGTCGGCAAACGAGATTTCGCCAAGCCGTGCCAGCCGCTGCACCACGTCGCTCCAGCGTCGCGCGCGCGCCTGCGTCTCGGCGGAAGCGCCGACCAGCACCAGCGGCGTCAGGGTTGCAGGAACAATGTTCATCTCGGCGCGCACCGAACGCACCGCGGTGACGAGATCGACCACCCAGCCGATCTCGGCCTCGGCCGCGTCGTCGGTGAAATCGGCGGGCACCGGATCCATGGTCACGACCGGCGCCACCAGCGGATCGTTCGCGGCACTCGCGATCACCAGCAACTCCTGCTCGCGCGTCAGGCCGACGGCCTTGCGCGACCACGGCGTCAGCACCAGCAGCTGGCTGCGCGCCGCCGTCACCGCCCACAATTCCTCGGTGATAAACGGCATGAACGGGTGCAGCAGCTTCAGGATCTCGTCCCGCGCCCAGGCCACCATCGCCCGGGTCTCGGTCTTGGCGGCGGAGTCCGCGCCCATCATCGAGGGTTTCGCGAGTTCGAGATACCAGTCGCAATACACGTTCCAGACGAAGCGATAGGCGGCGCCGGCGGCGTCGTTGAAGCGATAGGCCTCGATCGCCTCGGTCACTTCGCGCGTCGCCTTGACGGTCTCATGCGCGATCCAGCGGTTGAGCACTTCGTTGGCCGCGGTCGGATCGAAGCCGGTCGGCAGCACGCACTCGTTCATTTCGGCAAAGCGGCAGGCATTCCAGAGCTTGGTCGCAAAATTGCGGTAGCCCTCGACGCGCGAGGTCGCGAGCTTGATGTCGCGGCCCTGCGCGGCCATCGCCGCCAGCGTGAAGCGCAGCGCGTCGGCGCCGTACTGGTCGATCAGGCTGAGCGGATCGATGACGTTGCCCTTCGACTTCGACATCTTCGCGCCCTTCTCGTCGCGGACGAGGGCGTGGATGTAGACGGTTGGGAACGGCACGTCCTTCATGAAATGCATGCCCATCATCATCATGCGGGCGACCCAGAAGAAGATGATGTCGAAGCCGGTGACCAGCACGTTGGTCGGGTAGTAGCGCTCGACGTCCTTGCTGTCTTGCGGCCAGCCCAGGGTCGAGAACGGCCACAGCGCCGAGGAGAACCAGGTATCGAGCACGTCCTCGTCGCGGGTGATGAAGCCCTCGCGCTTGGCCGGATCGAGCGCCATGTCGTGGCCCTGCTCCGCCGTGATGACTTCCTGCTCGACGTAATAACCGAGCGCGTGACCGACGGCTTCTTCCTCTGTCTCGGCGACGAATACCTTGCCATCGGGCCCGTACCAGGCCGGGATCTGATGGCCCCACCACAGCTGGCGCGAGATGCACCACGGCTGGATGTTTTCCATCCACTCGTAATAGGTCTTTTCCCAGTTCTTCGGCACGAACTGCGTGGCGCCGGTGCGCACCGCGGCGATCGCCGGCTGCGCCATGGTCTTGGCGTCGACATACCACTGGTCGGTGAGATATGGCTCGATGACGACGCCGGAGCGATCGCCATGGGGCACCATGTGCGTGTTCGGTTCGATCTTTTCGAGGAAGCCGAAATCGTCGAGCCGCTGCACGAGTAGTTTGCGCGCGGCGAAGCGATCCATGCCGTGAAGTTCTTCGACGAGTTGCGCGCTGCCTTCCGGCAGGCCGCGCAGGTAGTCTTCGTTGTCGAGAAGCGCGATGCGCGCCTCGGTATCGAGGATGCTGATCCGCGCCAGGCCATGGCGGTTGCCGACTTCAAAGTCGTTGAAGTCATGCGCCGGCGTGATCTTCACCGCGCCCGAGCCTTTTTCCGGATCGGAATATTCGTCGGCGACGATCGGGATCAGGCGGCCGACCAGCGGCAGCACCACGTTCTTGCCGATCAGATGCGTATAGCGCTCGTCATCCGGGTTCACCGCGACGCCGCTGTCGCCGAGCATGGTCTCCGGACGCGTGGTGGCGACGACGATAAAGCTGGTCGGGTCCTCGGGGCTGAAGGTCTTGCCTTCTAGCGGATAGCGAAGATGCCAGAGATTGCCCTTGACCTCGGTCTGCAGCACCTCGAGATCGGAGATGGCCGTCAGCAGCTTCGGATCCCAGTTCACAAGGCGCTTGTCCTTGTAGATCAGGCCCTCGCGATGCAGTTGCACGAACACCTTGACGACGGCCTCCGACAGGCCCTCGTCCATCGTAAAACGCTCGCGGGACCAGTCGCACGACGCGCCGAGGCGCTTCAACTGGTTGACGATGACGCCGCCGCTCTCGCCCTTCCACTGCCAGACCCGCTCGAGAAACGCCTCGCGCCCCATGTCACGGCGGCCGGGCTCCTTGCGTTCCATCAATTGGCGTTCGACCACCATCTGGGTGGCAATGCCGGCGTGATCAGTGCCGGGCTGCCACAGCACGTCGCGGCCGCGCATCCGCTCGAACCGGCACAGCACGTCCTGCAGCGTGTTGTTGAGGGCGTGCCCCATATGCAGCGAGCCGGTGACGTTCGGCGGCGGTATCACGATCGTATAGGGCTCCGCGTCGACGCGGTCGGCCCGCCCTGCCTTGAACGCGCCCTCGGCATCCCAGGCCGCACCGATGCGGGTTTCGATTTCGGCGGGCTGATAGGTCTTTTCGATCATGGCAGGTGCAATCAATCAGGGGTTTTGGCGGTCGGACGAGCGCGGGCCGACGGCGTTAAAAAGCCGTCAGCGGCGCTCAAGTCAACATGTTGCCGGTATATCGGCCCAGCGGGGCCGAACGAAGGCTGTCTGGCCCGGTAAACGGCTCTAGCGGCCGCCGCGGGAGACGCGCTCGATCTCGGATTTGACGATGCGCTCGACCAGGCCCGGCAGGTTGTCATCGAGCCACGACTTCAGCATCGGCCGCAGCATCTCCTTGACCAGATCCTCGAGGGTCCGGGCATTGTTGCTGAGCACCGTATTGGCCAGGCTGTTGAAGGCCGATTCCACCGCCGACACCGTGTGGTGGGACAGGATCTGCGGCGCCGGCTGCGGATCGTAGGACGGCGGATCGAACCGCAGCGACGGTGGCTCGGGCGGCGGGGCGGCCTCGGCAAATTCGAGGTCGTCCTCGGGCTCGACATGCCGGAACGCGGGCGCTGGAGCGGGCTCCGGCACTACCATTTCGTCGGTCAGCTCGAACACGTCGCCGTCGGGCAGCGACGGACGTACCTCCTCCTCGGTGGTGGCGGCGTCGAGGCTGGCCAGCATCGCATCGATGTCGTCCTGGCTGTTGGGCTCGGATTCGACAGGCGGCGGCGCGGGCGCCGGGGCAACGGCCTTGGCGACGGCAGCCTGTGCGGCCGGGATCGCGGAGGGCGGAATGTCGGTCATTACGGAAGGCTTGGGCGCCGGCGGCACCACCCGTGGCGGCTCTGGACGGGGCGGTTCGGCACGGGGCGCCGCGGCGGCGGGCTTGGCCTCATCATCGGCAATGATGCGACGGATCGACGCCAGAATCTCCTCCATCGAGGGCTCCTGAACCTTTGCAGGTTGCGTCATGTCCGACTCCACATCATCTTCGTCGCGTCAATACTATCATCAGACGGAGCCGGAATTACCGGGGTCGTCATGCGCCCCCCGGCATTTCGTCACGCCAGCCTGACTTGTCCCCAGATCAAGCGACGCGGGATCGCCGGCTGCTGCGATCATCACGACGATGCGGTTCCGAATCGATTGCTATCGCCATCAAGGCTACGGCATCAGACATTGAATGCAAGCAAAGGGCCGCAATTGCGGCCCTTTCAGTGTCGTTGATGACTTCGATGTAAAGTCTCTGCATGCAGCAGGTGCGACGGACGATCAGCGTCCGTCGGGCGTGCGCACGCCGGCCCAGTTGTCGCGGACTTGCTGGTAGTGAACGGACGGATCATACACGGTGGTGTTGAGCTTCAGCACCGACGGCGCCAGGCGACCGACGGCGTTGAGCACCGCATAGGATGCCACCACGCGATCGTGCTGCGCGGTGACGAGCGCGACGCGCGCGTTCACCAGGGCCTGCTGGGCGTTCAACACGGCGAGCGTGGTGCGCTGTCCGGCCTTGGCTTCTTCACGGACGCCGTTCAGCGCGATTTCCGACGCCTGCACCTGGGCCTGCGCCGAGGTGACCTGCGCCTTGCCCGCCAGCAACTGGCCCCATGCCTGCACTACGCTGGCGCGGGTCTGGTCACGCACCTGCTCGAGCGCAAGGCGCTGCTGGGCCAGCGATTCCTTGGACTGGCGGATCAGCGAATATTCGGCGCCGCCCTGATAGACCGGGATCGACACCTGGGCGATCGCCGCCGCACCGAACTGGCGCTGCACCGCATAGGTTTGCTCATAGGCCTGCTGTGCGCTGGCCTGCAGCGTCACCGTCGGCAGCAGCGCGCCCTCGTTGATCTTGACGTTGAGGAAGCTGACGTCGATGCCGAACATCGCCGCGGTGACGTTGGGATTTTCGGTCAGGCCGAGATCCACCGCGCCCGGCAGCGAGCCGGGCAGGAAACGGTCCACCGGCGAACCCGCCTGCAGCGCCACCGGCTCGTTGCCGATGATGCGGCGGAAGTTCGAACGCGTCGTCGTCAGCGTCGATTCGGCGGTCAAAAGCTGGGTGCGGCCGGCCGCGAGCTGCGCTTCGGACTGCGCCACGTCGGTGCGGGTGACTTCGCCGACGTTGAAGCGGTCGCGGGTCTGCTTGAGCGTCTGTTCGAGCACGCGGACGTTGCTCTTCTGCACCTCGACGATCGCGGCGTCGCGCAGATAGTCCATGTAGATGGTGGCGGCTGCCAGCATTACCGATTGCTCGAGCACGCGCAGGCCTTCGCGGGCCGACGACACCTGGCCTTCGGCGGCGCGGGTGCGGTTGGCGGTCTGCTGGCCGTTATAGAGCGTCTGAGTAATGGTCGCGCCGACCGAACGCGGCACCTGGGTATCGGCCACATGCACGCCGCCGGCGATGACGTCCGTATATTGATAACCGGCGCTCGCCGTCAGCGCGACCCTCGGGCGGTAGCCCGACAGCGCCTGCGGCACGTTTTCGTCCGTCACGCGCACGGATGCACGTTGCGCGTTCAATTGCGGGTTGTTCTGATAGGCGCGGATCAGGGCCGCTTCGATCGTATCAGCAAGAGCCGGTGACGTGCCGCTGAGAGCGAGCAAGAGAGCCGCAGTCGCGGCGCCGGTGAGTGCTTTAACGCCACCCATTCTAGGTAATCCATTCATGCCAATCACTGATTCGGCCGCAGGAGGCGACACAGAAACGTGTGATTTCCGTTAGCGAGTCTCCACTCACCATATTCCGCGTAGCAACGGGACGGAACCTCTCGTGGACTTATCGCGGTGGAAACTTGGCGGATGGGACATCCTAGCCACACTTGAAAAGATTACCGCCGACCTTAACGCGAGCGGCGGACCGATTCAGAAGACGAACGCAGGAACGCGTTCCAGGCCTGGCACCACGGGCGCCGTCGCGTCGAACAGCGCGCGGCTGCCAAAGTCGTCGTGGGAATGGGTGACGAGCATCGCGCGCTGCGGCGCCGTCGTCGCGAAGACGCCAACGAAGCGACCGCCCGGGGTCAATTGGCGGTACAGCGCGGTCGGGGTGACCTCGGTGGCGCCCGCCAGCACGATCACGTCATAGGGTCCATTGGCGGGATACCCGCCCGCGGCCGGCGCCCCGGCGAAAGAGATGTTGCCGTAGCCGAGGCCCGTCGCGGCCTCGCCTGCCCTGGTCACGAGGCCGGCATCGCCCTCGGTAGCAGTCACACGGGCCGCAAGCTGCGCCAGCACAGCCGCCGAATATCCGGTGGCGCAGCCGACCACGAGCACGTTTTCGGTGGCCTTGATCTCGGCCGCCTGCAGCATACGCGCCAGCACCGCCGGCTTGATCAGAAACCGCTTTGCCGCCCCGGGAGCCGCGACGTCGAGGTCGATGTCCAGATAGGCCATGGCGCGCAGGCCGGCCGGCACGAAGGCTTCGCGCGGCACCGCCAGCATGGCGTCGATGATCCTGATGTCGGTGACGTCGCTCGGGCGCACCTGACAATCAACCATGTTCTGGCGTTGGGTCGAAAAGTCGGACATCGCTGATCCCTTGGCTTCGGCTGGAGTTCCTCGTTGAGGAATTACGGCAGCCATGGGCGCGATGCAAGGCGCAGGGCGCGGGCACCCGCGCATGGGAACGTCGGGCTAGGCAGTGGAACTGGTCGGAACGCAACAGGAGGAGCGGGCTTAACGGTGCGCAACAGGAGAAGACCCGTGAAATCCATTTCCCTCAAAGTCGTATTGCTGGCCTCGACCGCCATCGTCGCATCCGTCGGCATGGCAGCCGCGCAGACCCCGACCGAGAAGACCACTGTGTCCAGCCCGACCCAGGCGGGCAAGGCTGATCCCGACATGGCGAAGGTGCTGGGTGCGCTGCAGGCCCTCGGCCCGAAGCCGATCGAAACGCTGTCACCGTCCGACGCGCGCAAGCAATATTCGGCGACCGATGCCGTGATGAAGGTCATCAAGGACGAGAAGCTCGACGTGAAGCCGCATGATGGCCTGTCGATCTCGAACAGCCATTTTGCCGACGTGGGCAACCTGCGCCTGCGCTTCTACGCGCCGGAGAAGGCCAACAAGGATTCTAACCTGCCGGTGGTGGTGTATTTCCGCGGCGGCGGCTGGGTGATCGCCGATCTCGACACCTATGACGCGTCCGCCAGCGCGATCGCTAGGAAGGCGAATGCGCTCGTCGTGTCGGTCGACTATCCGATGGCGCCGGAGCACAAGTTTCCGGCTGCCCATGACGAGGCGATCGAGGCCTACAAGTATATCCTGAAAAACGCCAAGGGCTGGGGCGGCGATCCGTCCAAGGTAGCGATCGTCGGTGAAAGTGCCGGCGGCAATCTGGCCATCGACACCGCGATCGCGGCGCGTGACCAGAAGCTGACGGCGCCCGTAGCCGTCGTGTCGGTCTATCCGGTGGCGACGACGTCGATGGATACGCCGTCGCGGAAGGAACAGGCCGCCGCCAAGCCGCTGAATACGCCGATGCTGGCGTGGTTCTTCGACAAGGTCCTCGCATCGCCGGATCAGGCGCAGGATACCCGCCTCAATCTGATCGCCGCTGATCTGAAGGGTTTGCCGCCGACCACCATCATCAATGCCGAACTCGATCCGCTGAAGTCCGATGGCGACATGCTGGCGGACAAGATGAAGGCAGCGGGCAACGACGTGACGCACAAGCTCTACACCGGCGTGACCCACGAATTCTTCGGCATGGACGCCGTGGTGGCCAAGGCAAAAGACGCGCAGGATTTTGCAGTGACGCAGCTGCAAAAGGGTTTTGCCACGCCGTCGACGGTTGGCGCCGCTCCGTCGAAGTAACGTACGGAAGCGAGCGGCATCCGCTCGCTTCCAGCTGATATCGAATACATCCGGGACATGCTTGCCGTCGGCAGGCATGTCCTTTTCGTGCGGTCTAGATCGTCGCGAAAAACGCCCGCATCTCCGCCAGCAGAAGGTCGGGCTGCTCGAGCGCGGCGAAGTGGCCGCCGGCCGCCATGTCGGTCCAGCGCGTCACATGGTATGATTTCTCGACATGCGACCGCGGAGGCGGCGGAAACACCGGGTCCGGAAACGCCGCCACGCCGGTGGGGACGCTGACCCGCGTGCCCGCTGGAAACTGGCTCGATCCTTCGAGGATCCGGCCCCGGTACATCCATGTGGACGTCACGAAGGAATCTTCGACGAGATAGAGCATGATGTTGGTCAGCAGCAGATCCTCATCGAACGCCGCCCACAGATCCGGCCTGCCGTCGCCGTCCCGGGGCACGTCGGCCCAGGCGCCGAATTTTTCCAGGATCCATCCGGCCACGCCGACCGGACTGTCGGACATGGCAATGCCGAGCGTCTGCGGACGCGTGCCCTGCTCGATGGAATAGCCGCTCTCCTCCTTGGCCAGGTCCGCCCGTCGTTTGGCCCACGCCTGTTCGTCCGGCGAGGTCGGCGATGCGTCTGCTGCGTGGATGATCGCCATGTTCAAGTGGACCGCAGCCACGGCATCGGGCTGCTTCCAGGCCATCCAGGCGGCGATGGCCGCGCCCCAGTCGCCGCCCTGGACGAGATAGCGTTCGGCGCCGCAGGCCCCCATCAGCCCATGCATCAGTTCAGCGGTGCGTGCCGGCCCGATCGGCGCGGCCGGACGACCGGAAAAGGCGTAGCCCGGCAATGACGGCACGATCACGTCATGCCCATCGGCCACCAGCGGCGCGATCAGGCGCTCGAACTCCAGGAACGATCCCGGCCAGCCGTGCAGCAGCAACAGCGGCAATCGCGAGCCGTCGCCTCGCACGTGGACGAAGTGCAGGCGCTGGCCTTCGATATCGGCGATAAACTGTGGCCATGCGTTGAGACGGTGTTCCTGCGCCCGCCAGTCGTAGCGCGTCAGCCAGTGGTCAGTGAGCCGCTTGAGATCGGCCAGGCCCACGCCGGAGCGCCACCCGCCGGCATCGGCGACCGCATGCCAGTCGAACGCCGCGACGCGCGCGCGGATGGCCGACAGGCGGTCGTCGGAAATGGAGATGCTGTACGGCTCGATCATAGCGTCCTCACCTGAAACGGTTTCGTTTTGCCCTGCGTGGCTTCGCTGCGAATGTAGACGACCTTATGCCCGGGCCAAAGCCCGCTGCGGCGTTACGGACGACGTCGCGCAATTCGGAACACGGCGCGCCCTGCAGCGTTCTTCGCGCAATCCAGCCAATTCGATCGCTTTAAACCTGCAGAGGAATAACCATGCGCAGCCTCCCGATGACGGTACTCGTCGCCGTCCTGATGTCCACCGCGAGCT
>JBEVEC010000231.1:0-13644 GCA_040512975.1 Tardiphaga sp. | reverse complement strand
CTGCTCCACATAAAAGCCGGCCAAAGCCGTGCTGGAATTGACGGTGAAGCCGACGCGGATCGAATAGATTGCAATGGCCGGCAGCCACCACGCCATCGGCAGGTTGCGGAAGATGATCAGCAGCGTCGCCGGCACGAAGGTGCCGAGCAGCAGGCCGTGCAGGATGTTGAGCGCCAGCAGCGCGTGGTAGTCGCGGGTGAAGGGGATCAGCAGGCAGACCACGGCATAGACCAGGGCGGGGATGCCGAGCACGCGGCGCAGACCGAACACCGTCGCCATCCAGGCCACCGCGGGCGCGATGAAGATCTGCGACGCCGTGCCGGCGGTCTGCAGCCAGGCGCCCTCATCGAAGGACAGGCCAAACGCGCCGCGCAGGTCAGGCAACCCGACCGAAAACAGCCGCGTGTCGAAATTGGCGAGGAACGCCCCGAGCAGCACCGCGCCGACGGCGAAGATCGGCCGGTGCGACGCCTCGCCGGTGGAGACCGGCCCGCTTTCGATGATCTTACTTGGCGCCATTGCCAGCCGCCGCAGGCTCGTCGGTGCGGATCGAGGCGGTGACCGACATGCCCGGCAGCAATTGCGCCAGCAGCGGCTGGCCCTTGTCGAACTGGATGCGCACCGGAACGCGCTGCACCACCTTGGTGAAGTTGCCGGTGGCGTTGTCCGGCGGCAGCAATGCGAATTGCGAGCCCGAGGCCGGCGAGATGCGCTCGACGCGGCCGTGCAGCGTTTCATTGGAGAAGGTGTCGACCACGATGTCGACGGGCTGGCCGGGCTTCACGCGCGTGAGCTGCGTCTCCTTGTAATTGGCGATCACGTAAACGTCCGGCAGCGGCACGACGCTGATCAGGCTGGACCCGATGTTGACGTAATCGCCGGGCTGCACCTGCCGCTCGCTTACCACGCCGTCAAACGGCGCCACGATATGGGTGTAGCCGAGCCGCAATCTGGCGGCGTCGAGTGAAGCCTTGGCGCCGAGCAGATCGGCGGCGCGCTGCTTGCGCGTGCCGGCCAGCACCTCGAGCTGGTGGCGCTGCGCGGCGATCACCGCGGCGCTCGCCTTGGTGTCGGCCTGGGCCTTGGCATAGGATGCCGTGGCCTGCTCGAACTTCTGCCGCGTGCCGGCCTCGGTCTGGGTCAGCGATTGCTGACGGTCCTCTTCCTGTTTGGCCAGCACCTCGAGCGCCTGCGCCGACACCCGCGCGGCTTCCGCCTGGGCAATGGTGGCGTATTGCAGCTCGACCTGGTTGGCGAGATTGTCGAGCGCGGCCTGCGCGCCTGCCACCGAGGCCTCGGACTGCGCGACCTGCGCGTCGTAATCGGCCGGATCAATCTGGATCAAAAGGTCGCCGGCCCTGACGCGTTGGAAGTCGTTGACCGCCACGGCCTTGACGGCGCCCGCGACGCGGCTCGACAGCCGCGTGGTCTGCGCGCGGATATAGGCATCGTTGGTCGACTGCACGGCTCGGCTGCCGACCCAGACGTCCCAGCGCACGGTTGCCACCACGATGAACACCACGACAGCGGCCACCGCCAGCAGCGGCATCGCGAGGCGACGCCATGTCTGACGCAGGGGCGACGGCACCGATGCGGGAAGTGGATCAACCTGGGACATCGTCTTCCTCGAAAGGGACTGCACTGACATTACGTCTGTCATGTCATGGCCGGCAATTCAACCGCCCACGCGGCGGCCGGCTCGCAGCTCGCCGCGCCGTCTTGTACGCAAGGCCGCAACCCCAGCTGTCACCACCTGCGCAGGCGGTTGGCCCAGTACTCCATGACGCTGGCGACGAATCACGACGGCTTTGAAATACCGGGTCGGCCGGTCAAGCCTGGCGATAGCAGTCAGGGTTGAGGCTTGCGATCACCTCGCAACGGCGCCGCGGGCTGCCGATAGCGTTGCAAGGCGATGGCGCGGTCGCTCGATTCAACAAGGCGGTCGATGGTGGCCATCAGTCTGTGAAAGTCTTCGGCGCCGAGGCAGTCGAACTGCACGTCGTTGACCTGACATTGTCCCGCGCCGAGCTCGGCAAGCCGCGCATCCCCCGCCGCCGTCACCACCAGCCGCAGGCGGCGGCGATCGGCCGGATCGACCAGCTTGTCGAGCAGGCCTGCCTGCTGCAGCCTGTTCGACACCGTGGTGACGAAGGCGCCGCTGAGATGCAGATGCGCCGCGAGTTCGCGGACGCTGACGTCGCCGCCGGCGCCAAGATGCTTCACCGCCATCAGCACGGAATATTCGATGCCCGCGAGCCCGATCGCCGCCGCGTGGCCGTCCCTGATGGTCTCGTGACGCGCCATGAACGCCAGCAGGCTATGCACAAGTTGCCGAAAGGCGTGATCCGAGCCATCGACCAACAACGCCTTGCGCGACGTGGTCAGCGGCGGCAATGCACGCGCGGAGTGTCCGGGACGCGACGCCGCGGCGGGACGTTTGGGTGTCGATTTCTTCGCGGCGGCCTTTTTTGCGCCGGGCTTCTTCGACGAACGCGCCGACGAAAGCGGCGCGCGTTTGGACCGAGACATTCCGCTTCCTGACGACCGTGACGCCGCACAGTCGGACGCCGATGCCGCGGCCGTCAAGCACCTCTGCATAACTTAGGCAGCAAGCTATGGAAGAAACATATCGGTGCTGCGAAAACGCGCATGTGAGATCCGCTCCGGGATGGCGCCCCCTGCAGCGCCTCTCACCGTCCTGGGGGAAGCTTCAGGAAGCGCCAAATATAGGCAGTTCGTATCTTCCCAGCATCGACTCCGCCAGCCCCGTCGCCCGCTCCCAGTCATACGTGCGATAGCTGTGTCCCCGCGTCACGAACTGCGCCCCCGCATAAAACATCTCATACTGCAAATGCCGTGACGCGAATTCAGAGCCAACCGCGTCCCAGGTCAGCTTCAGCAGCTTGACGCGATCCTGGCCGGACATGGCCGGCGACACCTGGGTCAGCGCGATGATCTCAGCCAATTCGGGGTTGGCAAAATCATTGACCGACGAAGGCAGCATCAAGAGCGCGCCGCCGGCCAGTTCGCGGATCGCGCTGATCACCTGCGGATACATCTCCTGCGACTGCACCTGGGCGGCATACAGGAGATGCTTGTTAGGCAGGAAATAATCGCCGCGCATGGCACCGCCGGCCTCCATGCCGAGCACCATGCCTTCGATCAGCGCCGCCTGCGACGCCAGCTTGCCGAGCGTCTCGGTCACCGGCGGAAAATTGATGGTGCCGATGGTTTTGGCGATGCCGCGTGCAAGCCCGACCAGGAAGCGCAACTTTACCGACAGCCGGATCTGCGCCTGGTAGTTCTGATAGACATGCGCGGGGGTATCGTGCAGCTGGGCGCGGCACATGTCGGTATTGCGCAGCAGAAATACGCGCTCCCACGGCACTTTTACATTGTCGAAAAAGATCAGCGCGTCGTTCTCGTCGTAGCGATAGGCCAGCGGATTGTCGTATTCGTTCGGCGCGTGGGCCTCAAAACTCTTGCGCGACAGCATCTTCAGGCCGGGCGCATTCATTGGCAGCGCGCAGGAAAATGCCAGATGCTCCTCGCCGCGCTTCAGCGGCTGGCCGGAGCCGACAAAGATCTCGTTCGCCATGATGGCCGAGGTGGCGAACAGCTTTGCACCGCGGATGGTGATGCCGGAGGCGTCCTCGTCGACGATCCGCGCCACCATGTCCTCGGCATTGGGACCTTGGTCGCCGAACGCTTTGGAACGGTCGCCCTGCACATTGTTGATCACATAGGTCAGGAACAGGTCGCTTTCGCGAGCGTGCGCGTACCAGTCGCGAAACGCCTGGGCGCGCTTCGGATCGTAGGCGTCGAACACCTCGATGCCCATCATCATGCCGGACATCGACGACGCCACGTGATCCGGCGAACGGCCGAGGAAGCCGCCCGACAGCTCGGCCCATTCCACCAGCGCCTTGCGGCGCGCGACCAGCTCGGCATAGCTGGTCGGCAACTGCCAGGCGCGGCTGACGCGACGGCCGCCGCCGATGTCGAAAGTCATGCGCTCGCTGTTGGCCGGGGCGGCCTGATAGTCATACAGCGCGCCGGCGGAGGCCACCGCATGGCGGTAGGCGGGATGGGTCGCGACGTCGTCGATACGCTTGCCGTCGAGATAGACGGCGCGGCCGTCGCGCACGCTGGCGACATGCTGCGTGCCGTCCTTGATGCCCGCCTGCGCCGTCCCGACGCCCGAAGCCATGTCCATCGCCGTTCTCCCTTTGCGGGCGCAGCACCCGCCTTTACTTCGTCTCAATAGCTATCATCCGAAGCTAATTAGAACTTGTCAACCGACCGCCGCAGGCCGGATGGCCCGGGCGATCGTCATGATTGCAATTGCCGCGCCGGACCGTAAGCTTGGGCTATAAACAACCCTGAGGAAACGCCGTGGCAAAATCGGCTGAGCGATCGTCCGTCACCAGGAAGTCCTCCGGCGCGCGGGCGGCACTGACGGTGTCACGGCCGGAACTGCTCGTCGATGGGTCGGACGCCCAATTCCGCCGCCTGGTCCACAGCCTGTTCGGCTTTCTGGTGCGGCACCAGACGATCCGCGAGGGCCATGCCGCCGTGATCGGCCTCGCCGGCATCGAATACACCACGCTGATATCGATCCGGCACCTGGTTGCGCAGGGCGACGTCCATGTCCGCGCCGTCGCCGATCACTTGCATTTGTCCGGCGCCTTCGTCACCACGGTGACCAACAAGCTCGAGGCCAAGGGGCTGATCACCAAGGCCTCGCATCCCGGCGACCGCCGCCGCATCAGCCTGACGGTGACGTCCCACGGCGCGGACCTTTTGGAGCGCCTGGCGCCGACGCAGCAACAGGTGAACGACGTGCAGTTCGACTGCCTCAGCGCGCGGGATTTCCATCAATTGCTCGACATGGTGCAGCGCCTGGTCGGCTCCAGCGACCGCGCCATCGCGCTGCAGCGTTATCTCGCAGATACCAAGGTTCGCCAATTGTCGCCGGAGGCGCGGTCGGTGGCGACGGCGCGGCCGGGGAAGCGGGGCAAGCGCTGAGGGGAATGCGGCGGACCTTGGAGATGACGATAAGGCCACGGATGCCCCCCCCGGAGTCGTCCCTGCGAACGCAGCGACCCATAGCCACCGCGGCCGCTGTGACAGCATGCCGCGCGGCCAGCGGCGACATAGAGACGACACGGTGTATGGGTCCCCGCGTGCGCTGGGACGACGCGCGGTAGGGCTGCGTTTCATATTCAGGAGCGCTGCACACCGCTGCACGTCCCTTCCTGCTGCATTCTTAGCCCCGCCCTGCCGCAAAAATTAGCTTCTAAAGAGAACTATTAATCAAAGATACTCGCCCGGCGGATTGTCAAAACGGGAAATTTGTCGGACCATCGCCGATGCCGGCGGGCCGCCCCTAGAGGTTGCGATGGCACGCGGCGTGCAATAACAGCTCTGGACGGTTCAAGCGGCGGGTGACCGCGTGCATGCTTCAACAAGAGAGGACGACTACCGATGTCGCGGACGAGAACCCATTTATCGCAGGTGCTGGGCACCGTCGCCGTGCTGGCGCTGTCGGCAGGCATCGCGTCGGCGCAGGGCGCCAAGCCCGAGATCTCCATCGGCGCCGTGGTGCCGTCGAGCGGCCCGTTCGCCGAATGGGGCCGCAGCAACACCGTGACCCTCAAGATGCTCGAGAAGCAGATCAACGACGGCGGCGGCGTCAACGGCGCCAAGATCAAGATCACCATCCTCGACGATGCCGCCAAGCCCGCCCAGGCCGCCAACTCGCTGCGCAAGCTCGCCGGCGACGACAAGGTGCTTGCCGTGGCGGGTCCTCTGACCTCGGGCGCCGCCGAAGTCACCTTCCCGGTCGCCAACGAGAGGAAGATCGTCTCGACCTCGCAGGCCTCGTCGAAGCCGGGCGTCGCAAAACTCAACCGCCCTTGGGCGTTCCGCAACACCATCGATGAAGGCGTGCTCGCCAAGACCGTGGTACCGTATTTCAAAAAGACTTTTAACGTGAAATCCGTCGGCATCATCTTCGACGGCAAGGACGCCACCGCCGGCACCGTCGGCAAGCTGGTGATGCCCGCCGTACTGAAAGCCAACGACATCGCCATCGCCAACGAGAATGACCCGCTGTCGTTCAACACCGGCGACCTCGACGTCTCCGCCCAGGTCACCAAGCTGAAGGCGTTGAACCCGGACGGCGTCGTGGTGTCGGCCGACTACAGCCAGGCCATCACCGTGCTGCGCGAGATGAAGCGCCAGGGCTTTATCAAGCCGGTGATCGGCTCGACCCAGATCATCTCCTCGGCGATCCTGAAGGCCGCGCCGGAAATCCCGGTGATCGCGCCGGCGACGTTCTACGCCACCATGAAGGGCGACGCGCCGGAGAAATTCACCGCGACGCTGCAGCCACTGTTGCGCGCGGAATCCGGTCTGCCGAAGGAGATCGAGCCGTCGATGTATGACGCCAACATCTACGAGATCGTGTCGATGTATATCGACGCCATCAAGAAGTCCGGCGCCACCGGCAAGCCCGAGGATCTCGAGGCCGACCGCGTCAAGATCCGCGACCATCTCGCCAAGCTCGAAGGCTTCCCGGGCCTCGGCGGCCCGATCGGCTTCAACGACGACGGCGACGCCATCAAGGCCTTTTACGTGCTGCAGGGCCAGAACGGCGCGTGGAAAACCGAAGTGCACGGCTGCAGCTCGGCGCCGGGCCACCCGGGTTGCTGAGCGCGACGCCGAAATAGGCTGGACGGCCGCGCCCCGTCTTCACCTCTCCCCTCTAGCGAAGCTTCGCTTCGCGTGGGGGAGAGGTGCGATGAACGCGACGGCCCCTGTTCACTGACCAAACGATTGCATTCCCCATGCTGCTCCAGCAACTCGTCAACGGCCTGACCCTCGGCGCGGTGTACACCCTGCTCGCGCTGTCGTTCTCGTTGGTGATGGGCATCCTCGGCATCCTCAACCTGGCGATCGCCGAACTGTTCATGATCGGCGGCTATCTCGGCTTCACGCTGATCTCGTCGGGCTTTCCCCTGCCCGTCGCCGTGCTCGGCGGCATGCTGGGGGCGGCCGTCATCGCCATCGTCATCGAGAAGGTCGGCTACCAGCCGCTGCGCGACGCGCCATTGGTGACGCCGATGCTGTCGACGCTCGGCTTCTCCATCATCCTGCAGAATATCGCCACCAATGTCTGGGGCTCCGATCCGCTGCAATTGCCCGACGAATATCTCGGCACGCAATACAGGCTCGGACCCATCAATATCGGCCAGATGCAGCTCATCGTGCTCGGCGCCACCGTGGTGCTGGTGGCGCTGGTCGCCTATATCGTGCAGCGGACCCCGGTCGGTCGCGCGCTGCGCGCCGTGGCCGAGAACCGCGAAATCGCGCGCATCCTCGGCGTCTCCGCCGACCGCCTCACGATGGTGGCCTTCATGCTGTCGGGCGCGCTGGCCGGCGTCGCCGGCGTGCTGATCGCGCTGCATTACGGCGCCATCACGCCCTATCTCGGCGTCGAGATCGGCCTCAAGGCGATCGCCGTGATGGTGATCGGCGGCACGCGGCAGATCTGGGGCGCGCTGGTGGCGGGACCGCTGATCGGCATCGCCGAGGTGATGGTCACGGCCTATGGCGGCTCGCAGATCCGCGATTTCGTGGTCTACGGCTTCATGATCCTGATCCTGCTGCTGCGTCCGCAGGGCCTGCTCGGCGGCGCGCGGTCCGACCAGGGGCAGCGCGTCTGATGTCGACCTATTACGCCAGCCTGTTCGCCGACGCCGGCATCCTGCTGCTCGGCGCGCTCAGCGTCTATATCATCCTCGCCACCGGACAGCTGTCGCTGGGCAACGCCGCCTTCATGGGGATCGGCGCCTACCTCTCGTCGTATCTGACCGTGGAGATGGGCGTGCCGGTCACGCTCGCGCTGGTGATCTCGGCGGTCGTCGCCGGCCTGATCGGCGCCGTGGTTGCGTTTCCGGCGCTGCGGCTGAAGGGCATCTATCTCGCGATGGCCACCGTCGGCTTCGGCGAGATGGTGCGCAGCTTCTTCCTCAACTTCGACACCATGGGTGGCTCCGGCGGCTATCACGGCATGAAGCACATCTCGGTCGGCTATGTCTGGGCCTGGGCCGCAGGCATCCTGATCGTGGTGATGCTGATGGAGCGCTCGCGCGTCTGGCTCGAGATGCAGGCCGTGCATGACGACGAGACCGCGGCCGGCCTGATCGGCCTCAACACCGTGGTCACCAAGGTCGGCGCGTTCAGCGCCGGTGCCGCAGTGGCGGCGATCGCCGGCGGGCTGTTCGCACATCACACCGTCTATATCGAGCCGGCGAATTTCGGCTTCGACCGCTCGGTGGATTTTGTCCTCGCGGTGATCCTCGGCGGCTCGACCGTCGGACCGGGCTCGCTGATCGGCGCGCTGCTGCTGGTGTTGCTGCCGGAATTCCTGCGGCCCATCGCCGACTGGCGCTTCGCCGCCTTCGGCGCGTTGCTGGTGCTGGTGCTCTTGGTACGGCGCCAGGGCATTGTCGACCGCGCACTCTTTCGACGGCTGACCTTCCGGAGGGCCGCGGCATGAGCGACGCGCTGCTCAAACTCACCGGCGTCACCAAGACCTTCGGCGGCATTCACGCGCTGTCAAATATGGTCTGCGAGGTGCCGCAGGGCCAGATCGTCGGCGTGATCGGCCCCAACGGTGCCGGCAAGACCACGCTGTTCAACACCATCACCGGCGCCTATCGCGCCGATGCCGGCGAGGTCGTGCTCAACGGCACGGCGGTGACGCAGTGGCCGTCCTACCGCATCGTTCGCGAAGGCATCGCGCGCACCTTTCAGAACATCCGCCTGTTCGGCAGCATGACGGTGTGGGAGCATCTGCTCGTAGCTCAGCCGCATAGCGAAAGCTGGTGGCGAAGGCTGCTGCCGATCGGCTGGGCAAACCCGGCGGCGCAGGCGCGCGCGGAGGAGGTGATGACCTTCTTCGGCCTCACCGAGCTGCGCGACCGCACGGCCAAATCCCTGCCCTACGGTATCCAGCGCAAGGTCGAGATGGCGCGCGCCGTCACCGCGAAGCCGAAGCTCTTGCTGCTCGACGAGCCCGTCGCCGGCATGAACCACGACGAGGCCGAAGAGATCCGCACGCTGATGCTGCGGCTGCGCGATACCGGGCTGACGATCCTCCTCATCGAGCACGACATGAATTTCGTGATGCGGTTGTGCGACTATCTTTATGTGCTGGATTTCGGCGTGCTGATCGCCGAGGGCAAGCCCGACGAGGTCCGCGCCAATCCGGTCGTGCTCGACGCCTATCTCGGAAAGGACGCGTGATGCTCGCGATCCGCGGCCTGCAGGTCCGCTACGGCGCCATCGCCGCCGTGCGCGGCGTCGATCTCGATATTAACAAAGGCGAGATCGTCGCTTTGCTCGGCGCCAACGGCGCCGGCAAGAGCACGATCGCCCGCGCCATCGCGGGTTTGCTGCCATTCGAAGGCGACATCGTGTTCGAGGGCCAGAAGCTTGTGCCGGGAACGGTGGAAGCTAATCTGCGCCGCGGCATCGCGCTGGTGCCGGAAGGCCGCGGCATTCTTGCGCGGATGACCGTGCATGAGAACCTGATGATGGGCATCTACACGCGCAGCGACAAGGCCGCGGCGCTGGCCAATGTCGAGGCGATGCTGACCCGCTTCCCGATCCTCGGCAAGCGCCGTGATGGTCTGGCCAGCCTGTTGTCCGGCGGCGAGCAGCAGATGCTGGCCATCGGTCGCGCACTGCTATCCAAGCCGAAACTGCTGCTGCTCGACGAGCCGTCGCTCGGGCTGGCGCCGTTGATGACGGACACGCTGTTCAAGATGATCGGCCAGTTTCGCGACGAGGGACTGACGGTGCTGCTGGTGGAGCAGAAGGCGCGGCAGACGCTGAAGATTGTCGATCGGGCTTATCTGCTGGAAACCGGCCGCGTGGTGACCTCTGGCGCAGCGCAGGCGCTGATGCACGATCCGGTGGTGTCGGACGCATTTCTCGGCGGCGGCGGCCATTAGTTTCATTATGGCGTGAGGCACTCCGCGAGTCGTCCCCGAGCAGGCGGGGACCCATACCGCGAGGAGACGCTGTAACACCGGAGAGCGGCTTTCTCTCTCATCGACCCTCATGGTTTATGGGTCCCCGCCTGCGCGGGGACGACTTGTGGCGAGACGCCAATCTACGCCCCGTACCTTGCCTCGACCGGCCAGGTCTCAACACCGCCATTGTGGCCGACCACCTGATACGCCGCGTGCAGGTTCACCGTCGGGTCGCAATGCGTCGCCTGCAGCAGCACGCGGCTGCCGAGCTTGGGCGCTTCGCTGCCTGCGGGCAGCGTGATCATGCCGTGCTCGTCGCCGCCGAAACGATAGGTCGATCCCTCGGGCGCGCCGATGATCAGCTCCGGCGCCGGGCCGTTGAAGGCCAGCGCCTTGACGCCGGCGTCGACGGTGAATTCGCCGGCGCGGTTGATCGAGGTCACGGTGGCGAGAACGAACAGGCTCGGCTCGAACGGCAGGCCCGCGCCGCCGTCGCCCTGCAGCCGGCCGTAGTCGGCATCCATGAAGACGTAGGAGCCGACCTGCAATTCGGTGAAGGTGCCGGCAGCATCGAACGCCGCGGTGCCGGTGCCGCTGCCGGTCACGATGTCGGCCCTGATGTCTGCATCCGCGAGCACGCGCCGATGTTCGTCGAGCAAGCCGCGCACCGTCGCGGCGCCGGCCTTGCGTCCTTCGGCGTCGATGACGTGCTGCACGTGACCGGCAAAGCCCTGGATGCCGCCGAAATTCATGCCGCGCGTGGCGGCGATCAGTTGCGCCAGGGCCAGAGTTGCCGCGGGATCAATCACGCCGGTGCGGCGCTGGCCGACGTCGATATCGATCAGCACCTGGATCGCGCGGCTGTCGGTGTCGAGCAGATCGCGCAATGCATAGATCTGATCGGCATGGTCGACGACGATGCCGATGTCGGTGTTGTCGGCGAGAGCGGCGAGCCCCGCCAGCTTGGCGCGGTCGGCAACCGGCGTCGTCAGCAGAAGACCGGAGATGCCGAGCCGCGCAAAGGCTTCCATTTCCGCCAGCGTGGCGCAGGAGATTCCCACCGCGCCGGCCTCGATCTGCAACTGCGCGATGCGGCCGGACTTGTGGGTCTTGGCGTGCGGGCGCAACGCGATGCCGTGGGACGTCGCGAAGCCCGCCATCGCCGCGATGTTGCGCTGGAGCGCCGCGGCGTCCAGCACCAGCGCGGGCGTCGCGATGTCGCGCAACGCCGCCAGGTTCGGATCAAGCTGTGTGGCCGTCACCGCGGCGTCCGTCACAGCAGCTTCGCGCCGAAATTTTTCGCCGGATCCATCTCGGCCACCAGCCGGCCCGACGGCGTCGCCGCCTTGCCGCCTTCGCGCAGCATCAGCCTGCCCTCGCCCGGCGTGCCGTTGAAGGCGTCGCCATCGACCAGCACGCGCCCACGCAACAACACCGTCTCCGGCCAGCCCGTCAGCGTGCGGCCGGCGAATGGCGTGAAGCCGGTAAGGTCGTGCATCATCTCATCCGATAGCGTCACCTTCTTCGCGGGATTCCAGATCGCGATGTCGGCGTCGTTGCCGATGGCGATCGAGCCTTTCTTGGGCAGGTTGTAGATCTGCGCCGGCGCGGTCGAGGTCAGCTCGACGAATTTCGACAGGCCGAGACGGCCGTTTGAGACCATGGCGTCGAACAGCAGCGGCAGCCGCACCTCGAGGCCCGGCAGGCCGTTGGCGACCTGCTTGAAATTGGGATTGGGGCCCGCGCGCAGCTTGCCGGTCTCGTCGTAGCGATACGGCGCGTGGTCCGACGAGATCAGTTGCAAGTCGCCGAGCGCCAGCGACTGCCACAGCGCCTCCTGGTCGTCCGTGGTGCGCGCCGGCGGGCTGCACATCCACTTGGCGCCCTCGACGCCGGGCTTGTCCAGGTCATCGGCCGTCATGAACAGATATTGCGGACAGGTTTCGGCGAACACTTTGACGCCGCGGCCGCGCGCCTCGCGGATCACCGCGGCCCCTTCGCGCGTCGAGACGTGGAAGATCATGATCGGCTGGTCGAGCAATTCGCTGAACGCGATCAGCCGCGTGAAGGCCTCGGACTCCGAGACGCGGGCATGGCTGACGGCGTGATATTTTGGCGCGGTATAGCCGCGGTCGAGCAGCCGCTTCACCATCCAGGCGATGACGCCGTGGTTTTCGGCATGCACGCAGACCAGCGCCTTGGCCGCGCGCGCGGCGGCGAGAATATCGAGCAGCTTCTCGTCGTCGACCTTGAGGCGATCATAGGTCATGAAGATCTTGATCGACGAATGTCCCTGCCCGACCAGCGCCGGGATATCCTCGGCGATGACCTTGTCGGTGACGTCGGAGACGATGATGTGGAAGGCGTAGTCGATCATCGCGCCTTTCTTCGCGAGCGCGGTGTAGTCGCTGACCACCGTGGGCACGTCCATGCCGACATGCTGGGCCGCGAACGAGATCACGCTGGTGGTGCCGCCGAACGCCGCCGAGCGCGTGGCGCTCTCGAACGTGTCGGCATTCATGATGCCCGCAGCGGATAGCTGCTCGATATGCGCGTGGGCGTCGACTCCGCCGGGCAATACCAGCTTCCCCGTCGCGTCGATCTCGCGGGCGCCGGCTGCGAGATTGCTGCCCAGCGCCACGATGGTCTCGCCGGTGATGCCGACATCGGCGGCAAATACATCGCTGGAGGTGGCGACGGTGCCACCGCGGATGACGAGGTCGTAGGCGAAATCGGACAAGGGCGGTGCTCCGGACAATCGGTATTTTACGGGCTTTGAAGGCGCGCACTTTCCGGTAATACTGCCGCGCTGACAAGGAGCCTGACATGCAGCCCCGCAAGAAGATTTTGGTGGTCAATCCCAACTCGAACGACGTCGTGACGCGCAACCTCGCGGCGGCGCTGCAACCGGTGATGTTGGAGGGCGGACCCGAGATCGAATGCGTCACGCTGGCAGAAGGCCCGTTCGGCGTCGAGACGCAGGCGGATGTCGACGGTGTCGCGATGCCGCTGCGCCGGCTCGTGGCCGCGGACAATTCGGCCGATGCCTATATCATCGCATGCTATTCCGATCCCGGCCTGCATGTCTGCCGCGAGGCCACGCAACGTCCGGTGTTCGGCATCGCCGAGGCCGGCGTGCTCACGGCGCTGGCGCGCGCCGACCGTTTTGGCGTGATCGCGGTGGCGCAGCGCTCGATCGGCCGTCACATGCGCTATCTCAGGCAGATGGGGCTGATGGACCGCCTCGCGGGCGAGCGCCCTCTTAACATGACCGTGGCCGAGACCGCGTCGGGCGAGGACACGCTGGCGCGGATGATCAAGGTCGGCCGCGAGCTCAAGGACGAAGACGGCGCGGGCGCCATCGTGATGGGCTGCGCCGGCATGGCCCGCCACCGCCGCGGGCTCGAGGATGCGCTGGGCATCCCGGTGATCGATCCGACGCAGGCTGCGGTAGCCATGGCGATCGGCACGGTAATGTTTCAGTAAGGGTGGGAGGGGGCGTGAAGCGGCGCGCCGAACCATCCGCTGTCATCCCCGCGAAAGCGGGGATCCATAGACTCCCGCGAAGTAAAATAAGCTGAGCCATTTCCACGTCGTT
>JBEVEC010000141.1:0-22827 GCA_040512975.1 Tardiphaga sp. | reverse complement strand
ATGCCGCGGCCGTTGGTTTCGTTGTAGAGCGAGACGTTGCCGGACACGACCGGGAAATCCAGCGCGCGGCAGGCTTCCGCGATGCCCTTCAGGCAGCCGACGAGCTGGCCCATGATCTCCGGCCGTTCGGGATTGCCGAAGTTGAGGTTGTCCGTCACCGCCAGCGGCTTGCCGCCGACGGCTGTGATGTTGCGCCAGGCTTCGGCCACCGCCTGTTTGCCGCCTTCGACGGGATCGGCCTCGCAATAGCGCGGCGTCACGTCGACCGACATGGCGATGCCCTTGGGGCCGTCCTCGATGCGCACCACCGCGGCGTCGCCGCCGGGGCGCTGCACGGTGTTGCCGCCGATGACGTGGTCGTACTGCTCCCACACCCAGCGCTTCGAGCACAAATCAGGTGTACCGATCAGCGTCGTCAGCGCATCCGCGATCGACGCCGGCGCGGTGATGTCGCGCGCATGCACCACCGGCAGCGCCGGCGACGGCACGTGCGGGCGGTCATACAGCGGCGCCTCGTCGCCCAATTCCTTGATCGGCAGGTCGGCCATCACCTTGCCGCCGTGCTTCACCACGAAGCGCAGCGTCGGCGTGGTGTAGCCGACGATGGCGAAGTCGAGGCCCCACTTCTTGAAGATATCCTCGGCCTGCTTTTCCTTTTCGGGCTTCAGCACCATGAGCATGCGCTCCTGGCTTTCCGACAGCATCATCTCATAGGCCGTCATGCCCTCCTCGCGCGTCGGCACGGCATCGAGGTTGAGCTCGACGCCAAGGTCACCCTTGGCGCCCATCTCGACGGCCGAGCACGTCAGCCCCGCCGCGCCCATGTCTTGCATCGCGATCACGCAATCGGCGGCCATGATCTCGAGACAGGCTTCCAGCAGAAGCTTTTCGGCGAAGGGATCGCCGACCTGCACGGTGGGGCGCTTCTCCTCGGAGGCGTCGTCGAATTCGGCCGAGGCCATCGACGCGCCGTGGATGCCGTCGCGGCCCGTTTTCGAGCCGAGATAGACAATCGGCATGTTCACGCCGGACGCCGCGGCGAGGAAGATCTTGTCGGCGTCGGCGAGACCGACCGCCATGGCGTTGACGAGGTTGTTGCCGTCGTAGCGCGTGTGGAAGCGCGTCTGGCCGCACACCGTGGGCACGCCGTAGGAATTGCCGTAGCCACCAACGCCGGCGACCACGCCCGACACCAGATGCCGTGTCTTCGGATGCTCCGGCGCGCCGAAGCTCAAGGCATTGAGGCAGGCAATGGGACGCGCACCCATGGTGAACACGTCGCGGAAAATGCCGCCGACGCCGGTGGTCGCACCCTGATAGGGCTCGATATAGCTCGGGTGGTTGTGACTCTCCATCTTGAACACGATGGCCTGGTTGTCGCCGATATCGATCACGCCGGCATTCTCGCCCGGCCCCTGCAGCACCCACGGCGCCTTGGTGGGCAGCCCCTTCAGGTGCAGGCGCGACGACTTGTACGAGCAATGCTCGTTCCACATCGCCGAGAAGATCCCGAGCTCGGTGAAGGACGGCTCGCGGCCGATCAGCTTGAGGATGCGCGCGTACTCGTCGGGCTTGAGGCCGTGGGAGGCGACGAGTTCGGGGGTGATCTTCGGTTCGGTCATGGGATCTCTTGGCTCTGCAAGGCTTCTTCATAAAGCGATCGCGGCAGGCCTCATAGGCCTATTCCTGCGTGTTCGCTGCATCTCCCGGGCTGACCCGGATTGCGCCCGCCGGATGGATCGGATTTAACACTTTTCGCAAGCAATCCAAGGAGTTCAGACCGTGAATGTGCCCGCCGACGCGACCATCCCGTTCCATGCCGACGCCTATACCGCGACGGAGGGAGAATTCGCCGGCTGGACCACCTGGAAGCGGGATTCCTTCGAATCGGTGTCCGGCCCGTTCTGGCACAAGGTCGAGCCCGACGGCCGCGTCCGCTGCGCCTTTCGGGTCGAGAAAAAGCACCTCAACGGCATGCGCAACGTCCATGGCGGCTGCTTCATGACCTTCGCCGATTACTGCCTGTTCGCCATCGCCTCCCGCGAACTGCGCGGCCCCGGCATCACGGTATCGTTCGGCTGCGAATTCCTCGATGCCGGCAAGCTCGGCGACCTGATCGAATGCGACGGCGAAATGACCCGCGTCGGCGGCTCGCTGATCTTTTTGCGCGGTATGCTGCACACCGGCGGGCGCAAGCTGTTCAACTTCTCGGGCACGATTAAGCGGGTGAAGAAGCGGGTGAAGCCGGCGGTCGTGCCGGAATAGACGGTTTGATCGTTTCAACTGCACCGATGCACACCGCACCCCGCATCGGTCACGCGTGCCTCTGCTGGTTCGGCGGCGTGGGCACCCGGTAGAGCTTGATCTCGGTCCCCGGAAGCTCATCTATCGATACCTTGCCGCCATACATCGGCACGGTCTCCGCCTCCTTCAGTTGTCCGAAACTATCGAAAATGGCATAGCTGGCAATAGCTCCACCACTGTAGGTGAGGTCGCTGGTAAATGTTGTCGTCTTGGCATGGGTCCCTCCCCCGGCTGCGACGGCCTTCACCCAAACGATCAAGGCACCTTTGTCGAGCACGGCATCCACATGCTCTCCGGCTAGTATCTGCGAAAGTTTTGGCAAGCTGGTCTTCTCATCGACCTTTGACAGACCTGTCATGAACGCGTCGAAATCCTTGAACGCCTGAACAATCTGGGTACGCAGCTTTTCCCTCTGATCACTCGGGGCAGGCTTCGTCGTCGGCTGGCCCGCAGCATTGACGTCAGCGGGCGGCTTGTCGGCGTCATCTGCCGCGCCGATCCGCTCGGCGGCGCTCTGCAACTGAATGCGGAGTTCCTCGAATTCCGCAAGCGTCTTGAGCGCCTCCGATTGCCCTTGCGGCTTTACGGGAACAATGCCGGAACTGAACACCGCCCTCTCCCCAGCCAATCGGCCAGCGACGGATATGGCCAGAATCTGATCTTCCCATTCGACCTTGTTATTCTTGATCGCGTGGTCGGCCCGAAACAGCGACAGTATCTGCAGCCCCGTATTGATGATCCCTCCGACCGCGCCGACCGCGGCCGCTGCAGTCAACGAGAACATCTCCAAATGCTTCAGCGAAGCAGCTAGGCTGTTCGTTTTGCCGAGTTCATTTGCCTTCGCAAGCAGCTCTTTGAATATCTTGCGATAGGCATTGGTAAGTTCGACGAACGCCCGGTATTCGTTCAATGCCGCGAAGTCAGCGGGGTTGTGCATGAGGATCGGCGTCTTGGGTTCACTGTGGCCTTTCACCCGCGCGCTGATGAAGTCAGCGAGCTTGCCAACGACGTGATACGCGATGATCACGCTTTCGATCGGCGCATTGTCGTCGATCGTGATCGTGCCTTTGTGACCAGCACTGTCCGGAATACCAAGATTGATTGCCTTGGTGGCAGCCTTGTCATCAGTCTGTGTATCCTTGCCGTCGTCGTCAGCCATGACTTCACCTCATATGATGTTGCCACTTGTGCCTTGCGCCGCAGTCATTCTTCGGTGGATGAACGTTGCACAGCTCGTTTCGAACAGTCTGATCTCACTGCGTCGGTTGAACGAAATGAGTGCACTGCGCACAATCGATATCACCTTCGTCAATGTCGTATTGGTGCGTTTTGGCATTGTACCGCATCAGGGTGCATCTCGCCCCCGGACCATTGTCCAGGCACGCGTGCAGCGGCATTTGAAGTTTGTCGTTCAGGGCGAGGGTCTCGAGCGGCTGGGCGTTGACTCTCAGCATGAACGAATGGTTGTCGGTAGGCACGGATGCAACGATCGGCGTGACGTTGGCGGTCTTTGCAGCTTTCTTCGGCGCTTTCTTGGCTGCTTTCTTCGTTGCTTTTTTGACGGTCTTCTTGCCAGCTGTCTTGACGTTCTTCGTTGCGGCTTTTTTTGCGCTGGTCACGCCTGTCCTTTTAGCCATCTCGCCAACTCCTGTCCGTGATCGTTAACGCCGTAGTCCGATTTGCAGTCCGTTCGCGACGGCAACGCCAACCTGGGATGTGAAATGCGATTGAGACGCGGCCTGGGATGGCCCGACGACCCGTAACAGGACGGGTCTGCCAGCGATCACCCGGCTTTGCTTTGTGAGTTCGGTCGGACCGAAAGTGATCGTGAGGTCGTGGGTTCGCGTCCGACTGGCCGACAGGAACGTGCCCGACTGATTGATATCAAGCCGCGACAACTTCCAGCCCGGCGTGATGCCGCCTGATGTCAGGACTTCGAACCTGACCTCATGAGAAAAGACATCGTGACCGAATTGCCCGCCCGGCTGATTGCGGCTGTAGAGATTGGCACCGGTGGCGCTGGCCTGCAGATTGGCCACGATCCAGTCATAGAGCTTCAAGTCACTCTGCATCAGCATCGGTCCTCCGGGACGCTCGACATCTTCACATTTCTGGTAGCTGCGAAGTTCAGGAACCGTGAAGAAGAAGTTCATTTTATCGATGCGCGTCGCCGCAGACGATAGCGTTGAGCCGGCCCCCAGATTGAATAACGCGGATGCCGGAGAAGGCGGCGTCCAATTGACCACAGGATTGGCTTCGCTTTTTTCATCCAGTTGCAGATTGAGCGTCATCTGCACACCCCAGTTGTCCAGGAATGTGTACTGCGTCCGTTCGGTGTAGATCTTGGCGAGCGCGTCCCTCACTTCGCAGGTGATATTCTTGACGATGCCGCGAATAAATCGATTGCGGTTTTCAGGCCCGCTTGGAAAATCCTCGATGTCCGGAACATATGTTCCGCAACCCGACAGGATGGTGGACGCAACAGCAAAGGCCAAGATCAATTGCACCGCGGACATGCCAACCCCTTCGCAAAAATGAAGTTGAAATAAGCAGACGGCAACGGCGTTAATGATTTAAACAATCCTAGATTGCATCTTGGCGCAAGGCACCGCCGAAATTCTTTTGACGGCGTTGCAGTTTGACCACAACCTGATGCAGGTTCGGCATACGGGCAGGTGCAGGCTGTTCGGCTTCTCGGGCACGATCACCCCAACGCAGTGAACGCGTCGTAGACCTCCGAGATGATCGTCGCCGTGACGATACCTCTATCGGCAACTTCCGCATCCGGCAGAACGTCCAGAGCACAGCCGGTCGCAACGGCATAGAGCGGCAGGGTCGCAAGCTTCCCTATTTTAGCGCAGCAGCTCCCTCACCCTCGCCGCTAGCCCTTCCATCGCGAACGGCTTGGTCATGATCGCCATGCCCTGATCGAGCGCCTCGATCTTCATCACCGCCTGCTCCGCATAGCCGGTGATGAACAGCACCTTCAGCCCGGGCCGCGCGACGCGGCCGAAATCGGCGAGCTGGCGGCCGTTCATGCCGCCGGGCAGGCCGACATCGGTGACCAGCAAATCGATGCGCTGGTCGGAATGCAGCACGGGCAGCGCGCTGGCGCCGTCGGCGGCCTCGATGGCGGCGTAGCCAAGTTCGCCGAGCACTTCGGTCACCAGCATGCGCACCGACGGCTCGTCGTCGACAATCAAGACCGTCTCGCCGGCCGCCGCGCGTGGCGCCGAGGCGAAGTCCGAGGCCATGTCGGCGATCGCCTCGCGCTCGGAATGGCGCGGCAGGAACAGATAGATCGTGGTGCCGCGTCCTTCCGCCGACACGATGCGGACCTGGCCGCCGGACTGCTTGGCGAAACCGTAGATCATCGACAGGCCGAGGCCGGTGCCCTGCCCCAGCGGCTTGGTGGTGTAGAACGGATCGAAGGCGCGCTTCACCACCTCGTCGGACATGCCGGTGCCGGTATCGGCCACCGAGAGGCAGACATAGTCGCCGGGCCGCATCTCGATCGCAAAGGCCTCAGAGCTGCCGAGCACGCGGTTGGCCGTCTCGATGGTCAGCGCGCCGCCATCGGGCATCGCGTCGCGGGCGTTGATGCACAGGTTCAACAGCGCGTTCTCGAGCTGGTTCGGATCGACCAGCGTGGTCCACAGCTGCGCACCTGCCTGCGTCGACACCGCGATCGCCGGCCCCACGGTGTTGGTGATCAGGTCGGTCATCCCGGCGACCAGACGATTGACGTCGGTGGCCTTGGGATCGAGCGTCTGCCGCCGCGAAAAGGCCAGCAGGCGATGCGTCAGCGCCGCGGCGCGGGTGGCGGCGCCCTGCGCCGTGGAGATGTAGCGCTCGACGTCCTTGTAGCGGCCCTGCGAGATGCGGATCTGCAGCAATTCGAGCGAACCCGAAATACCGGTCAGGAGATTGTTGAAGTCATGCGCGAGGCCGCCGGTGAGCTGGCCGACGGCTTCCATCTTCTGCGCCTGGCGCAGCGCGTCCTCGGCCTTGGCCAGCGCCTCCTGCTGACGACGCTGTTCGGTAATGTCGCGCGCCACGCAGTAAAGCTGCCCCTCGACATGGACGACGGTCCAGGCCAGCACCCGATAGGCGCCGTCGCGGGTGCGAAAGCTGCTTTCGAAATCCATCGTCTGCTGCGGCGCCAGTTGGCGGAATGCCGCGTCGGTCTTGCCGCGGTCGTCGGGATGCTCGAGCCAGTCCGAGGTGCGGCCGAGCAATTCGGCCGGCAGCCATCCCAGGGTCTGGGTCCAGGCCGGATTGACGCTGATCCAGCTGCCGTCGGTCGCGGCGACGCCGATCATGTCGAGGCTGACCTGCCAGACCCGGTCGCGCTCCTGGGTGCGCTCGGCGACGCGCTGCTCGAGGCCGAGATTGAGCTCGCGCAGCGCCTTCTCGGCGGCGTGCCGTTCGTTGACGTCGCGCAGAATCGCGGTGACGAAGATGCGGCCGTCGCTGGCCCATTTCGACGCCGAAACGTCGAGAAAGTTCTGCGATCCGTCCTTGCGCCGGGCCACCAGTTCGACCGAGCGCAACGACGTGTTCTCGTTGCGGATGGCGTGCCACAGCGCTTCCCATTGCTCCGGCACTTCGAACAGCGGCCCGAGCGGCCGGCCGACCAGTTCGCTGCGCTCATAGCCGAGCTCGCCCACCGCGGCGGGATTGGCGAACTGCACGATGCCGTCGGCATCGAGGGTCATGATGATATCGGACGCACTCTCGACCACCGCGTCGTAGCGGGCGTTCTGGCGCTCGCGCAGCACGCGCTCGCGATGCGCGGCGCCGGTGACGTCGGCGACCTGCAGCAGGCAGCAGCGCTCGGGGCTGACGCCGAACGGCCGCACCGACACGTTATGCACCATGCCGAGTCCGGCGCGCGTGCGCAGCGGAAACAGGTCGCGGTTGAGCGAATAGGTCAGCAGCGCCGACGAGCCGAGTTCGAGCGCTTCGAGAATCGCGATCGACAGCCGGCCGAGCGGACGCTTGGGAAACAGTTCGGTGATCGTCTTGCCCAGGGCGTCGCCCACCGCGACGCCGCTGGCGGAGACGAGCCAGTGATTCCAGCACACGATGCGCTGGTCGCTGTCGAGAATGATGACGCCGGAGTCGAGTGCGTCGAACGCGTCCGCGAGTTTCCCGCGGTCAAGCCTGGTCATGGAGGGAGGCCACCGTTTCGCCGGTCGTGCGTTCAATGAATTCGTCGAGCAAATGCGTCAGCGAGGCCAAAGACGGCACGTCCATGATCATCGCGATATAGCCGCTGATGTCGCGTTCACGCACCGCGAAGTTGATGAACAGGAACAACACGACGTCCCCCAGTTCCGGCGGCGGCGCCAATGAAAAGAACGATGCCGCGTCGCCGCGCAACACTTCGGGCAGCGACATCTTCAGGCTGCGCTGCAGCATGTTGGCGATGGTCGCCAGGCAGCTGTTGAGCAGGATGTTGCCGGTCTCGGCGAGCGCTTCCTGCTCGAGCTCAATGATGTCTTCGAGCGGCAGGTCGCCGCCGGTGATGGCACGCACCAGTTCGAGACTCTTGGTCTCGGGAAAAATCAGCAGGGCGCGGCCGGCGATGTCGCCCTCGAACACCTGATGCACCGCGACCAGGTTGGATGCTTCGCGCTCGCCCAGGATCGCAATGGCGCGGCTGCGCGTTTCCAGCGTCACCATCGGCACCGACAGATGAACCTGCGCGCGAACCATCTCGCGCAGGCTCGACGCCGCGCGACTGACGCCGAGATTCACCAGCTCGGTGAGCGCATCGAGCTGCAGGTCCGACAACAATTGCGGGGCGGCGGTCATGCAGTCGCCGCTGGCAGCCGCGCGACGGCGTCCTTCAGGAACGCTTCCAGCGCCTGCGGCGTCAGCGGCTTCGGCAGGAAGACCGCACCGATGGCCCTGGCCTGCGCCACGACCTCGTCCTGATGATTGGCCGACACGACGGCCAACGGCATTTTCGGTTTGACCGCCAGCAGGTCGGCCGCGAGCTGCAGGCCGTCACGGCCGGGCATGTTGAAATCCAGCAGCGCGATATCGAAGGCGGTGTCATTGGCAAGCGCCAGCGCCTCGTCGGCATTGGCCGCCTCCACGCGTGACCAGTCCGGATACAGCGTGGTGAGCGCCTTGGCCGCCGACATCCGGGCGAGCTTGCTATCGTCGACGATCAGCAGCGTGTAAGGCATCGATACTCCGGAATACGGTGCGGGAGAATTTCCCTGCGTTTTTACATATTTAGCCCGGTCAGGGAAGGTCAAATGAGGCGCGTTGCGGCAGCGCCGGCGAAATCAGACGTTGCAGGAACTCGGCCCTCGGCGGCCCCACCAGACGGCGCTGCGCCACCAGCATGACCTGAATCACCGCGGCATGCGCGACCTCGCAATCGCGCCAATCTATGTCAGCCTCAGGGCGCGCGAGCAGATGTTGCAGCAGCGGCTCGGCGTCGTCGGCAAGGCAGGCGCCGCTGAGCCGGATCGGGCCGGTTCCGGTGCTGGTCACGGTCATTGGAAGATCTCCGCGACGTCCAGCACCACGAGCACCCGGCCGTCGCCGAGCAATGTCGTGCCCGCGACCCCGCGCATGCCGCCGAGCAGCCCTTCCATCGGCTTCAGCATGACGTCCATGCGTTCGCCCAGCCGATCGACTTCGAGCGCGCCCAGTTGTCCGGCTGCGGACATCACCACGATCTTGGCATGCGGTTTTTGCGATGTGTCCTGCGCCAGGCCCAGGGTTTCGGCGAGATCGATCAGCGGCACCGTGCGGTCGCGCAGCGCAAAGGCGCGGCCGGCGCCGATTGCGGTGATCCTGTCGCGATCGATGATGGTGGTCTCGATGATGGTGTCGAGCGGCAGCGCAAAGCTCTGGCCGCCCGCCTCCACGGTCATGACGCGGGTCAGCATCAGGCTGAACGGCAGCACCATGCGCACGATGGTGCCCTGCCCCGGACGGCTATCGATCGACACCTGACCGCCGAGCTGCCCAACCGCGGTGCGCACCGAATCCATGCCGACGCCGCGGCCGGACAGGTTCGTCACCGTCGCCGCCGTCGAAAAGCCCGCCGCAAAAACCAGATCGATCGCCTCGGCGTCGGTCATCGCGTCCAGCACCTCGGCGCCGGCAATGCCGCGCGCTTGCGCGACCTCGCGCACCCGGCCCGCATCGATGCCGCCGCCGTCGTCCTCGATCTCGATCATCACGCTGTCCGCGTCGCGGCGGGCGCGCAGCGTGATGGTACCGATGGTCGACTTGCCGGCTTCGGCGCGCCGCGCGGTGTCTTCGATGCCGTGATCCACCGCATTGCGCAGCACGTGCAGCAGCGGCTCGAACAGCGCGTCGACGATCGTGGCATCGGCCTCGGTGGCGTCGCCTTCGGTGAGCAATCGCACCGTCTTGCCGACACTGACCGCGGTTTCGCGCACCAGCTTCGGGAAACGGCGAAACACCGTGCGCAGCGGTAGCACCCGGATGCGCAGCACGGCACCCTGCAACTCCGCCGCCAAACGCTCGAACAGCGCGTGCTGCCGGCGCAGTGCCGCCGCAGCAGCACCCGGATCGCTGCCGTCGTGAACCAGGCGGGCCACGTGGCCGATCGCATTCTTGACCACGATCAGTTCGCCCGACAGTTTCACCAGCGCGTCGATGCGATCCATATCGACGCGCAAGGCGCGCGGGGCAACCACCGGCACGGCGACCAGCGCGGCGTCAGGCGTGACAGCGGCAGGCGGGGCGGCGGCGATGCCGAGGGCCTGCTCCAGCGCAGCGACGAGCGGTGCGGCGCTGTTCTGCGCGATGGCCGCGTCGGCGGCGGTGGCGACCGTATCGGCCGCAACGCCGTCGCCGACATGGCGCAGCACATTGACCGCGCTCCGGCCGGCAGACGCGAGCCGCCCGAGAAATCCATCGGGCGATGTTTCCTGCAACAGCCCAAGCTGCGCCGAGAGCAGCGTCCGTGCCATCTCCGGCGCCGCCGTGGCTGCGGCGGGCGCGGCAAGGCTGCGCAGCGCGACCTGGTCGCGCGCCCCGGCCAGCGCGCGCGCGACGTCGTCGCTGCCGGCCGCGCTGAGGGCCAGGATGTCCAGCGCGCTGGCATAGGGATCCATGGTCGCGAGCGACGCCGTCGCATCGCGCAGACCGAGCGCGATCTGCAGCAGCCCAGGCACGCCGGCGATCAGCGCCAGCGGATCCTCGCCGCGCAGATAGGCGTCGGTATCGGGGCGATAGCGGATCGCCGTCCGCGCCTGGCTGAACGCTGCGCCTGCCTTTGTGCGCAGGGTCTCGAGCCAGTCATGGTCGTCGACCGCCGCCGCAACCGCCACAGGCGCGGCATCGGACGTGAGCGCGAGCCGCGCAATCATCTGGTCGGCTTCGGCCTCGGCGGCCGGAGGCACTTCACCGCTGCCTTCCATGGCGTCGAGCCAGCGCGACAGCATGTCGAGCGCCGTCAGGCATTCGCTGAGCACGTTGGGCCGTATGGCCGTCGCGGACGCGCGCGCGGCCGACAGCAGGTCCTCGGCCACATGCAGCATGCGGCCCATCGCGGCGAATTCGACGATGCCGGCGGCGCCCTTCAGGGTGTGAAAGGCGCGAAAGGTCGAATCGATGCGCTCGCGGTCGCCGGGATTTTCCTCGAGTGCGATCAAATCATCGGTGGCCTGCGCGACGAGCTCGCGGCACTCCAGCAGGAATTGCTCGACGAATTCGTTCATGGCAGCCGCCCGCACAGCATGTCGGCATATTGCGCCAGCACGTCCTGCCGGATCGGCTTCACCAGATAGCTATTGGCGCCGGCGGCGCGCGCCGCGGCCATGTCCTGCGGACCGGCTTCGCTGGTGGTCACCAGCACCGGCGTGGCGCCGACCGGCAGGTCCTTGGCGCGCAGCACCTTGAGAAACGTCATCCCGTCCATCTGCGGCATGTTGACGTCGACGATGATCATGTCGAAGGCCTGCAGCAGCACTTTTTCCAGCCCTTCGAGCCCGTTCAGCGCCTCGTCCACGACATAGCCGCGCGGCTCCAGCGCCGCACGATAATAGGTCCTGATCAGCGCGGCGTCGTCGACGATCAGCACGCGCAAACCTGCAGCCTCGGTCATAAGCAGCGCTCCGGCGGCCTGCGGTAGACGATGGCGTCCGAGTAGCGGCAGACCTCGAACAGCGGCGAAATGCGACTCATGGATTCGGTATGGCCGAGACAGATGAAACCACCGGGCAAGAGATTGTCATAGAGATTCTCGGCGGCGACGCGGCGCGATTCATCGTCAAAGTAAATCAGCACGTTGCGGCAGAAGATCACGTCGAACTTGCCCTGCGCGCGGGTCTCGCGGGGATCGATGAGATTGACCCTGGAAAACTGCACGGACTGCCGGAGATCGTCCAGGATCTGCCAGCGGTCGTCGCCGATATCGCTGAAATAGCGCGCGATCAGCGGCGGCGACAGCCGCATCAAGGCGCGCTTGCCGAATATCCCTTCGGCGGCGGCCTCCAATACGCGCGTGTCGATGTCGGAGCCCACGATCTCGATGTCGTAATCATCGACGGCGGCCCAATTTTCCAAAAGCCACATCGCGATCGAATAAGGCTCCTCGCCGGTCGAGCACGGCACCGACCAGATCCGGATCGCGTCGCCGCGCCGCTTCTGCGCCACGCGCTCGCGCAGCAGGTCGGTGCTGAGGCAGGTGAGCTGATGGTCTTCGCGGTAGAAATAGGTCTCGTTGACGGTGAAGGCGTTGATGAGCTGCTCGACCTCGCTGCGCGCGTCGTTGCGCAGATAGGCGAAGTATCTCACGAACGTGTTCATCGACGTCGCCTGCATCCGCTCGCCGATGCGGCGCTCGACGTAATAGCGCTTGGTCTCGGCGAACACCATGCCGGTCCGCCGGTACAGAAATTCCGCAAGCCTGCGAAACTCGTCTTCGGTGATATCAGGTGTCTCAGCCACGCGTCACCGCGATCCGACACGGTCGCGGGCAACCTGGATCGCAAAGGCGAGAAACGGATCGTCGGGAAAGCGCGCGGCGCATTCCGCCAGAGCCGGCAGCGCCGCCGCGTCGCCGGTTTCGGCGAGCACCTCGACCGCCGCGGCGCAGACATTGGTCGCCGTGTCGCGCTTGAGCAGGTCCGTCAGCAGCCGATTGGCATCGGCCGCCGCGACGTTGCGGGCGAGGTCGCAGGCCAGCAGGCGGATATCGGCATCGGGATCGGCGAGCAGTTGCGGCAGGTGGCCGGCGGCGGCCGCCGGCATCGCGCGCAGGGCATCCAGCGCGGCGGTGCGCTCGGCGGCGTCGTCGGACCGCAGGCTGCGCGCCGCCACGGCCGCAGCATCCGGCGTGCCGATGCGGGCCAGTGCGGTGAACATCGCCTCGCGCACGCGCGGCACGGTTTCGCGCGCCAACGCCGCCGACAGCAGCGCCAGCCCTCCCGGGGCATCGGCCGCCGACCGCGCCGCCGACCACCGCGCCTCGTCCGATGCGCTCACGAACGCGGCCGCCAGTTGGGCGGCATCGGGTTCGGCGGGCGCAGGCCCAGGCGCAAGCGATGGCTTTCGGACCAGCGGCATCAGTTCACCAGTTTTGTCAGACGATCGGCGATCTTCGGCAACGGCACCACGAAATCGGCGCCCTGCGCTTTCACCAGTTCGCCCGGCATGCCCCACACCACGGCGGTCTCTTCCGCCTCGGCGATGGTGCGCCCGCCCTGTTGATGGAGCAATGTCATGGCGTCGGCTCCGTCATTGCCCATGCCGGTCATGAGCACGCCAATCAACTTGCCCGGGGCCACATGGTTCAACGCCGTGCGCACCAGCCGGTCGGTGCTCGGATGCCAAGGATAGCCGGCCTGCGACGGCGCCGCCATCGCCACCAGCGCGCCGCCGCGGCTCGAAATGATCACGTCGGCATCGCCGCGCCCGATATACACCGAGCCGGGCTCGAGCACGACCGGCGCGCGCACTTCCTGCACGGTCAACCGGCACAGACCGTCGAGCCGCCGCGCCAGCGGCCCGGTGAAGGACGACGGCATATGCTGGGCGATCACGATCGGCCACGGAAACGAGCCAGGCAGCGCCGTCAGCAGCGCCTCGAGCGCCGGCGGCCCGCCGGTCGAGGTGCCGACCAGAACCAGGCCTGAGCCCACGGCCGTCGTGGTCACCTTGCGGCGCGGCGCCGCTGCCGCCCCCTCGCCGATCCGGTGCCGAACACGTTCGCGCAGCCGGAGCGACGGCTTCATCTTGAAGCCGGCGGCCGCGCGCACCTTGGCGACCAAAGGCCCCGTCATTTCCTCGATGCGCAGCGACACCGCGCCGGTCGGCTTGGCGACGAAATCGATGGCGCCGAGCCGCAGCGCTTCCAGCGTCGCATCGGCACCGGCGGCGGTGGTCGACGATACCATGATGACCGCACACGGCTGCTCGATCATGATGCGGTCGAGGCAGGCCAGTCCGTCCATTTCCGGCATCTGCACGTCGAGGGTAACGACGTCGGGCTTGGCGGTTCGGATGGCGTCCAGCGCCTCGCGGCCGTTGCGCGCGAAACGCACGGTGAAGTCCGGTTGCTGGGCAAACGCCTGGCCGATCAGCTTCCGCACCAGAGCGGAATCGTCCACCACGAGCACGTCGATCACGACGGCTGCTGCCGGGTCTCTTTGCGGGCCTCTTTGGCAAAGGAATCCAGCAGGCCACGCTCCGTGCGCGTCAACAATTCGGCGGGGTCGAGCAGCAGCACGATGCGTCCGGCGGCGTCGAGATTGATCACCGAATGCACCAGGCCCTGCGCATCGCCGGTGAGGTCCGGCGCCGGTTCGATGGCATCCGCCGAACAGCGCAGCACTTCGGACACGCCGTCGACGATGAGTCCCGCCCGATGTTTGTCCGTGCGCACCACGATCAGCCGCCGCGTCGCGCTGCCATCGCTGGGCGTCATGTCGAAACGGCGGCGCTGGTCGACCACCGGCAGCACCTCGCCGCGCAGGTTGACGACGCCCTCGAGGAATTTCGGTGTCTTCGGCAGCCGCGTGATCTGCTCGGGCACGCGGGCCACCTCGTCGACGGCGTCGATCGGCAGCGCGAATTCGTTGTGGTCGAGACGGAAGACAAGAAACCGCAATTCGCCTTGTTCGACACGACCGGTGGGATCGGCAGCAACGGGTGTCATGGCGCCCTCACCCTGTTTGAGTTTCTGCATCACGTCGTCGCGCAGCAGCCGGTCCGGCGTCAGGATCGACACCAGCCGCCCCTTGCCCGCGTGGTAGATCTCGCGGATCTGCGCCTCTCCACCGGCGCGCGCGCTCAGCACCGCCGGCGCCGGCTCGATATGCGATGGATCGGCCGACAGCACGGCGCGCGCATGATCGGCGATGAAGCCGATCAGGATATCGCCGACCGGCACCACCAGCACCTTTTCGCGCGCCTGCGCCTGCGCCGGCATGCCGAGCAGCACGCGCAACGACAACAGGGGCAGCAGACCGTCGCGATAGGACATCACGCCGCGCACCGTGACATCGCTGCCCGGCAGCGACGTCACGCCGGCCGGCGCGTCGACGATCTCGCGCACGGCCTCGAGCGGCAATGCATATTCCTGTCCGGCCACGTCGAAGGTCAGCAGCCGGCGTCGGCGCATCTCCTGTTCCGGCGCGGCCGCAATGGCGACCTTCTTGGGTGCAGCCTGCGGCGCCGGGGTGCTGCGCGCAAAGCCGCGCCGCAACAGCGCGGGCATGTCGAGGATCTTGATGACCTGGCTGTCGGACTCGAACACGCCGGTCAGCTGTTCGCCGCCGTCGGACGCCACATCGGCTTGCGCGGTGCTGACCTTGCCGGCCTCGATCCGCAGCAACTGCACCACGTCGTCCACGGCCAGTGCTACCGGCGCCGCGCCGCCGAGCACGATCAGGCGCGAGGCCTGCATCACCGCAGGGTCGTCGCGGCCGAGCAGCCCGCGCATGCTGGCGACGGGCACCACCGCGCCGCGCAGGTTGGCGAGGCCCATCAAACTCTTCGGCGCCTGCGGCACGCGCGCCAGCGGCAGCATGCGCACCACCTCCGACACCTGCGCCGCGGGCAGCGCATAGAGCCGCCCCTCGCTCCTGAAGGTAAGGAAGCGCTGGCTCGCGGAGGTGGCGTCGGGATCAGCCATTCCGGTTGCGCAACTCGTCAGACAGGGACGCGATCTCCTCGATGGCCGCGGCCAGATCGTCGGCGCCCTGGGCCTGCTGCGACGAGGCCACGGCGGCTTCGCGGGCGGCGGCGTTGGCCTCTTCGGCCGCGGCGGCGATCTGCCGGGCCGCATTCGCGGTCTCGGACGCGGCGGCCAGGATCGTGTCGGTGCCCTGGTCGATGGCCTCGTTCGCATTGCCCAGCGCCGCAATCTCGGCGATCAGCACCGTGATGGTGGTGAGCACGGCGCGGTTGGCCTGCATCTCCACTTCGCTCGCCGCAATGATCTGTTCGAGGTCGCGGCGCAGCGAGGCGATCTGGTCGAGGATGGCGCGGACGCTGTCCTTGATGCGCTCGACGCCATCGGCCGCCTCGCGCGCCAGCGTGCGGATGTCGTTGGAAACCACGGCAAAGCCGCGGCCGGCGTCGCCGGCGCGGGCGGCTTCCACGGCGCCGCTGACGGCCAGCATGCTGGTCTGGATCGTCACCAGCGTGATGGAGTCGACGTTTTTCTCGATCCGGCGTCCGGTCGCGCCCAAAGCGACGATGGTGTCGAGGCTGTCGCGGGTTTTCGCCAGCGTATCGCCAACCCCGGCGATCAACTGCTCGACCGACGCCTGGCTGTCACGCAGCGATTGTCCCATCACCGCCACGCGTTCGGTGGCCGCGCGGCTGGCCTGCTGGGCCACCCTGGCGCTGCGTTCGATCTCAGCCAGCGCCGCCGATGTCTGCTGCGCGGCCGACGCCTGCAGCTGCGAGCCGCGATTGATCTGGCTCACGGCGCTGAAAATCTGGCTCGCCGCGCTGGAGAGCTCCTGGATCGTTGCCGACAATTCTTCGGCCGTGCTGGCGATGTCTTCGGCGACGCCTTCGACGGCGCCGCCGCTGCGCAGCTTCTGCGACAGGTTGGCGAGGCCCTGCGCGGCGACCTGTCCCTGGTCCAGCGACTCCGACTGCTGGCGCACCGCCAGCTGCGCCTCGGTGGCGGCCGAGGCCTGCTCTTCGGCAGCGCCTGCGACCTGCTCGGCGCCCTTCTGCGCTTCAAGGATGGCGCGTTCGGTCTCGACGGCCGCCGTCAGCGTGTGCTGGCTGGCGTCCATGATGGCGCCCATCGCCTCGCGCACCTGCGACAGCGTCCCGACAATGGCCGTGCCGGCCCTGGCCTGGGCGACGGCGGCGGCGGCCGCGTCGGTGATCGAGGCCGCCGCCGTGCGCACCTTGGCCTGGATATCTTCGGCGAGGCCGCGGACCTCGAGCGCGCTGCGGTCGGAAGCCTCGGCCAGCGCCCGCACCTCGTCGGCCACCACCGCAAAGCCGCGGCCGTGGTCACCGGCGCGCGCCGCCTCGATGGCGGCGTTGAGCGCGAGCAGATTGGTCTGGTCGGAAATGTGGCTGACGGTGCCGGTGATGGCGCTGACGTCCTGCGCCCGGCGCTCGAGTTCGGCGGTGGCCGCGCCGGATGCCACCTGGCGCTCGGCGTTGCCCTCGATCGAGCGCACCGAGGCCCCGATCTGGGCCGCGGTCTCGGTCAGTGTCAGTTGCGCCGCCTCGGTGCGGCGTCGCGACGCGTCGCTCTCGCGCCGGGCGACCGTGAGGCTGGCGGTTACCTGCTTGATGGCATTGAGCTGCTCCTGCGAGGCGCCCGCGGCCTCTTCGGCGCCGGCCGAGATCTGCTCCATCGAGCGCCGCAACTGCTCGGCGGCAGCCGCGGCCTCGGTGAGGCCGCTGGCCAATTGCTCGGTGGCGGCGGCGACCCGCTCGGCGATCTGGTCGTGGCTCGCGCCCTTGCCGTTCTTGCGCGCCCGGGCGGGCGCCGCGGCCGGTTTCTCTTTGGCCGCCGCCCGGGATGCCGGAGCGGCGATTTTCGACGTTTTTACAAGGGCCATGAATGTCTCGGATCGCAACGACAGCCGGCAGAATGCCGCCGGCCTGGTCTCGTGTTGCGATCATAGGACACATTTGGCGGGATTTGGCCATCCATTGCACGCGGGACCGATTGTCCGCTCAACCGGTTAACGGGCGGCACGGCGGCGCCATCCGGCTACACCGGCGGAGCGCCGATCAGCATCGCGAGCGGCGCCAGCGGCCCAAGAGCGATCAACTCGAATTCCATCATGCCGGCGACACCGAGCGGGAGTTTTTCCAACATCGCGTGCGCTTCTGCGGTGCTGGTTGCATTGACAATGAAGACGACGCCGTAGCCCTCGGTCTGGAAAAACCATTGTTCTATTTTTCCGGCAAGATGGTTGCGCACGGTGGCACGAACCTCGTGCGGCAGGATCGGCGCGATGGCATCGGGCGTCCCTTTGGCCGTCACCGAGCCGATCGCAAGGATCTTGGTTGTCGGTCCCACGGCGGCGGCAAGCGCCGGCAGCATTTGCGCATGAACGCGCGGATTGTCGGAATTGAGCACGAATGACCCTTGTTGTTGGAGCGAGGGGCGGATCCCAGTCGGCCGGATTGCGGGCGCTATGACAGCATCGCTGCGGCGACCAGTGCAGGCGCGTCGGCCTGTAGCCAATGGCCCGCCGGCACCACAGTGAGCGAGGCACTCCTCAATTGCGATTGGCGACGTTCGGCAACCGCGACCGTGATATAGGGATCGTATTGTCCCCAGATCAGCTTGACCGGGATATCGAGCGCTTTGAGTGCCGGCAGATGCTGCGCGTTACGCGTATGCTCGTCGTAGAATTGCGCGGCCAGCTGAACGAAGGCCGGCCCGCTGCCCGGCGGGGTGGTGAAGTTGTTGCTGATCAACGGCCCGATGAAATCGCCGAAGTGCTGCTTCTGGCCGTCCGGCAGGGAATCCATGAATTTCTTCTGCTGCCAGCGCAGCAGCCAGCCGAATTGTTCGGGGCTCTGGGCGATCGCGATGGCAAGCGCCTGCATGCTGCGGGTCGCGAACAGCGTGATCAACTCCGGCCATAACACCGTGTCGTCCTCGCTATACGCGGAGTTGAGCATGATCACGGACGCGACGCCCTGCGGCGTGGCCAGCGCATAGTTCAGCGCCGCCATGCCCGACGAATCGTGCGCAACGGGGACGATCTTCCCAAGCGCCAGCTTGTCGACGACCGCTTCGAGATCGCCGAGCTGTTGCTGGAAGCTGTAGGCCATGCCGGCCGGCTTGTCGGAGGCGCCGAAGCCGAGAAAGTCGAACGCCACGACGCGGCGACCGCTGTTCGTCAGAAACGGGATCAGGTCGTCCCAGATATGCAGATTGTCGGGAAAGCCGTGCATCAGCACGAAGGCCGGCCCCTCGCCCGCGTAATCGCGCGCATACAGGTTTCCGTTGCCGCGCGGAATGCTGTGCTCCGTTAACGTCGGCTCGTTTCGCGACATCGGTTGGTTCTCCAGCCGCTGCCCTGCGGGCTGCGACATTACAGGTGGATGATTGTTTGGGATCGCATTGTGCGCGATCGTCCGGACGAAACCCTAGCGTTGCGGGTTACCGGCTGCGTAGGTCGTTTCTGCCACCTTTTAGGACGCGAGCCGCGATGGCGCGGCAGCGGTGAGCTACACTTCCAGCATAGTTCTTGCGCAGCACGTCTTTGCCATCAATGGTGCCGTGCGCCATCGCTGCGGCCATATCGTCTTTCACAACCACCATCGAAGGCGATCGCATCTTCAAAAATCATAGGGAATTACGATCATGCACCGGATCGGCTTCGTGCTGCCGCAGCGCTTTCAGCTCCTGAGCGTGGCGGCCCTCACGGCTTTCGAAGTCGCAAACCTGTCACCGGCCGGCCCGTATTATGACATTCAACTGCTTTCGGAACATGGCGGGCCGGTGCCCTCCTCCAGCGGGATGAAGGTCGACACGCTGCCGCTCGGCGATCCCGCCTACGACACCGTCATCGTCGGGTCGCTGACCGAATTCAACATTCCAGCCGCGTCGGCTGCCATGATCGCGTTCGTGCGCCAGGCCGCGACGATCTCGCGGCGGATTGCATCGATCTGTAGCGGCGCCTTCACCCTCGCCGAGGCCGGACTGCTCGATGGCCGGCGCGCAACCATGCACTGGGCCCACGCCGCCAGCTTCCGCGCCCGCTTTCCGAAGGTGAAAACGGAGGAGGATCGCATCTTCATCAATGATGGCTCGGTCTGGACATCGGCGGGTATGACGGCCGGGGTCGACTTGGTACTGGCGCTCATCGAGACCGATCTCGGCGCTGCGGCGGCCAAGACGGCGGCGCGGCTTCTCGTCATGAACCAGCGTCGGCTCGGCGGCCAGAAGCAGCATTCCGAGCTGCTCGAGATGACGCCGAAATCCGACCGGATCGCATCGGTCATCACGCATGTCCGGGAGAATCTGCGCAGCGCATTGTCGGTCGAGGAACTTGCGAATGTCGCCAGGCTCAGCCCGCGCCAATTCAGCCGCGCCTTTTTCACCGAAACCGGCCAGTCGCCGGCAAAGGCGGTCGAACAGATCCGCGTCGAAGCCGCCAGCTTCATGATCGAGGACGGTCGGCACGCGATCGACGAGATTGCCCGCGAAGCCGGCTTCGCCGACCGCGAACGCATGCGACGCGCCTTCATGCGGACCTTCGGACGCCCACCGCAGACGCTGCGGCGCGAGGCCCGAAACGATCGGGGCGCCGATGCCTGACACAGGCATCGACACCCCGAGAGCCGTGGAGACGCTGGGTCTCCGCGTCAGGTCGGCATGAGCCTTACTGCATGCTCACCAGCGTCAGGTCGACGAACCACGACTGCGGTGACACGAAGCCCTTGACCTTGGTGCTCATCGCACGCGGGTTGAGGTCGTGGACGATGTACAGCCACGGCGGATTGTCGACCAGCCGCTCATGGGCCGTGCGCGTGGCGTCCGCGATCGTCTTCGGATCGGTCGATTCCGCCAGGGTCTTCAGCGCGCCCTCGAAGGCGTCATCCTTCCACTGTTCGAAGTTGAAGCCGTTCGGCGAGAAATTCGCCGCCGCGAAGTAGCGCGCCATGATGCCGGTGTCCGAGGACGGCGACGAGATGTTGAGCGCCATCGCGCCCTTCAGCGCCGGCGCATCCGGCGTCGCGCGCGCCGCTGACAGCAGCACCTGCCACTCCACCACGTCGAATTCGACATTGACGCCGCAGGCCTCCTTCAGGTTCTGCTGCATGAATTCGTTCATCGGCATCGGCAGCATCTGGCCGGAGCCCGAGCTCGATATCTGCACCTTGAACGACAGCGGCTTCTGTGCGGTGAAGCCGGCCTCGGCAAGCATCGCCTTGCCCTTGGCCGGATCGTATTTGTAATGATTGACCGGCTTGCCGAAATTCGGATCGCCGGCCTTGAGCCAGCCCACCGACGGCTCGGCGGTGCCCGCCAGCAGCGCCACCAGGGCGTCGCGGTCGACGCAGTAGTTCAGGGCCTGCCGCACGCGGACGTCCTTGAACGGCGAATTGGCCGCGCCGATATTGTAGAACCACGGCCAGACATGAGGATACGAACCGGTGGTGATGGCGAAGCCCGCGGCCTTCAGCGACGGAATGCCGTCCGCCGGCGGCACCTCGATCCAGTCGACCTGGCCCGAGCGCAATGCTGCGAGCCGCGCATTGGCCTCGGGGATCGGCATCAGCACGACATTGTCGACCTTGGCCTTCTTCGCCGTGTCCCAGTAATCGTCGTTGCGCGCCAGTTCGACGCGCTCGCGCGGCACCACCTTGGTGATCTTGAACGGTCCGGTGCCTGCCGCCGGCAGGCCCGCCACCTTGTTCCAGTCCTTGCCCGCCTTCTCGAACGACGTCGGCGAGGTGAACAGCAGATACACGGCCATATAAGGGAAATACGACGCCGCGGACGTGGTCGAGATCGCGACGGTGTCGTTGTCGACCTTCTTGTAGCTGCCCATCAGGGGCACGCGGGCGCGCGACATGGCCGAGGCCGGCGCCTCGAATTGCGGGCTGTCGTTCTTGAAGTAGCGGTCGAGATTCCAGATCACCGCGTCGGCGTTGAAGTCGCTGCCGTCGTGGAATTTGACGCCTTTGCGCAGGTGGAAGATCCAGGTCTAGTTGTCGTCCGCGGCCTGCTCCCATGTCTCGGCGAGGCCGGGGCGCAACCCGGCGAGCTTGTCGGTGCTGGCGAGGTCCCACAGCACCAGGCCCTCGAAGATCGGGTAGCCCATGAAGCGCATGCCCTCGAAGCCGTTATTGGGCAGGCCGGTGGCGGTGGGGATGTCGGCCGCGGTCATGGCGATCCGCAGCGTCGACGCCGCCATCGCCGGTTGTGCCAGCAGCGCGGCGGCGAGCGCGAGGGCCTTGGAAGCGTGGCGAGTGAACATGATGTCTCCTGCGTGCGGCGATAACGCGCGTTCGGGTTTGCAGGGAAAGATCAGCAAGTTTCGGGCCAGAACGAGGATTTGGCAAGTTGCCGTTCGGCATCGACAGCCGTCACCCTCCGCGACAGCGGAGGGCCCAGTATTGCAGAGCGTCAGACGTTGAAAATGCGCGCCCTGCGATACTGGGTCGCCCGGTCGAGCCGGGCGATAACAGCTTGTGTATGGGGCGTTATAGGGCGGCGCCCTATTTTTCCTGCAGCATCGTGCGATATTTCGCCACGTCGCGCGTCACCAGCGCCTGCAGCACCTCGGGGCCGTGCTCGCTGTCGCCGGGCGCCACCGTGGACAGATCGCGAAAACGCTTCTTCACCAGGTCGCTTTCGACCGACGCACGCGCCGCGGCATTGAGCCTGGCGATGATTTCCGGGGGCGTTCCTTTGGGCGCGAACAGCCCGTTCCAGCCCTGCGCCTCGAATTCCGGCAACCCCGCTTCCGCCGACGTCGGCAGGTCCGGCAATGATGCCAGGCGCACATCGGAGCCGACCACCACGGCCTTGACCAGCTTGTCGTCGATGGCCTGCGACACCGACGCCGCGCTGTCGCAGACGCCGTCGATCTGGCCGCCGATCGCATCGGTCAGCGCAGGCGCCGCGCCGCGGTAGCCGACCAGCGTGACGTCAATGCCGGCGGCCTGCACGAAGCTCTTGCAGATCAGGTAGTTCGACGAGCCGACACCGGCCTGGCCGAGATTTACCTTGCCGGGATTGGCCTTGGCATAGACGAGAAAGTCCTTGAGGTCCGCGGCCGGAAAATCCTTGCGCAGCGCGACGATGCCGAAGGTCTTGGCGACCACGCCGATCGGCGCGAAACTTTCCGGCGTGAACGGCAGCTTCGGATAGATCGTGTAGGTCGCCGCACTGGTGCCGGCCTTGCCGATGGCGATGGTGTAGCCGTCGGGGGCAGATCGTGCGGCGCGGGCCAGGGCTGTAGAGCCGCCGGCGCCGACCACGTTTTCGATGATGATAGTCTGGCCGAGCGCCACCGCCATCTGTTCGGCCACCGCGCGCGCGATCACATCCGACGTGCCACCCGC
>JBEVEC010000102.1:0-8701 GCA_040512975.1 Tardiphaga sp. | reverse complement strand
AGATCGCAGGCTGGATCTACCGCCACGGCGTCGATCCCGCCGACAAGATCCTCTACACCACGGGAAGGCTCACCTCCGAGATGGTGATCAAGACGGTGCGGATGGGAATTCCCATTCTCGTGTCGCGCTCCGGGTTTACGGCCTGGGGAGTCGAACTGGCGCGGCAGGTTGGGCTAACGCTGGTCGGACGCACGCGCGGCAAACGTTTTATCGCGCTGTCCGGCCAGGAGCGGATCGTGTTCGACCAGGACCTCGACTATGTCGCGGAGGAATCGGCACGGCACAAGCGCAAGGGCGAAAGCGATGAGTGACGCGACGCCAAGGGGCGCGCGGGCGACGCCAAGGGGCGCGCGGGACATCCCCGGCGTGCTGCTCGCCGGCGGGCTGGCGCGACGGATGGGCGGCGGCGACAAGCCGATGCGCACGATCGCCGGCCGCACCATCCTCGATCGCGTGATCGCGCGGCTGAAGCCGCAATGCGATGGTCTCATCCTCAACGCCAATGGCGATCCCGCGCGCTTTGCGGCGTTTGGCTTGCCTGTCATTGCGGACGGCGTCGCCGATTTTCCCGGACCGCTCGCCGGCATTCTGGCGGCGCTCGACTGGACTGCGGCGAACCGGCCGGATGTAAAGCTTGTTTTGAGCGCTGCCGCCGACTGCCCGTTCCTGCCGCGCGATCTGGTGTCGCGGCTCCATGCCGCGCTCGAAGCAGAGAATGCCGAACTCGCCGTTGCCGCTTCCGACGGCCAGTCGCATCCGGTGATCGGACTTTGGTGCGTCGCTTTGCGCGAACAACTTCGCCACGCGCTTGTTGTCGAAGACGTCAGGAAGATCGACCGCTGGACCGCGCGATTCAGGCTTGCCACCGTGACATGGCCGACAACGCCGCTCGATCCGTTCTTTAACGCCAACACCATGGACGACATCGCGGAAGCCGACCGGCTGGCCGCTTTGGATGGGGATTGAACTTCGTAGTCAGCGCTTCCGCTTACGGGAAACGACTGGCTTGGCATCGACGCTGTCCAGAAACTCCTGAACGGTGCTGACCGATCCGGTGTTGGACGCGACGTAACCGGGAAGCTCGGCAACGGCCTTGTGAAATTCGCTGCCCTTCATCACGTCGAGCAGGCGCTGCATCGGCTCGGTCTCCAGAAAACCGCGGCGGCAGACAAAGAAATAGTCCTCGGTCAGAAGGCGGATGAAATCGAGCCCGAATTGCCGCGCGGCGGCTTCGACGCCGAAACTCGCATCAGCCATGCCGCTCGCCACATAGGCGGCCACCGCGGCATGGGTGAATTCCATTTGCTGGGCACCGTTGATGCTGGCCTCGTCGATTCCATTCAGGGTGAGCAACTGGTCGAACAGCAGGCGGGTACCGGAATCATGGTCACGGTTGACGAAGCGCGCCTTGCGATCGACGATGTCCTTCAGCGACGTGATCTTGAGCGGATTGCCGCGCTTCACCATCAGTCCCATCTCACGGGTCACGAAATGGATCACGCGGTCTTCACGCGGGTCGAGCCATTCCCTGCACGCCCGGACGCTTTGCGCGCGCAATTCGCCGCGCGGCAGATGCACGCCGGAGAGATCGCAGGCGCCTTGCGCCAGCGACACCAGCGAATTCTGGTTGCTGACATAGCGCAGATCGACGCCGATACCGGGCTCGCGGTCGAGCAATTCGCGCAGCTTTGAAACGGCAAAACCGTGGCTGGCGTGGACGCGGATCACCGACGGGCGCTGATGCAGGAACGGCTTTATTTCCGTCGCGAGCTCTTGGGCGAGGTTTTCCAGTTGCGGGCCAAGGCGCGCCTGCATGCGCTGCCCGGCCCATACCAGCTTCTCGCCGAACGCCGTCAGCGTCGTGCCCTTGCCGCGCTGGGTTTCGACCAGCGGCACCCCGAAGAAGTCGGACCATTGTTCGACCAGATTCCAGACGTGGCGGTAGGAGAGACCGGCGTCGGCCGCCGCGCTGGTGAGTTTGCCGGTCTTCCGGATCTCGTTCAGGACCCGGAGCATCACCACGATCGTCTGTGGGCTGCCCTCCTTCCGAAATCGCCAGACCGTATCGATGTCGATGTGCAGCATCGGTCCATCCAGTTATGAAATCTATTTCATATCTCGACGCGTCATAGGCAGATCATATCATATTTACTATGGCTTATTTTCTTCCAAAATAGAAGACAACAACGGAGGAAATATGATGTCGATTGCATATGATTATTCCCGCGAGGTCCCCCCGGTTTCAGCGGCAAAGCCGCGGCTGCTGCTGATCGACGGCCAGCACGTTCCCTCGGCCTCCGGACGCACCTTCAAGACCCTCAACCCGGCCACCGAGCAGGTCATCGCCACGGTCGCGGAAGGCAACGAAGCCGACGTCGACCGGGCGGTCGCCTCAGCGCGACGCGCTTTCGAAGGCCCCTGGCGCACCATGCGTGCGTCGGAGCGGGGACAAATCCTGCTCCGGCTCGTCGACCTGATGAAAAAGCACGCCGATGAAATCGCAACGCTCGAAAGCCTCGATGCCGGCAAGCCGATCGCAGCCGTGCTGCGGCAGGATCTGCCGGCTGCAATCGACACGCTGACCTACTACGCGGGCTGGGCCGACAAGATCAGCGGCGAGGTCGTGTCCACGCGGGATGATGCCCTCACCTACACGGTACGCGAGCCGGTCGGCGTGGTCGCCGTCATCGTGCCCTGGAATTTCCCGCTGATGATCGGGATGTGGAAACTTGCGCCGGCGCTCGCCTGCGGCTGCACCATCGTGATGAAGCCGGCCGAGTTGACGTCGCTCTCCGCATTGCGGATCGGCGAGTTGGCGCTCGAAGCCGGCCTGCCCCCGGGCGTACTCAATATCGTCACCGGTCCCGGTCGCGTGGTCGGCGACGCCCTCGTCAATCATCCCGACGTCGACAAAGTGACGTTCACGGGCTCGCCCGGCGTCGGCCGCGGCATCCTGCGCGGCGCGGCGGGCAATTTCAAACGCGTGTCGCTCGAACTCGGCGGCAAGTCCGCCAACGTGATCTTCGACGATGCCGATATCGAGGCAGCGACCAAGGCGGCGGCGTCCGGGATCTTCTTCAACGCCGGGCAGGTCTGCTCGGCAGGTTCGCGCGTGCTCGCGCATGAGAAGATTTACGAAGAGGTGGTCGAGCGGCTGACGCAACGCGCGCAGGCAATTCGGATGGGCGATCCCGCCGATCGCGCCACCGCGCTCGGTCCCGTCATCTCCGAAAAGCAGATGAAGAGCATCCTCGAATATGTCGACATCGGCGAAAAAGAAGGCGCGTTGCTGACGACCGGCGGCAAGCGCGTTGGCGATCGCGGCTATTTCATCAGCCCTGCGGTGTTCGCCAACGTCAGGCATGAGATGCGCATCTCGCAGGAAGAAATCTTCGGCCCGGTGGTGAGCGTCATCAAGTTCCGCGACGAGGCCGACGCGCTGCGGATCGCCAATGGGACCGCCTATAGCCTCGCCGCCGGCGTCTGGAGCCGCGATATCGGGCGCGTGCAGCGCTTTGCGAAGAAAGCCAATGCCGGAACGGTCTGGATCAACACCTATGGTTATACCGACGTGCGGTTGCCGTGGGGTGGCGTGCGCGATTCCGGCTTCGGCCGCGAGCATGGCTCGGCGGCGATCGATAACTTCACCGAGCCAAAGGCGGTGTGGATGAACCTGAACGTGTGAGAAAGCTACCCAAACGACTTGCTTTTCGTCATGGCCGGGCGTAGCCGTTCGGAAGGACGGCGTCGCTACCCCTAGCCTATGCCCGGCTATCCACGTCCTTCTTGCTTGAATGAAGCAAGAACGTGGATGCCCGGCACAAGGCCGGGCATGACGAGTTCCGCGAGAAGCCACCGAACCGATCTACGCCGCCAGCGGCACGGTCCAAGCGTCGTAGCCATAGACCCAGTCGGTATCAGTCTTTCCGCTCAGCCACGTATTGGCGCGCGAGGTCTGCTGGATGCGGGCAGTCCGCGCCTTGCGCGTTGCCTCGAAGCGGCGAAACGCATTCGCAATTCCATCCGGCTCGACACCGTCGAGACAACGCGACAGCACGGCGGCATCCTCGATCGCCATCGCCGCGCCCTGCGCCATGTAGGGCGTCATCGGATGGCAAGCATCTCCAAGCAGCGTCACGTTGCGCTCAGTCCAGCGATCGAGTGCGGCGCGATCGACGATCGCCCATTTGTGCACGTCAGGGCACGCGGCCAGCACCTGCTCGACCTGGCGGTCGAAGCCGGCGAAAGCCTTGCGCAATTCCTTCACGTCGCCCTTTGCCGACCAGGACTCGATCCGAAACTCCGGCTCCGGCTGGCTGGTGACGAGATAGATCTCGCTGCGGTCCGGCTTGACGTAATAAATGACGATGTGCCGGTCCTCGCCCCACCATTTGGTGCAATCGTCGATCCTTGCACCATTGAGCAGCGCGGCGGGATAGGTCGTGCGATAGGCGATGCGCCCGGTAAAGCTGACCGGCGAGACACCGAACAAGATGTCTCTCACGAGGGAATGAATGCCGTCAGCACCGATCACGGCGTCGGCCGTCACCTTTGCGCCGTTGGCGAACGTCAGTCGGACGCCGTCGCCGGTCTCGTCGAGTCCAACCAGTTTGTGGTTGAGCTTGACGCATTGATCGGGAACGGCGCTGGCGAGCGCGGCATGCAGATCGCCGCGATGCGCCAAGAGATAGGGCGCGCCGAACTTCTGTTCAGCACTCTCGCCGAAGATCATGTCGAATTTTACTTCGCCGGTGCACCAGTCGCGGTTGTTCCAGGAGCGCGGATAGAACGACTGTCCGCGCAATCGCGCCTCCAACCCCAGCCCGCGCAGCACCTTCATGGCGTTGCAGCCGATCTGAATGCCGGCGCCGATGCGCGCGAACTGCGTCGCCTGTTCGTATACCGTAACGTCGATGTCCACCCGCCGCAGCGCCGCGGCGGCGGCGAGGCCGCCCATGCCCGCGCCGACGATCGCGATCGACAGAGGTCTTGTCATTCCATCCCTGCCCCAAGCCGTTTCTTCGACGGCTTCTTCAATTTGCCCGACACTTCAGGCCGGCCGAAACCCTGCCTGCTCCAGCGCTGCGCGTCCCGCCTCCGACGCCAGTGCGTCGAGAAAGGCTTGCACGGCAGGTCGCAGCTTGCGCGCCTTCACCAGCGCAAAATCATACTGCTCTTCGGCGAAGGGAATGAAACCCAGGTTTGACGCATGCGCGACCGGCGCGATGGTCATGCCCCAGTCGGCGTGGTGCTGCGCGATCGCGGCCGCCACCGCATTGTGCGAACGCGGCTGATTCCAGTAACCGTCGGGACGCGCGCCGCCAAGCAGCCGGTCGATCAGGATGCGCGTGCCGGCGCCCTGGTTGCGGTTGACCATGATGCAGGCCGGATCGGCCAGCGCGGATCGCACCGCATCCTCGGCCGACATCCCTTCGAAACGCCGATCGCCTTTGCGGAACACAATGCCCTGCATGCGCCGCCAGCCCGGGACGAGCTCCAGCCCGTCGCTGAGATAAGGCGTGTTGTAGGTCTCGGATTTTTCGTCGAACAGATGGATCGGCGCAAAATCGCACTCGCCGCGTTTCGCGGCTGCCAGCCCCCCGAGACTGCCGACCGCAATCGAGCGCACGACGAGGCCTGCGTGCGCCAGCGGCGCGGTCACGAGATCGAGCCCGGTGCAATGGCTGCCGACGATCACCAAATCCGGCACCCGCACATGCGGCGTGAACAGCGTTGCCTCGGCGTCGGTACCCGCCGGCATCTGGTCCGCCAACGCGTCGATGCGCAGAAAACCGTCGGCCTGTGCAAAGGAGGTGATGGCGCCGGAGCCCTTTCCCGTGGGATAGGCGATCAATCCGTCCGATCCTTCGACCAGCGACACCATAACGAATTCGGTACGGCCCAGTTCGGACGCGATCCGCACCGGTACCCGGGCGCTGACCTTGGCATCCGAGCGCGGCGGCAGGCCCGCCATCCGCCGCAGCACCGGCACGATCATGTCGTGAAAGGTGAACATGGCCGAGGTCGGAAATCCCGGCAAAATAATCACCGGCTTGCCGTCGCATACCGCCAGGCACAGCGGCTTGCCGGGTTTCAGCGCGACGCCGTGGGCGATGATGCCGGGCTTGCCGAGCCGGCCGATGATGCGATGCGACACATCGCCCGCGCCTTTCGAGGTGCCGCCGGAAAGCACCAGCATGTCGCTGGTCCCCAACGCCTTGCGCATCGCGGATTCGAGCAGCGCTTCGTCGTCGGGGATGGCGCCGAGAAAGTGCGCCTCGCCGCCATTCTCCGAGATCGCCGCGGTGACGATGGCGCCGTTGGTGTCGTAGATCGCCGCCGGGCGCAGCGGCTGGCCGGGCTGCACTAGCTCATCCCCGGTGGAGATGATGGCGACCCGCGGCCGGCGCGCGACGGTAACCTGCGCGATGCCGCAGGCCGCCAGCATACCAATCTCGCGCGAGCCGATGATGGTGCCGGCGCGCAGCAGCGCCTCGCCACGGGCGATATCGGAACCGGCATAGGACACGAATTGTCCGGGTGAAGCCGCGCGGTGGATTTCGATCGCGTGGGGAGCCGCCGGCTGGGTGTGTTCGACCATCACGACCGCGTCAGCGCCACGCGGCACCGGGCCGCCGGTCGCGATCGAAGTGGCCGTGCCCGACAACACCGGCCGCGTCGGCGCGGTGCCGCAGGCGATCACCTCGTCGTTGAGCATCAGGCGTACCGGTGAAGCTTCACCGGCAGAGGCGAGATCGGCGGAACGCACGGCAAAGCCATCGACATTGGAACGGTCGAACGGCGGCACATCGATTGGCGCCACCACGTCCTCGGCGAGCGCGCAGCCGAGCGCCGCGGCAAGCGATCGCTGCTCAGCCGGTATTGCACGCGGAAACAAGGCGGCCTCGAAGCGCGCCAGCGCGTCTTCGCGCGACAGAATGGTCAGGAACTGGTCCTGATCGAGAATGTCAGGGTTCTTGGACAAGTGCTTGTTGCTCATTCCAGAATTCAACTCACTCCCGCAACATATAGGCATCAACCGGCGTACCCGCCGCAAATCCTTCCGAGCCGCCGGGCACCGCGAGCCAGGCTTCGGCGCGCGCGATCGCATCGAGCGACAATTCGCCTGCCGCCAGCGTGACCCAGACGCCCTGCTTTCGCTCCAGCAGCACGATTTCGGCGATGCCGACGCTGGATGCAATCTTGCGCGCCAGCGGCAGATTGAGCGTCCTGCGCGGGCGGCGGCCAGATAAGCGATCGAGCGCGGGAAGCGCCAACGTCCACCACGCCGCAAAGGCCTGATCGGGCGCGCCGGGCAGCAACACGACCGGCGTCTTGCCCACGCGACCCACGGCCGACGTGCGACCGGGTTGCAGGGCAATGCCGTGGGCGAAAACCTCGCCACGCATGGCCAATGCCGTCAGCGCCGCGTCGGTGCGGCCGACGCCGGAGCCGCCGACGCTCAGAAGCAGGTCGCACGCAGTATCACCGATAACAGCGGCAATCGATGCGGCATCGCGCCCGGCGGCTGCGACCGAGACGATTTCGGCTCCCGCCGCTCGTGCACTCTCGGCGATGAGATCCGCCGTCGCCGTGCCGCCCGGAATATTGACAATGCGCAGGCGCGGACGGCGCACCTTCAATTGCGCGACGCCGGCGGCGCGCGCGATCAGGAGATCGCGCGGCAGCACGCGCCGCCCCGCCTCGACGACATGGCTTCCCGCGGCGATATCGTCGCCGGTACGGCGTACGCCCTGCCCGGGGATCGCTTCCGCCATCACCTGCGGCACCGGACCGGAAATGTCGACCGAATCGGAATCCAGCACGCAATCGCAGCCATCGGGGACAGGCTCGCCAGCCTCGACCCATATCGGCGACGCCGACAACGGCAACGGCGAATAGGAGGACACGCCGACCAGATCGCGCGCGCGGAATGCGTAGCCGTCGACGGCGGCAATGTCGCATGACGGACGGGCGTCCAGCGGCGGCATTTCGGCGGCAATGCAGCGCAGCGCGTCCCTGAGTGGCCGTTCCGACGGAGCAACCGGTTCCACGTCCTTCAACAGCGCGTCGAGCGCCAGATCGAGCGGCGTAAGCGAAGCAGGCAGGCGCTGGGGCGAGGTCATGGCTCGCCTATGCCCTGAATCGTGCCGGAAATAAACAGAACCCGATACCATCAGCGGTCAGCCTCTCCCCACGACGACGTTGACGGCGGCCCAAAATAGTTGCAATTGAGACCAATTGGCGGATCAACCGCCCCCAAGAGACCAACGGCCAACGCGCCGCTTCCAGGGAGAAGACAGGATGTTCGCCAGGAACCTATCCGGGCTTGCAGCGCTTGCGGTTGCGATGCTGGCATCGACCGCCGCGCTCGCACAAGTTTCAGACGATGTGGTCAAGATCGGCGTGCTCACCGACATGAACGGCCCGGCATCCACGCCGACCGGCCAGGGCTCGGTCACCGCCGCGCAAATGGCGATCGACGATTTCGGTGGCAAGGTGCTGGGCAAGCCAATCAGCATCATCGTCGGCGACCACCAGCTCAAGCCTGACATCGGCGGAGGCATCGCGCGGCGCTGGTACGATGTCGATCAGGTCGATTTGATCGTCGACGTTCCGGTGTCGGCGGTCGGACTTGCCGTGCAAAACATCGCCAACGAAAAGAAGAAGCTGTTCATCACGCATTCGACCTTGGCCGCGG
>JBEVEC010000041.1:0-7086 GCA_040512975.1 Tardiphaga sp. | reverse complement strand
TCATGATGGCCTTAAGGTGCTTCTGGTTCATCTTCGACCCGGTGACGAGGGCCGCGACCTTCTGCTCTTCCTTCACCTTCCAGTCGATATAGGTCTCGATATCCGGATGGTCGGCATCGACCACCACCATCTTGGCGGCGCGGCGCGTGGTGCCGCCCGACTTGATGGCGCCGGCGGCGCGATCGCCGATCTTCAGGAACGACATCAGGCCCGACGAGCGTCCGCCGCCCGACAGCTTCTCGCCTTCGCCGCGCAGGCGGGAAAAATTGGAACCGGTGCCGGAGCCGTACTTAAACAGGCGGGCTTCACGCACCCACAGGTCCATGATGCCGCCTTCGTTGACGAGGTCGTCCTCGACGCCCTGGATGAAGCAGGCATGGGGCTGCGGGTGCTCATAGGCCGACTTCGACTTGGTCAGCTTGCCGGTCTTCCAGTCGACGTAATAGTGGCCCTGGCCGGGGCCATCGACGCCGTAGGCCCAATGCAGGCCGGTGTTGAACCACTGCGGCGAGTTCGGCGCGACCATCTGCTTGGCGAGCATGTAGCGCAGCTCGTCATGGAATGCGTGGGCGTCGGCTTCCGACGTGAAGTAGCTGCCCTTCCAGCCCCAATAGGTCCAGCAGCCGGCGAGGCGGTCGAACACCTGCTTGGACGACAGCTCGGAGACGAAGCGTTCTTTCTCGGGCAGGGCGGCCAGCGCCTCGGTGTCGGGCACCGAGCGCCACAGCCACGACGGCACGGTCTCTTCCTCGACCTTCTTCAGGCGGGCGGCGACGCCGGCCTTGCGGAAATACTTCTGCGCCAGCACGTCGGAGGCGACCTGCGACCAGGACTCGGGGACCTCGACGCCTTCGAGCTTGAACACCACGGAGCCGTCCGGATTGCGGATCTCGGAGGTGGTGTGGCGGAAGTCGATCCCGGCATAGGGGGACTGTCCTTCGGTGGTGTAGCGGCGATTGATCTGCATCGTGGTCGTGCCCCGTCTTAAGCCGATGCCCCATCCCGAGGCCCGGTGATTTCCATTTGCGGCCGGAAGATCCGGCCCTTGTGTCTGTACGGGCGTGCCGCGGCCATCCTGCCGCGATCTGCCCAGTCAACGCCTCTACACGCCGTCTGGCGAGCCTCTGCGGGCTCAATTCCTGGTGCTCCCGGCCACGGATTTCAGGACGCAAGATCCCGATCCCCGTCACCTCGATTGGGAGGTCGGAGCGGTCAATCTGGAACCCGTTTGGGATCGTCCGGCGGGACCAAAGACCACCCGCACCGAACAGTCCGAAAACTAGGCCGACCAAACTAACCCGTCAAGAACTAGCGCCGGTTCCTGAACCAAATACTAAATATGGTGGAAAAGGGGGATAACCAAGGGGGCATGCTGCGCTTGGATCGGAGCCAAGTATCCGTGAGTCCTCAGGAATCCGGAAGCCGAAAATATTTCTAAAGGCCTCCGGAATCGACGCTGCACCCACTGTTCACAGCCCAACTTTATTTCGTCATGCAGGGCTTGCGTTTGTCGGACTCAGGCGCGGCGGTGGATCGATAGCCAGGACCCGCCGTTCGGATTGCTGTCCCGCCGTGGTGCGGGGTGGTGGAGGGGCGGTTTAGGCGGCATTGTCCGACCGATTCTCCAGCGGTCTTTTCCCATGTCATTGCCTGATCCCGCCGGTGCGCGCCCGCGCATTGCTCCGCTTGGCCTGTTGCTGCTGGCCGTCACCTCGGTCGGCTGGGGTTTCAACTGGCCGGTGATGAAACTCCTGATGACCGAATGCCCGCCGCTGACGGGCCGGGGCGCCGCGGGCATCGTTGGGGCGTTTCTGCTGGCCGTGCTCGCCCTGGCGCGCGGCGAGAGCGTGCGCGTGCCGCGGGCGCTCTGGGGCCGTCTCATCCTGCTGTCGATGCTCAACGTGTTCGGCTGGATGGCCTTCATGGGGCTGGCGCTACTGTGGTTGCCGGCCGGGGAGGCGGCGGTGATCGCCTACACCATGCCGATCTGGGCCGCCGTGCTGGCCTGGCTGGTGCTCGGCGAGCGGCTCGGCCCGCTGCGCCTGGTCGCCATGCTGATGGCGTTTTCCGGCATTGCCGCGCTGATGGCCGGCGACGGCCTGCATGCCAGCGCGGCCAAATTGCCGGGACTGATCCTGGCCGTGATCGGCGCGCTCGGCTTTGCCTTCGGCACGGTGCTGGCCAAGAAATACCCGCTGCACCTGCCGCTCCTGACCAATTCGGCTTGGCAGTTCCTGATCGGCTGCCTGCCGGTGCTGGTCATCGGCCTGATGTTCGAGACGACGCATCCCGAACGGCTGACCGCCCTCGGCTGGTCAATGCTGGCCTATATCGCGGTGGTCGGTTTCTGCATCGCCTATGTCGCGTGGTTCGCCGCGCTCAAACTGCTGCCGGCCTCGGTCGCCGCCATCGGCACCATGGCGGTGCCGGTAATCGGCGTGACCGGCTCCGCCGTCCTGCTGCACGAGCCGCTGGGGCTCACGCAGATCGCGGCGCTGTTGCTCACGCTGGCGGGCGTGGCGCTGGCGACAAGGGGGTAGGCGGCGCGGTCTCGCCGGGCAGCATGCGCTGCAATTCCGGATGGTGGTCCCACCACTGGTGCTTCAGCGCGGCGGCGATGTGCAGGCCGACAAGCGCGTAGAGCACATAGGACAGCCAGGTGTGGGCGCTGCCGAACACGTCGTGCAGGCGTTCCTTCAGGCCGGGCTCGATATGCATGATCCAGCCGATCCGCGGCCACTGGATCAGGCCGAACCAGTACATCGGGATTTCGCCTGCGGCCTTCCAGGCGGAGTCGTGCATCCAGCCGGTCAACGGCAGCGCCAGCATTACCCCATAGAGTGCGATGTGTGCGGCATGCGCGGCGGTCTTCTCGGCGGGCGCATAGAAGTCCGGCAACGGCGGCGGGCGGTTGGCGAAACGCCACAGGATGCGCATCAGGACAAGGCCGAGCACGGTGATACCGAACGACTTGTGGGCATCGATGACCGGGCGGATGCTGTCTTCCGGCAGGATGTCGACGCTCCAGATCAGCGCGACATTGATGAAGATGAACAAGGCGATCAACCAGTGCAGCACCATCGCGGTGCGTGTGTATCGCTCGATCGTCAAAGGCATTTTGTCCATGGAATAAAACTACCGCTGATTTGTCTGATGGTTCATGACGACTTCGTGTGCCCGGCGTGATGATGATCCGCATTAAATACAGGCTTCCGGCAAACGACATCACGATTCAGGCGTAGTTGTTACGGAAGACGGTATGCAAGAACTCTCGCGATTGAATGATGCAATGACAAGCTCCCTTCACGCCGCCTTCGCCGCCGCATCGCCGCGCATCACGCCGCGCCGCATGCCGTTTCCCAGTCTGATGATCTATGTCGCGGTGATTGCATTATGGGCGATCCTGTTTACGCGGTCGTTCTGGCTCAACGACATCTGGGTCTGGTCGGCGGGCATGGTCTATATCGCCTACGATACGGTGCTGATGTTGTTCGTGGTGTGGCAGACGCTGCCACTACAATTCGCAAAAGTGCCGCAGGACGAAGCTCTCGCGCATCCGTCGATCGGCATCCTGATCGCGGCCCACAACGAGTTGCTCAACTTGCCGGAAGCGCTGTCGACGCTCGCCGCGCAGACCGATGCGCCGGACCTCATCCTCATCGCCGATGACGGATCCACCGACGGCTCCGACGTGCTGCTGCGCGACCGCTTCGGACTTGTGATCCCGGCGCCGGGCCAGAGCAGCAGCGGGCAGCTCGGCGCCATCCGGCTGCAATGGCTGCGGCTGCCGCATCAGGGCAAGGCGCGCGCGCTCAACGCGGCGATGACCCGCGCCGACACCGACATCGTGGTCACTTTGGACGCCGATACGTTTCTGGCACCTGACGCCATCGCCGAGATGCGTAGGGCGTTTGCCGCCGACGCCACGCTGGTGGCCGCCGGCGGCGTGCTGGTGCCGGTCTGCGACGACTCGATCGGCGGCCGCGTGATGCAGTGGTTCCAGACCTACGAATATATCCGCAACATCATCTCGCGTTTCGCCTGGATGCGCGGCAACAGCCTGCTGCTAATTTCCGGCGCCTTTGCCGGCTTCCGGCGCGACGCGCTGATCGCGGTTGGCGGCTTCGATGCCGAATGCCTGGTCGAGGACTACGAACTGACGCATCGCATGCACCGCTACGCGACCGATCACGGCCTCGACTGGAAGCTGCGGATGGTCGGCACGTCGGTGGCGCGCACCGAGGCGCCGACCCATCTGATGGCGTTCCTGCGGCAGCGCCGGCGCTGGTTCGCGGGTTTTCTGCAGACGCAATACTGGAATCGCGACATGACCGGCAACCCGCGCTACGGCGCGCTCGGCATGCGGATGCTGCCGATCAAGGCGCTGGACACGCTGCAGCCGATCTACGGCCTCACGGCCTTTGTGCTGCTCGTGGTGCTGCTGCTGACCGGCAAGACACACATCGCGCTGCCGGTGTTCGGCATCATCAGCGCGAAGATCGTCGGTGATTTCCTGGTCTATCTGTGGACCGTGCAACTCTATCGCCGCATCACCGGCGGCCGCGCCCAGACCAGCTTTGCCGCCGCGGTGTTCGCGGCGATCCTCGAGCCGTTCAGTTTCCAACTGCTGCGCCACGCCGGCGCCACCTGGGGCTGGATCGCCTTCCTGCGCGGCAACAACGACTGGGGCTTTGCCCGCGTGACGCGCCCGGCGCCGAACGCAGGCGAGTAGCTCAGGCCGTAGCCTGCCTGCTCCCTCTCCCGCCTGCGGGAGAGGGCCGGGAAGAGGGCGCCATATGGAAGGCCGCCGTTGTGGCGCCTTCTCCCTAACCCGGTCCCGCAAGCGGGTAAGGGGATCGGCTGTGCGTGGGCAACGCGAGCAAGCCACAAACGAAAAGGGACGGCACCTCATCGGTGCCGCCCCTGAACGCTGTCAACCGTGCCGGTTACGGGCAGGAGTGACGCTGGCCGTCGTAGCCGAGATAGGTCTGGCTGCGCACATCATACGACTTGTAGGTCTGGATGCAGTAGTTCACGTCGCCGCCACCCTGCGGAACGACTTCCACTGCGTCGCTGTCATCATAGGCGCCGTCGTCGTAAGCGTACGAACCGCCGCCGTAGCCGCCACCGTAATAGCCGTTGTTATAGTAGGCGCCCGATGCCAGCGCGCCGCCGGCAATGGCACCCGCTGCGAGGCCAAGGCCGATCCCGGCACCGCCGCCGCGACCATATCCGCCACCGTAGCGCGGGCCGCCGCCGTGGAAGCCGCCGCCACCCATGCGCGGGCCACCGCCCATGCCCATGCGGGGACCACCGCCGCCGCCGCCCATGCCCATACGCGGGCCGCCGCCGCCCATACCCATGCGCGGGCCACCGCCGCCGCCGCCACCAACGCGCGCTCCGCCGCCCAAGGGCACCGCGCCGCCGCCGGGGGCGCCAACAAATTTCGTGTTCTGCGCAAAGCTCGGGGTTGCGCCCACCATGGGCACCGCCAGTGCAATCGCGGCCGCAGCCGTCAAGATCTTCAAATTCGACATTACTTAACTCCTATCCAGATACGGACCCAACACGCGGGTCAGGACGGGGTTCCGGGATCGAGCCCGCTTATTCGGTCCAGGCTACGTGACAAATAGCCCTCAACACGATTGCGGGATTGATGCAGCTGCAGCCGCGCCCCCTTCGATGACGGGCAAGGCATGCCGCGCTGCAACTGGACAAGCGGCCCCCCGGGTGGCATCAACGGCCCCGGAAAACCTCGATCGGCGCACACAATGAAACAGTTTCTGCTGAAGACCTTCACCTGGTGGAGCGGCACCAGCTTCGGGACCAATCGCTGGACCCGGAAATACGGCGAACTGGTCGGCACCGACGAAATGGGCAATCGCTACTACCGCACCAAGGGCGGCAAGATCGACCCGATGCTGCGCTTCGAGCGCCGTTGGGTGATCTATAACGGCGAGACCGACGCCACCAAGATCCCGCCGTCCTGGCACGGCTGGATGCATCATACCGTCGACGTGCCGCCGACCGATGAAGCCTATGCCGCACGCGAGTGGGAAAAGCCGCACCAGCCGAATCTGACCGGCTCGCCGGCCGCCTACCGCCCGTCGGGCTCGACCTTGGCGAGCGGCCGCCGCCCCAAGGCCACCGGCGACTACCAGGCCTGGACGCCAGGCTCGTAATCCGGCCGGGCTGCCGGTCCGCTTCTTTGATACGAAACCGCCCGTGGCAACACGGGCGGTTTTTTCGTTATCCGCGGCAAATTTGGGATCGCGGCGGGGCTGGTTAGTCCTGAGCCTTCAGCCAGGCGCCGATATTGTGCAGCGCCTCGTTCGCCTTCGGCAGGATCTTGCCCATGGTGATGAAGCCGTGAAACTGGCCGGGAAAGGTCCGGTAGGTCACGGCGACACCGGCCGCGGACAGTCGCCCGGCATACTCGTTGCCCTCGTCACGCAGCGGATCGGCGCCGGCCGTCAGCACGTAAGCCGGCGGCAGGCCTGCCAGCGAGGCGATGCGGGCAGGGGAGGCGCGCCAGTCGTCGACATCGCCCGGGCCGTTCAGGTAGTGCGCGGCGAACCAGCGGATGGTCGCCTCGGTCAGCAGGCAGTCGGTCTCCGGCTCGCCGTGCGACGGATGCGTCATGGCGAAATCGGTGGCGGGATAAATCAGCAACTGCCCGGCGAGTGCCGGGCCGCCGCTGTCGCGCGCATCGATGGCGACGATGGCCGCGAGATTGCCGCCGGCGCTGTCGCCGCCGACGTTGATGCGCGCGGCGTCGAGATTGAGCTGCACGGCGTTGTCGGCGATCCACCGCGTCGCGGCGATGGCATCGTCGATCGCCGCCGGAAACTTGTGTTCGGGGGCGAGGCGGTAATCGACCGCGATCACCACCGTCTCGCCTTCGACGGCCAGGGAGCGGCACACCACATCATGGCTGTCGAGATCGCCGATCACCCAGCCGCCGCCGTGGAAGAACACCAGGCACGGCGACATGCCATCGCTTTGGCGGAGCCGCGGTGGCGTATAGATCCGCACCGGGATCGCGCCGGCGGGGCCGGGGATCATCATGGGCCGCACCGCGGCCAT
>JBEVEC010000278.1:0-13413 GCA_040512975.1 Tardiphaga sp. | reverse complement strand
GTCCAACGCGGTGGCGGCGTCCGCCGCGGTGCCGATCGCTTTTGCCCCCGCAGTGGTCAAGGCCTATCCCGGCACCTGCAACGACCCGCTGCCGGAATGGGTGCAGCGCGCCGCGGCCAACCGCAACGCGTCGCCGATGCTGAATTCCTACGCCAAGGCGATCGTGCGCTACCGCGAGGGCGCGGTGCCCTACATCAAGCTGATGGACGGCGGGCTGGTCGACAATTACGGCGTCTCCGGTTTCACCATCGCCCGCGAATCGTCCAACACGCCTTACGGTCCGTTGTCGCCGCAGCAGGCCGTGAAGCTGCGCCGTGCACTGTTCCTGGTGGTGGACAGCAAGACCGGCGTCTCCGGCGACTGGGTCAACACCGTGCAGGGCCCGGACGGCGTCGAACTGCTGAAGGCCGCCGTCGACACCACCATCGACGCCAGCGTCGGCGCCAATTACACCGCCTTCGACCGCACCATGAAGGACTACCAGTCGTCGCTGGTGGCCTGGCGCTGCGGCCTCTCGGCGGCGCAGCGCGTGAGCTACGGCGCGAAGCCGGGCTGGAATTGCCGCGAATTGTCGTTCTTCGTCGGTCGTCTCGGCTTCGACCAGCTCGACGGCGAACGCGCCGCGGCGCTGGAAAGCGTGCCGACGCGCTTCCAGCTGCCGCAGGCCCAGGTCGACGACGTCATCGCTGCCGGCCGCGATACGCTGCGCATCAGTCCGGTCTTCAAAGCGTTTGCGGCGGGGCTGTAGCTTCGTCGTCCCCGCGAAGACGGAGACCCATAACCCCTGAGGCCAATCGTAAGAGACAACGACCGCCCCATCGCAATGCCGGATCGGCACGGCGTATGGGTCCCCGCGTGCGCGGGGACGACCAACTGATGGCCCTTTTCCCTCAGCCTCCCTCGCTGTAAAACCAACGCCATGAACGCAACCGTCAAACCGTCAAAACTCATCAAGGGCGCCACCGGTGACTGGGAAATGGTCATCGGGCTGGAGATCCACGCCCAGGTCACCTCCCACGCCAAACTGTTCTCGGGCGCCTCGACCGCCTTTGGCGGCGCGCCGAATACGCATGTGTCGCTGGTCGACGCGGCGATGCCGGGGATGCTGCCGGTGATCAACGAAACCTGCGTCAGGCAGGCGGTGCGCACCGGGCTCGGCCTCAAGGCGCAGATCAACCGGCGCTCGACCTTCGACCGCAAGAACTACTTCTACCCGGATCTGCCACAGGGCTATCAGATCAGCCAGTACAAGTCGCCGATCGTGGGGGAGGGCGAAGTCGCCATCGAGACCGCGGACGGCGAGACCGTCACCATCGGCATCGAGCGGCTGCATCTGGAGCAGGACGCGGGCAAGCTGGTGCACGACCACAGCCCGACCAGCACCTATGTCGACCTCAACCGCTCCGGCGTGGCGCTGATGGAGATCGTGTCCAAGCCCGACATGCGCTCCGCCGAACAGGCCCAGGCCTATGTGACCAAGCTGCGCACCATCCTGCGCTATCTGGGCACCTGCGACGGCGACATGGAGAAGGGCAACCTGCGCGCCGACTGCAACGTTTCCGTCCGCCGGCCCGGTGAACCGTTCGGCACGCGCTGCGAAATCAAGAACGTCAACTCGATCCGCTTCATCGGCCAGGCCATCGACCACGAGGCCCGCCGCCAGATCGGCATCCTCGAAGACGGTGGCGCCATCGAGCAGGAGACGCGGCTGTATGATCCCGGAAAGGGCGAGACGCGGTCGATGCGCTCCAAGGAAGAGGCGCATGACTACCGCTATTTCCCGGACCCCGACCTGCTGCCGCTGGAATTCAGCGAGGCCTATGTCGCCGAACTGAAGGCCGCGCTGCCGGAGCTGCCGGACGACAAGAAGGCGCGTTTCATCGGCGCCTTCGGCCTGTCGGCCTATGACGCCGCGGTGCTGGTGGCCGAGCGGGAGAGCGCGGAGTTCTTCGAAGCCACCCTCGACGGGCTCAAGAACAAGGCGCGCGACGGCAAGCTCGCCGCCAACTGGGTGATCAACGAACTGTTCGGCCGCCTCAACAAGGAAGGCCGGGACATCGCGTCGTCGCCGCTGTCGTCGGCGCAGATGGCCGCCGTCGTCGATCTGATCGGCGAAGGCGTGATCTCCGGCAAGATCGCCAAGGACCTGTTCGAGATCGTCTGGACGGAGGGCGGCGACCCGCGCGTGCTGGTCGACGCGCGCGGCATGAAGCAGGTGACCGATACCGGCGCCATCGAGAAGGTGGTCGACGACATCATCAAGGCCAATCCCGACAAGGTCGCACAGGCGCAGGCCAAGCCCGCGCTGATGGGCTGGTTCGTCGGCCAGGTAATGAAGTCGTCGGGCGGCAAGGCCAATCCGCAGGTCGTCAACGAGCTGCTCAAGAGCAAGCTCGGCATCTGACGACCATCCATCGACGTCGCATTCGTGCGACGGCGCCGCGTCACGCGGCGCCGTTTTTCGTTGATCGGATGTGATGACGCCTGTCGCGCGGCACGTCGCGCGGCGAAGCCACGACAGAATCGGGTTGCGAATCGCGTCGAGTGAAGCGGCGGAAGCGGCCGTACCGCGGCTTCAGGCTAGCCTTGCGTGGAGTTATCCCAAAATAATTTTGGCCGCCGCAAGGGGCGGCACGGCGTGCGCGAGCGCGCAATTGCGGCAACGCCCGCCGATTCGTGGCAGCTGGGCGCTTGTGTAGTTGTTTGATAGCTCGCCGCACGCACACCCGGCAAAAATAGGTATCTGCGTTGAACTTGACTTTCGCCGGTGCGGGTGCCGTAGGCGCTTCACGCATCACGCCAAAGCCGCAAACGCGCTTCGCCCCGGCAGCAATAGGGTGAACGGCGACGAAGCAGCATCAACACTTCCTTAAGCGAGAGACTGTTCTTTTGAAATCGTTGGTGTATTCGGGATGAAGTGCATATCGATTCCCGAGTGCACGCAGCGATCAAGTCATCTCTTTAAGGAGAGTCACATGGCCAAGAAAGCTACCAAGAAAGCCGCGAAGAAGACCGTCAAGAAAGCAGCGAAGAGCGCTGTGAAGAAGACCGCGAAGAAGACCAAGAAGGTCGCCAAGAAGAAGTAACTTCTTCTCGGCAAACTTTTGCCGGCTTCAATGCCGGCAACGTCACAAGAGCTTCGCCGGCGGTTTGCACGTCGCAGACCTTCCATCGCACAGCTCTGGTCGACGAAAGAGGGTGTCGGCGAGACATCAGGTCAGACGGTCGAGCTGTGATGCAAGGTGGGCGCGCCTGCCTTTCGAAACGGTCCGGCAAAGAATCCGGTCATCCCTGATCGGCGCTTCTTATCGGTGTGGGTCACTGACCCGCAGTCCGGGGCGGTTTTCGCTCCGCGGCCTGACCTTGACGTGTTGCCGACGCCCTCGTTTTTCCGCCGGTGCGGTTGATCCCCGGCGTGGCCTTGTTTCCAGAACGTATGATGTGACGACGGGACGCCTTGCCGAGAAGCAAGGCCGTCCGCCACGTCGTCCCCGCGAAGGCGGGGACCCATAACCCCTGACGTTTCCTTTGTCAGACGGCCTTGCCGCCACCCGCGCGGTCTCGCAGCGACTCCGCGCCGTATGGGTCCCCGCGCTCGTGGGGACGACTCGCGGAATGGATCGCGCATCAGGCTTGAGAACCGAACCGCGCGATGGTTACGCCATCGCCAAACCGCAAGGTAAACCAAGTCTGCATTTGCGCAGAAAAACCCCGGAAACACCGGGATTCCTGCAGTTCGCTCGCTGTCCGGGCAGCTGCGGCTTCAGCTTTCGTTCATCGCGATGCTTAAACTGCTCTTCAAATTTGATCGGTCATAGTGATCCCAACAAGCCGGCAAACGGCGGTTGGGATCGCATCAAATCACGGACGGGAGCCGCGCTCGGTTGGGGGCGGCAAAAGCAAAAAAAGGGGTGACCGATGTTTCAGGGACAAATTGATTTCGACAGCGCGATGCCGGTGACGGAGACCGCGATCCAGGACGTTCTGTTCGAGCGCGGCCTTTACTGGGCCAGCGGCCGATCGGGGATCGTGGATCTCATCGCCGCCCATAAATGGTTCAATCTCGCCGCGCTGAAGGGCCGGGTCGACGCCATTCCGATGCGGCGCGAGGTTGCCGAAATGATGTCGGACACCGATATCGCAGCCGCGCAGCGCGATGCCCGCGCATGGATGACGGCCGCCCACTAAGCTCCGCAGCCGGCCAACCGCCGGCGCCCTCGCACTTGCGTCACAGGCTTGTTACGGGCCTCCCGCTTGCAAGCCGCGATGGCGACCCGATGTCATTTGCTGGGCAGGGCCATCGGCCCGGCCGGGCAAGTGCAGGGGTGATATCATGTTGAGAAAAACGTATCCGCCGGCTGCGGCCGGAGGCATCATGGGTCTGGCTGCGGTGGCCATTCTGGTCATCGGTACGGCGACGCCGTTGCTTGCTGCCGAGACGCGGTCCGGTGCGGCGATCCATCAGCCCGCCGCCACCGATATCGGCGCCGCGCGCCGACAGCACCGCGCCCGAAGCGCCTCGCCGCGCAACGCCTATGGCAGCTTCAGTAACGGAGCCGGCGCGACGTCATCGCCGGGCTATGGCTACGGAGTCGGCGACAACTCCCGCAATCAGACGTGGTGACCGACCGGGCGCGCCTTGCAGCTGGCGCGCGACGGGATCGCATCATGAGCCGCCATCAGATTTGCTGGTAGGTCTCCTGGTGGCACCAGTGCGAAGGATCGACATGCGCCTGGCGCGCCACCTTGTTGCGCTCGATGTTGAACAGATAGGTCTGCTGCCCGATCGAGCCGCCGGTGGCGCCGTTCACGGTGGCGCGGATGCAGACCGTCCAGTCGAGCGCGGTGCGCCGCGGCGTTGAAAAGCCGATCCCGGTGGCCGCCGCCTGCGGCAGGAAGTATTCCGCGAGGTTCGTGCGCAGCAGGACACGCATGTCCGGCGGTGCCTCGGCCACCGGCGGCGCCGGTGCGCGATCCTTCAGAAGGTCCGGCGCCCACGACGCGTGAGGGTCGATGGAGCAGCCGGCAAGGGCGGTCGTTAGCAAAGCAATGAACAGGACGCGGTGATGCATGACGGTCACCTATGGTTCCGCCCGCGCGCCGGCAAGAGCATTGCCTCCGCGTCCTGACGGATTAGCTCGTCGGCGCCGCGGGCCTCCGCCGAAAATCGTATGATGGGCCCTAGTCGGCGCCGTGCGCCGTGACCGGGTCTCGCACCAGCGGTGCGTGCTGGTCCACCAGCAGGCTGCTGGCCTCGTTGAGCCCGACCACCTCGGTGACGATGCCATGGCGCCGCATCTTGCCGACAACCTCGTCGAGCGCCGCGATGGCGGTGATGTCCCACAGATGCGCCGCGGTCAGATCGATGCGGACCGCGCGGACGGTGTCGCGCAGGTCGAAGCGGTCGGCGAAGATGTCCGCGCTGGCGAAAAAGATCTGGCCGGACACGGTGTAGATGCGCGTATCCTTTGGGGCATCGTGGCGGACTTGCACGTCCATCAGGCGCGTCACCTTGAAGGCGAAGAACACGCCGCTGAGCAGCACGCCGACCACGACCCCCATCGAAAGGTCGTGGGTGGCCACGGTTACGATGACAGTCGCGACCATGACGATGCCCGACACTTTCGGATGGCGGGCGAGATCGCGAATCGAGCCCCAGGAAAACGTGCTGACCGAGACCATGATCATGATCGCCACCAAAGCCGCGACCGGGACCTGAGCGACGTAGGGCCGCAGCGGCACCATGACGATCAGCAGGAACACGCCGGCGACCAGCGTCGAAAGGCGGCCGCGGCCGCCATAGCGGACGTTGCCGACGGTCTGGCCGATCATGCCGCAGCCGGCGATGCCGCCGAACAGGCCGGCGGCGATATTGGCAAGCCCGAGCCCGGTGCATTCGCGCGCCTTCGAACTCGTCGTCTCCGTCAGGTCGTCGACGACGCTGGCCGTCATCATCGATTCCAGCAGGCCAACGGCGGCCATGGCCAGCGCATAGGGCGCGACGATGGCGAGCGTTTCAAAGGTCAGCGGCACCATGGGCCAGTGAAACGCCGGCAGCGTGTCGGGCAGTCGGCCGAGATCGGCCACGGTATGGATCGGCATTGGGAAGGCGACGGCGATCGCGGTGAGCACCACGATGCAGATCAGCGGCGAGGGGATCGCGGTCGTCAGGCGCGGCAGCAGATAGATGATGGCGAGGCCGAGCGTGATCAAAGCATAGGTATGCCAGGTCACGCCGAGCATCTGCGGCACCTGGGCCGAGAAGATCAGGATCGCCAGTGCATTGACGAAGCCGGTGCGCACCGAGCGCGACACGAAGCGCATCAGGACGTCGAGCTTAAGCAGGCCGAAGATGATCTGCAGCCCACCGGCCATCACGGTGGCCGCCAGCAGATAGGGCAGGCCGTGCCGCGTGACCAGGGCCGCGGCGACCAGCGCCACCGAGCCCGCGGCGCCCGAGATCATCGCCGGACGGCCGCCCGCAAAGGCGATGACAATGCCGATCACAAAAGACGCGAACAGCCCGACCTCCGGATCGATGCCGGCCACGAAGGAGAACGCGATCACCTCGGGGATCAGCGCGAAGGTCCCGACCATCCCGGCCAGAACGTCACGGCGAATACTGATGTCGCCGCCGAACCATTCGGCGCGCGCGCGGCTAAAACGTGAGGGCATTTTGGGGATCCGCAGGAGCGCTAGGATAGCCGCCGCATGAAGCGGGGCGGGCCTGACAGCGGCGTGCGTGGTTCGGCGGATCGGCGGCCGAAAGAGCCACCCGGGTTCTCACCGGGTCCAAAGCGATCACCATACCTACCGTTCGCAATGCCGGAGCGCAAGAAGCGGGCGCCTGCGTTGCAGCCGCGATTTCCGCAGACGCACCGGTGGTGGCACGCGCTAGGGCGCTGCTTCGCGCGCTGCGGCGTCGCGGGCTTCCGCCGCATCGAGTTGCTCTCGGATGCCTGCAGTGAGAACGATCATACGCGCTTTCGTCACGGGGTCGTTTGCCGCCCCGATATCCTGATACGCGTCTTCTAAGCGCCGGTGAAGTTCGTCTTTGTCATTGCCAGCCAAGGCGATACTCCAGCTATCCCATGTATTCGCAAGCAGATCGTTTGCACGGCCGATATCCGGGCTTTGCCGCCCGATCTTCCGGCCATAGAGCCAAGACCGCCTGCCGTTCAAATCTTGCCGGACGACGATCGCGGCAAGAACATTCGATTGGACCGATCCTATGTCCTTACGCGCAGCATCATGATGTTCGGTCGAGGTGCCACTGCTCAACGTCGTGACCGTCTACAAGTTGCCTGGCGATCTTGACCGCATCATCGTTCTCGTCGCCAGTAATGAGTTCGGTGCTTTTGAAATGTCCGTATGAACCGACAATATAGGCTCGGTAGTCAGCATGGCGTGCTCCGGCCGATCGTAGCACGAACATGTGACCTGGCATTTCTTTTTAGATCTGCGGTCGCAAGCGACCGCGGTCTGCGCGGCGATGCGATCGTAAACCGCAGGCGCAAACCGGCTCACCACACCACCGAAGTTTGCAACCCATCAAAAATGAAGAGAAATTACGTGACTGACTAACATATGTTATTGTGGGCAGCGCTGAAGCATTCACATTTCATGTGAGAGTGGAGATTTGCCCCCTCCCTCTATGAGCCCCGTCGCTTTGGCCCCCCCCGGAGTGACGGGGCTTTCTGCGGCATCCGGTCCCTGAAATGGGACGGGTCGTCGCCGGTCGCCATCCATCGCTGCGAGCACAGCGAGATGCGCGCGGAGGCCGCTCGACGCCGGCCCAACGTCAGCAGGCTGACTCTTCCGAGGGTCTTCGCGGCGACGTTGCTGCGTCATGGCGTGTCGTGACGCTCCTATGCCTCGACGGCAGCCTCAACGACGTCGACGCGTGGCTCACCGGCAATGAGCGAGACGCCGCGCCATTGTTTCGACGTCACGAGCGATTGCGCGGTGGTGCGCAACTCGATGGCGACTGCGGATGCAGCAGGGGACAGCAGCGTCGGTGCAATCGAGTACAGATAGTTGCGCCGGGTGATGTGGGCATCGGAGATCGACAGCGCGCGCCAGTGCTTTCCGCGCTCGCCTTCATGCTGCAAGGCCGACATCGGTTTGATCGTCACGCCCATGCCGTCATAAACGCAGTTCATTAGCAGCGAGAGCGAGTCGATTTCGGCCACGACGTGCGGCGTAAGATCGCGGCGCTCGAATTCGGCAACGACGCGCCGTCGCAGACCGTGGGTGCCAGTGGGCAGGATCAGCGGCAATGTTGCCACTTCGGCGACCGTGAGACTGGTGCGGTTTGCCGGCACCAGATCGCTTCGGTCCGGCAGCAACACGAACAGTTCTTCTTCCAGCAGCGGCGTCGCATCCAGCTTCGACGAGATATCGTTGGTGAACAGGATGGCGAGGTCGAGTTGTCCCAGCCGCATCATCTGCGCGATATGCCCGCTCATGCCTTCGACGACATTGAGAAGGATACCGGGATATTTTTCATGGATGCATTTCATCAGCGGCAGCCCGATGGCGACCACGGTCGTCGCCGGTAGGCCCAGCGACACCATTCCGCGGACTTCTCCGGCTTCCTGTCGCGCGATGGGCAGCGCCTGATCCATCTGCCGCAGCATGAAGCGCGCGTGATGATAGAGCGCGAGCCCGTTGTCGGTCGGCGTGACGCCCTTCGCCGAGCGCTGCAACAGCGGCTTGCCGACTTCATCTTCCAGCTTGGCCAATTGCTGGCTGAGCGCAGGCTGAGCAATGAACAGACATCGTGATGCCTTCGAAACGCTGCCACTCTCCACGATCTGGGCAAAATACCGTAACTGACGCAAATCCATGCTTCCAACCGATCGTCTGCTCAAGGCGAGCCATATGCTGGCCTTATGGGTGCCAACTCAAATCAGTATTTCGACCTATGTCAATTTAACTCTAAGCAAGGGGCAACCAAGACGATTGATGAGGGAGTGACGCACGATGGCGAAGGGTCTGGCACAGCCGCTGCCGGTAATTGAACTGCCATCGTGCCGTTTGCTGATCGGCGGCAAGTGGGATGAAGGCCAGGCCACGGCCGACGTGACCGACAAATACCGGCTCCGCCCGGCAATGAAGGCCCATCTTCCGTCGCGCGCGCAGGTGCAAGAGTGCATTGCAGCAGCCGATGCCGCCTATCGTGCGAGCAAGCTGACGCCTTACGAGCGCGGCCAGATCCTCGATCGCACGGCCGATCTGATCGAGAAGCGCTCCTCCGAACTCGCCGACGTTCTCTGCAAGGAGGCCGGCTTTCCGCGCCGCGACGGTCTCAATGAAATTCAGCGTTGCGCAAGCACCTTCCGCATCTCCGCCGAAGAAGCGCGCCGCTTTTGCGGCGAAGTCGTCCCCATGGACGGCGCGCCGGGGCAGGCCGGACGTATCGGCTTTACGCTGCGTGTGCCTTTGGGCGTCATCGCTGCCATTACACCGTTCAACGCGCCGCTGAATACGGTGGCCCACAAGGTCGGCCCTGCCATCGCAGCCGGCAATGCCCTTGTTCTCAAGCCCTCGCTGCACACGCCGATGTCGTCCTGCATCATGGCCGAATGCCTGATCGAGGCCGGTTTGCCCGCTGGACTGATGTCGGTCCTCCATGGCGGTGCCGAAGTCGCGCAGTGGCTGATGGCGGAGCCCAAGGTGCGGTTCTTCGCCTTCACCGGCAGCACGGAAGTCGGTCGCGCCATTCAGTCGAGCGTCGGTTTGCGGCGCACGCAGATGGAACTCGGCTCGATCGCCCATTGCATCGTCTGCGACGACGCCGATCTCGACGCCGCTCTGCCGAAGATCATCAACGCCAGCTACCGCAAGGCCGGCCAGGTCTGCACCTCGATCCAGGTGCTGCTGGTTCAGCGCGCGCGCTACGAACAGGTCGAGCGCAAGCTGACCGAGCTCGTGGAAGCGCTGCCTTACGGCGATCCGAGCGACGATCGCACGGTTGTCGGACCCGTCATCAGCGAAGATGCTGCCAAGCGGATTGAGTCCTGGATCGGAATCGCGGTGAAGCAGGGCGCCCGGCAACTTGCCGGCGGCAAGCGGAGCGGTTCAGTCGTACCGCCCACGCTGCTGGTCGATGTCAGCAGCGACACGCCGCTCGGCTGTCAGGAAGTGTTCGGTCCCGTATTGACCCTCGTGCCGTTTGATCACCTCGACGAAGCGATCGAGCGCGTCAACGGCACGCCATACGGCCTCGCCACCGGAATCTTTACCAAGCGACTCGATGCGGCGCTGCATGCCGCGCGTCAGTTGCAGGTTGGCGGCGTTCATATCAACGAGACTCCTAGCTCGCGCGTCGATCTCATGCCTTATGGCGGCTCCAAGGATAGCGGCTTCGGCCGCGAGGGTCCGCATTACGCCATTCGCGAGATGAGCGAAGAGCGTATGGTGACCATGCTGGCCTGAGGCCAACGTTTCTGAACATGACAAGGAAGACAAATGGCCAAGATGAAGGGCGGCGAAGTCATCGCCGAATATCTCGTCAAGCAGAAGGTGCCCTTCGTGATCGGGATCTGCGGGCATGGCAATGTCGGCATTCTCGACGCCCTGCATCAGGTTCGCGACAAGATCACGCTGGTCTCGCCGCGCCAGGAGCAATGCGCAGGCCATATGGCCGACGCCTATTTCCGCGTGAAGCACCAGCCGGTCGCGACGCTGACCTCGACGGGGCCGGGCTCGGCCAACATGGTGATGTCGCTGGCGACCGCGCTGTCGGACTCCTCGGCCTTTCTCGCGATCACCGCCAACGTGCCGACCTCGCAGGCCAATCGCGGGCCGTTCCAGGAGCTCTACGCGCACAACCAGGCCGACTTCGCCCAGGTGCTGCGCCCGGTGGTGAAGCGCACCTTCCAGCCGAGCCGCGTCGACATGCTGCCGCTGGCGCTGCGCCAGGGGTTTGACACCATGGTCACCGGGCGTCCGGGACCGGTCAATCTCGACATTCCCTACAACGTCTTCCAGGAGGAGGCCGACGTCGAGATTCCCGCGCTGTCGCACACCCACGGTTCGCACCGTCCGAGTGCCAGCGAGGCCGACGTCAACAACGCGCTCGACCTGCTGTCCCGCTCCAAGAAGCCGGTGTTCTTCATCGGGCAGGGCACCACACTCGCCGAAGCCGGACCCGAGATCGCCGAACTGCAGAAGACGCTCGGCATTCCCGTGATCACCTCGCCGAACGGCATGGGCTGCGTGCCCGCCGATGATCCGCTGACCCTCGGCTTCATCGGCCGCAACGGTGCCTATCCGGCCAACCAGGCCGGTCGCTATGCCGATCTCGTGATCTGCATCGGCACGCGCTTCGACGATCGTTCGTCGTCGAGCTGGCACGCCGGCTATTCCTGGAATTTCCCGTCGACCAAGCTGCTGCAGGTCGACATCGATCCAGCCGAACTCGGCCGCAACTATCCGCCGACCCTCGGCATCATCGCCGATGCCAAGGTGTTTGCCGCACAGCTGATCGCAGGTCTGGCCAAGCGCCAGGAGATCAAGCGTGAGAATTTCGGCGACTGGCGCAGCGACGTCGCCGGCTGGCAGGCCGAGTGGGAAAAGTTCATCCGCCCGAACTTCACGGCGGTGACGACGCCGATCCGTCCGGAATACGTCGTCGACGCATTGAGCGACGTGCTGCCGGACGATGTCATCCTGTCGCTGGACTCCGGCGTGCACCACAACTGGTTCATGCAGTTCTGGAAGCCGAAGCGCGCCCAGAGCATGCTGAACTCCTGGGGCTATTCGTCGATGGGTTTTGGCGTTTGCGGCGTGCTCGGCGCACAGCTTGCGGCGCCGGATCGTCCCTGTGTCGCCGTGGTCGGCGACGGCGGCTTCATGATGGCGCCCTATGTCGTCGCCACCGCGGTCGAATACAATCTGCCCTGCGTCTGGATCATCTGGAATAACTTTGCCTGGGGCGCGATCCGCGATCTGCAATACGGGCTGTTCGAGGGCCGCGAGATCGGCACCGCCTTCTACAAGGGCAACCAGGGTCCCGGCGGCGATCGCTACAATCCGGACTTTGCGGCGTGGGCGCGTGCCTGCGGCGCCGATGGCGTCACCGTCACCCGCAGCGAGGATCTGCGCGGCGCGGTCGAGACCGCCATCAAGAACCGCCGCCCTTGCGTCATCGACCTGCATGTCGACTCGGAAGTGCGGCCGCCGTCGACCGGCACCTGGGAGCTTCCTCCCATTCCGTACAAAGAGCCACTTTTCGGCAAGCCTTACCGCGCGTGACGATCGAACGACAAAAAACACAAAACACCGGAGGAAAACGACAATGACGAGCATGAAGACAGATCGGCGGACTTTCATCGGCGCCATGGCTGGTGCCGCCGCGGCGTCCGCTTTCGGCATGAGTTCATCGGCCAGTGCCCAGTCCAGCGATCCGATCCGGATCGGCCTGGTCTATTCCAAGCAGGGCCCCGGTGCTGCCATCGGCCAGTACCTGCAGCGTGGCAGCGAGCTTGCCGTGGAGCAGGCCGGCAGGAAGGTGCTCGGCCGTCCAATCGAGTTGATCTGGCTGGACGAACCGAACCCGCAGGTGTCGCAGCAGAACATGCAGCGCCTGGTCGACGAAAACAAAGTGGTCGCCGTGGTCGGCGGCAACTATTCGTCGTCGGCGCTGGCGATGATGAGCGTCGCCAACCGCGAGAAGGTGCCATTGATCCTGACCGGCGCCGCGGCCAGCGAAATCACCGGCAAGAACTGCAGCCGTTACACGTTCCGCACCCAGGCCACCGTGCCGGTGCAGATGAACGGCCTGATGCCCTACGTGTCCCAGATCGGCAAGAAGGTGTATTTCCTCACCGCATCCTATGCCTTCGGCCAGGACATCCTGCGCGCCTCGCGCGCGCTGCTGAAGGACGTGGGCGCTACCGAGGTCGGCGTCGATGAAGTCCCGATCAACACTGCGGACTACTCGTCCTACATTCTCAAGATTCGTCAGGCCAAGCCGGATATCGTCGTGGGCGGCCTGGTTGGCGGCGACTTCTCGAACTTCCTGAAGCAATGGAACGAGATGGGCATGAAGGACAAGATCCCTTATGCCGCCATCGCCGTCACCGATACCGATTTCTGGGACGTCGGCGCGCAGGCCTCGACCGGCATCTACGTCAAGCCCTGGTACTACAAGAACCCGAAGAATACCGAAGCCGAGAAGAAGATGACGGCGGACTTCACCAAGAAGTTCAACGAGCCGCCGTCGGACAAGACCTGGTCGGGCTGGATCGGCATGCGCGCGCTGCTGGAATCGATCGAAGCGGCAAAAGCGACCGATTCCAAGTCCATCGTCGCGCAGCTGGAGAAGTGGAAGAACACCGAAGAGGCGTTCCCGTTCTTCTTCCGCGAGTGGGATCATCAGATGGTGCGCCCGGCGGTAATCGTTCA
>JBEVEC010000318.1:0-11295 GCA_040512975.1 Tardiphaga sp. | reverse complement strand
CCGCCGAACTCCGACATCCAATTGGTCGGCGCGCTTCCGTTCGGCTTCGGATCGCGCCAGATGTACCAGTCGCGCTTCGGGTTCTCGCGCGATGCGCGGCTTTCCAGAAACCACGGATGCTGATCCGAGGTGTGGTTCGGCACCAGATCGAGGATCAGCTTGAGGCCGTGCTCGTGCGCCGCCGCCACCAGCGCGTCGAAATCGTCCAGCGTGCCGAAGATCGGATCGACGCCGACGTAATCCGCGATGTCGTAGCCGAAATCGGCCATCGGCGACGGGAAGATCGGCGACAGCCAGATGGCGTCGATGCCCAGTTGCCGCAGATAGGGCAAGCGGCCGATGATGCCGGTGAGATCACCGATCCCGTCGCCATTGGAGTCCTGAAACGAGCGCGGATAGATCTGATAAATGGTGCCGGCCTGCCACCATACGCTTGCTGCTGAGTTCATCGGGCGACTTTAATCCAGAAAATATGGCGGCGATATTGCACAAAAAAACGGCCTCCCGGAAGGGAGGCCGTTGGTGGGTACGTCGAAATCAGTACCGCTCGATGACCGTGCGGCGTTCACCGCGGTCGTAATCGCGATCGCGATCCCGGCTGCGCTTGATGATGACGGTCTCATTGCGGTCGCGGCGATCACGGTACTCGCCGCGATCGTAGTCGTCCCGGTAACGATCGCGGCCAACCGCGCCAACCGTCACGCCGCGCGGACCGACGCCGACACCGATGTCCTGGGCGCTGGCAGGCACCGCACTCGAAATTCCAGCCGCAGCGACGGCTATGATCGCTAATTGCTTTATCATTGCGTGCTCCTCATGTTGATCGATAGCATTGCAATGCAGGGCATCAGCTATTGTTCCGCGACTTGTCGTCCCCGCGAAGGCGGGGACCCATACGGCGAGGACGGGCTTTTCGCTGGGAGATAAGTGCCGGTCAACAGCGGGCGTCAGGGGTTATGGATCCCCGCCTTCGCGGGGACGACGGGTTGATAGGCCCTGCACCTATCCGGGCGGCAGGATGGCGTTGCTGGGTGTCGGGCGGTCGGTGATCTGCTGGCCGAACAGGCTGCCGACCAGTTCGACCATCACACGGGCGGTGCGGCCGCGTTCGTCGAGGAACGGGTTCAGCTCGACCACATCCAGCGAACACATCACGCCGGAATCGTGCAGCAGCTCCATGATCAGGTGCGCCTCGCGGTAGGTAGCGCCGCCCGGCACCATGGTGCCCACGCCGGGCGCCGTGGCAGGGTCAAGAAAATCGACGTCGAACGACACATGCAGCACGCCGTTGCGCGCCTTGACGCGCTCGATGACGCGGCGGATCAGCACGCCGACGCCGAATTCGTCGATGGCGCGCATGTCGGCCACCGCGATGTTGCGCGCGCGGACCAGTTCGCGCTCCAACTGATCGATGGAGCGGATGCCGAACAGGTCGAGATTGTCGGGCTTGATCGAGGCCCGGGGTTCGGCGCCGAGCAATCCGTCCAGTCCGGCTTCGCCGCAGAGGAATGCGGCGGACATGCCGTGCATGTTGCCGGTGATCGTGGTCTGCGGGGTGTTGTAATCGGCATGTGCGTCGAGCCACAGCACGAACAGCTCCCGCCCCTGCTCATGCCAATGCCGCGCCACGCCGTTCACCGAGCCCATCGACAGGCTGTGGTCTCCGCCCATGAAAATCGGAAGCGCACCCGACCGGGCCAACGTGTAAGCCCGCGCGCTCAGCGCCTGGATCCAGGCCTGGATCATGCGATAGTGCCTGGCATTATCCGGCAGCGCGTCCGTCGATGATGCGGGTTGCGGCGGCGGCAGGTCGCCGTGATCTTCCACGGCATAGCCGAGCTCCTGCAGCAGCGCGTCGAGCCCCGCCGTCCGCAAGGCCGCCGGGCCCATTAAGGTGCCGCGCTGCGAGGCGCCGATCTCGACGGGCGCGCCCAGCAGGGCAATTCGTTTGTTATGGGACAAGTCGGTCATCGTGCGGTCCTTTTCAAACATGTCGCAACGCGCGCCGCATCGCTTCGCTTCGTCCTATGTCGCCTTGATGACATGAAAATAAAGTCCGGATTCAGTCGATTGCGCTGCAACGCAAAGCGAGCAATCCAGTTATATTGCGCGTTTCATTCAACATATCATCTAGCGGGGCGATCGTGACCAGTAGAACCGTCGAAGAAGGCCTACCCTATCCCCTTGGCGCTCACTGGGATGGAAAGGGGACCAACTTCGCGCTGTTCTCCGCCAACGCCACGAAGGTTGAGGTCTGCCTGTTCGACGGCGAGACGGAAACCCGCGTCGAACTGCCCGAATACACCGACGAAATTTTCCATGGCTTTCTGCCCGATGTCGGCCCCGGCCAGTTCTACGGCTACCGCGTCCATGGCCCCTACGAGCCCGAACAGGGCCACCGCTTCAACCACAACAAGCTGCTGCTCGATCCCTATGCCCGCGCCCATGCCGGGCAGCTGGAGTGGAATCCGGCGGTGTTCGGCTATCAGATGGAAAGCGGCGACGACACCACTTTCGACGAGCGCGACTCCGCGCCGTTCATGCCGAAATGCGTCGTGGTCGATCGCGACTTCGACTGGACCGGTGAAGCCGGCCGGCAGCCGGTGCCGTGGGATCGCACCGTCATTTACGAGACCCACGTCAAGGGTTTCACCAAGATGCATCCCGGCGTGCCGGAAAAGCTGCGCGGCACTTATGCCGGCTTTGGCAGCCAGGCCGTTGTCGACTATCTCTGCGACTTGGGCATCACCTCAGTCGAACTGTTGCCGATCCACACCTTTATCAATGACGACTATCTGCTCGAGAAGAAGCTGACGAATTACTGGGGCTACAACTCCATCGGCTTCTTTGCGCCGGATCCACGCTACGCGTCCGACGTGCCGAACTCGCTGCGCGAGTTCAAGGAGATGGTGGCGAAGCTGCATGCCGGCGGTCTCGAGGTCATTCTCGACGTGGTCTACAACCACACCGCCGAAGGCAACGAGCTCGGCCCCACGCTGTCGTTCAAGGGCATCGACAATGCCAGCTACTACCGGCTGATGCCGGAGAAGCCGCGCTATTACATCAACGACACCGGCACCGGCAACACCGTCAACCTGTCCAATGCCCGCGTCATCCAGATGGTCGCCGACAGCCTGCGCTACTGGGTCCGCGAAATGCATATCGACGGCTTCCGCTTCGATCTCGGCACCATCCTGGCCCGCGAGGTCTACGGCTTCACCGAGCAGAGCGGCTTCCTCAAGGCGGTCGACCAGGATCCCCTGCTGACCACCGTGAAACTGATCGCCGAACCCTGGGACATCGGCCCGGGCGGCTACCAGGTCGGCGGCTTCCCGCCCGGCTGGGCGGAATGGAACGACAAATTCCGCGACATCACCCGTGATTTCTGGCGTGGCGAGGCGCCGGTATCGGCACTGTCACCGCGGCTGGTCGCCTCCGGTGACATGTTCAACCACCAGGGCCGCCGCGCCTGGGCCAGCGTGAACTTCATCACGGCCCATGACGGCTTCACCCTGAACGACTGGGCCAGCTACAACGAGAAGCACAACGAGGCCAACGGCGAGGACAACAAGGATGGCAATTCCAACAACGCGTCCTGGAATTGCGGCGTCGAAGGCCCGACCGACGACAAGGATATCATCGCACTGCGCGAGCGCCAGAAGCGCAACATGCTGGCGACGCTGCTGTTCTCCCAGGGCACGCCGATGCTGCTGGGTGGCGACGAATTTGGTCGCACCCAGGGCGGCAACAACAACGCCTATTGCCAGGACAGTGAGATCTCCTGGTTCAATTGGGAGTTCAGCGCCGAGGGCAAGGATCTTCACGGCTTTACCAAGCGGCTGATCAAGCTGCTCGGCGACAGCCCCGTGCTGCGCCGCAGCCGCTTCCTGACCGGCGAGCATGATCCCGAACTCGACGTCCGCGACGTCACCTGGATCAACGCCAATGGCGGCATGATGCAGGACGAGCACTGGTCCGACGGCAACATGAAGTGCTTCGGCATGCTGGTGGACGGCCGGGCGCAGAAGACGGGCATCCATCGCCAGGCCGAAGATCAGACCATGCTGCTGATCCTGAACAGCTTCGACGGCCTGGTGGATTTCACCATGCCCGAGGCGGTCGGCGGCCAGGCCTGGGAACTGTTGATCGACACCAACATTCCGGACACCCAGGGCGGCGAGGACTTCCCCTTCGGTCACGTCTACCAGGTGACCGGACGCTCGCTGCTGTTGCTCTCCCTGAAGAAATAGCCGACCTGGGCAGCGCCGCTTTCAGGCGGCGCTGCCCACATTTGGTGCATGGTGCCACGGCTGAACCGCGGAACCAACGGACGCGACTACACTTGTTTGGCGACGACTTTTCCGCATGCCAAGCCAATGGAGACGTGACGTGCAGATCCGCGCCGGTTACGACATCGCATTCCAGTGTCTGCAGGAGACGCCGATGATGCTGATGCTCAGCATTCATCCGTCCCGTGCCAAGGACCTCCAGAGCCCTCACCGGATCACGTTCTCGCAGGACGTCCAGGCCCGCGACTACCTGGACATGTTCGGCAACACATGCACGCGCATCATCGCGCCGCCCGGCCTGCTCGAAATCCGCAACGAATTCCTGATCAACGACAGCGGACTGCCGGATGCGCCGCCGCCGCCGGGCCCGCTGATGCCGATCAGCGAACTGCCGGACGATACGCTGGTTTATCTGCTCGGCAGCCGCTATTGCGACACCCAGAAATTGTCCGACCTCGCCTGGTCGCTGTTCGGCGGCATCACCGATGGCGCGCAGCGCGTGCAGGCGATCGTCGACTATGCCCATGAGCGCATCGAGTTCGGTTATCACCATGCCCGCAGTGACCGCACCGCCTTCGAAGGCCATGAGGAGCGCATCGGCGTCTGCCGCGACTTCGCGCATCTGGCCGTGACATTGTGCCGCTGCATGAATATCCCGGCGCGCTACTGCACCGGCTATCTCGGCGACATTGGCGTGCCGATCGATCCGGCGCCGATGGATTTCAGTGCCTGGTTCGAAGTCTATATCGGCGGCCAGTGGCACACCTTCGACGCCCGGCATAACCACCCGCGCATCGGCCGCATCGTGATGGCCCGCGGGCGCGACGCCGCCGATGTCGCGATCTCGACCGCCTTCGGACCCGCCCCGCTGGCGCGCTTCATGGTGGTCACCGATGAGATCGTCGACAACGCCGCACCGGCCATCGCGCCGGTATCGATGGTCGCCTGACCGACATGTTCGATCTGTCCGAGATCAAGGAACACATGGACGTCATTTCGGCGGACCGGAAGATGGTCGGTAAAGTCGACCATCTCGATGACGACGGCAGGATCAAACTGACCAAGAACAGCTCGCCGGATGGCCGGCATCATCATTTCATCCCGACCGACTGGATCGACCATATCGACCAGCACGTCCATCTCAACAAGACCGGCGCTGATGTGACGGCGCATTGGCAGCACGAGCACACGCCAGATTAGCCACAACGATAGCCCTCTTCACCTCTCCCCACCGAGGAGAGGTGAAGGAAGGGCCCATCCTTTAATTAGGTTTAATCCCGCACCGGGCTGATCTTCCATGTCAGCGCCATAAGCGTCGCCGTGAGCGCTGCTGCGATCGCCGCCGCGGTCGGCACAACCAGCGCCAGGGCGGCCGTCGCCGCCCAGCCGATCGACGAGAACGCCTCTGCAAAGGTCGCGATGCGCGAGGAGGTCTGGCGGCGCCGGAACTGGCTGCGGCGTGCCTGGACGCGAAACCAGAGCTGAATCGACGTCGCCGACGCCGCGGCGATGATCGTCGCCAGCGCCGTCACTGCGGCCAGGTTGGGCGCGGCCCAGGCCAGTGCCGCGATCAGCGGCGCAAACACCACCGCGATGACGATCAACACCACCTCGATCTTGGCCGAGATCAGCGACCGGCCCGGTAGCGGCGCCGTCGCCACCAGATCGGCGGCGTCCTCGCCCGAGATCGTCAGCCAGGCCAGGCCGCCGGACAACTGCCCCGCGGCCATCACGATGACCGGCGCCAGTACGATCAGCGCGCCGGGTCCGTCGCCGAAACTGCGCCACAGCATCAGCGCGGGCGGCAGCAGATAAAGCAGTTGCATCAGCGTCTGCGACACCAGCCACGGATCGCGCCACAACAGCTTGAATTCCTTGCGCCGCAGCGCGCCGCGGCGCGTGCCCGGCCGAAGTTTTCGCGCGCTCGGAGCCGCGCGCATTACCTGCTTCGGCGACGCCGCGGCGACGTAATTGCCGAACCGTGGCGAGAGCACCGCCATGGTGACGCCCAGCAACACCAAGCTGCAGGCCAGCAGCGGCGCCAACAGCAGTTCCTCGCCCAGCATGGCGCGGGCCGGCCACCACAACAGGCTGCCCGCATCGGGCGCAATGGCTGCCGCGGCATCCGACGTCAGCACGGCAAAGCGCGACAGCGTGCCGTAGGACAGGATCGCCGCGACCTGAAGGGCAATGACGAAGCCGGCGCCGGTGATCGCCGAGATGATCTGCGCCACCAGCCGCGTCCGCGCCGGCCCGCACAGCCTGAACAGGCTCACGGTCACGGCGATGGCGACGGCCGATGCCGACAGCCCCATGGTGATCACCACGGGATAGGCGGCAAACCAGCGCGCCCCGCCGCAGGCCACAAGCACGTCGACGAACGGCGTCGCCAACAGCATCGCCATGACGGTCACTGTGAGCGCGATCGCTGCGATCCGCACCGAGAACACATTGGTCAGCACCGCGGGCGACGACATGATAAGATCGAGATCGGCGCGCGCATAGAAGACCCGCGTGACGGACTCGATGGCCTGCGACAGGATCAGCGCCCAGGCCAGCAGGATACTTGCCGTCATGACGATCAGCGTCGGCTTGTCGATCGGCGTCCGCACGTCCGCAAAGCGCCCGACGACGGCATAAGCCGGCAGATGCAGAAAGATCACGAAGGCGATCACCATCACGGTCGCGCTGCGCGGACGCCAGCGGCGTCCCGCCGTCAGCATGCCGGCGAGTTCGCGCCAGGCGAGCCGGGTCTCGTGTCTGGCAAACCACATGGTGCCGGGACTGGTCATGCGGCGGCCGGCGCGCTTTCCACCAAAGCAACGAACATGTCTTCCAAGCTGGTATCGCTCTGTCCGTTCTGCCGCCGCAGTTCGTCCAGCGTGCCTTCGGCGATCAGCTTGCCCGCGGAGATCACACCGATCCGGTCGGCCATGCGTTCGGCGACCTCGAGAATATGCGTGGTCATGATGACGGTGCAGCCCGCCTGCACGCGCGCCTGCAGCAGACCCTTGACGTGGCGTGCCGAGACCGCGTCGAGCCCGGTCAGCGGTTCGTCGAGAATGATGAGGCGCGGATCATGAACCAGTGCGCCGGCAAGCGCGACCTTCTGGCGCATGCCCTTCGAGAATCCCTCACACCGTTCATGCATGTGCGCGGCCAGGCCAAGCGAGGCCAGCAGGTCGCGCGCCGAACGATCGATCCCCTCTGCGACACAGCCCCAGAGACCGGCGACGAATTCGAGATATTCCAGCGGCGTCAGCTTGTCATAGATCATCGGCTCGTCGGAGACCCACGCCGTCACCTGCTTGGCGCCGACCGGATCACGCAAGGCGTCGATGCCGAGCACGGTCACCGAGCCCTCATCCGGTCGCAGCAGTCCCGCCACCATGCGCAGCGTCGTCGTCTTGCCGGCGCCGTTCGCGCCGAGCAGAGCGTAGAACTCTCCGACCCGCACCGTCAGATCAAGGGCGTCGACGGCGAGTCGATCGAAACGTTTCGTTAACCCGCGCAATTCGAGGGCAGAAGTCGGCTGCTGCATGGCTCAAGCAATCCCGCGTTGACGCGCAAAGTGAGCTGAAGTTGTTTCGGCGCGGTGAACGCCGCGGCGCAGCTCTCGCGGTCTGTCGGGCAGACGACTTTCGTTCTTTGATTGTGATGAACTCATCAATAACTCATCGTGGGATGCGCCGAGAAAGCACTATCTTTTGCGCCCGTAATACAATTATCTAAATTCAATCAGGAACATTGCAACCAATAATAGATTTGGCCTGCATGATCGAATCTTTGCTTCGGAGCCGACAATGTCAAAGCATGTTGCTGCGGAAGCCTTCGTGGACCAGCAGTTTGATTTGCAGTATTTCCTCGCCCGTATCGGACCTGGTCGAACGGTCACCGACTACAAAAAGAACCAGGTTGTTTTCGGCCAGGGAGAGACCGCGGACGCCGTCTATTTCATTCTGCGCGGAAGGGTCAAACTCACTGTCCTGTCGGAGCAAGGCAAGGAGGCCGTGGTGGGCCTGCTCGAGCCCCGCCAGTTTTTCGGCGAAAGTTGCCTGACCGACAGCCCATTGCGCAGCGTGACGACGGTGGCGATGGAGGATTGCACGATCACCTCGATCGGCAAGACGACGATGCTCGGCGTCCTGCGCGAAGAGCCTGCATTTTCCGAATTCTTCATGGCCTGCCTGATTGCGCGCAACAGCCGGATCGAAGACGACCTGATCGATCAACTGTTCAACTCCAGCGAAAAAAGACTGGCGCGCCTGCTGCTCATCCTGGCGCATTACGATCAACAAGGTCCCGGCCGCCCGATCGACATCGACATCAGCCAGGAGACGCTGGCCGAAATGATAGGCACCACGCGATCGCGCGTTAGCTTCTTCATGAACAAGTTTCGCAAGCTCGGCTTCATCAGCTACGACGGACACATCCAGGTCCACGATTCCCTGCTTGACGCCGTGCTGATCGACAGGCCGTCACCGCAGCGTGAGGCCGCGCGACTGTCGCTCGATTACCGCCTGCCGGAGAACGGGGATGGCACGCATCCTGGTCGTGGATGACGACAAGGCGATCCAGCTCATCACCAAGCTTTTGCTCGAGCGCGAAGGCCATGCGGTCTGCTGTGCCGACGACGGCTCCCAGGCGCTGCAAGTTTTTCGCGAAACGGCTTTCGACCTGCTGATCGTCGACATCTTCATGCCGGGCATGGACGGCCTCGAAACCATGAAGATGGTGCACAAGCAGCACCCGCTTACGCCGGTCATCGTCATTTCCGGAATTGCCACATCGTCGCGAACGACGGCGCCGGACTTCCTGGCCATGTCGACCAAGCTTGGCGCCGTCTGCAGCCTGCAGAAGCCTTTCCGGTCCGACGCGTTGTTGGCACAGGTCGCGCGCGGGCTTGCATCCGGCGGTATTCGGAAACCGAATTAATGCGCTGCAATATACTGCAAAGCTCGTACGGGCCGGCCCTATGGCCGCGCGCGCCGCGCCGCCTGCCGCTCAATTAAGAGCTCCTTCATGCCATCCCCGTAATCATCTCTGGCGATGTTACGCCACACGTCAATTGCCGACGCGGCCAGGGGCCAAACATGAAAATTTTCAAATCCATTTCTGCACGCATGATCGTTGCCATTGCCCTCGTCGCCGCCGGATCCTGCGGTGTGCTCGCGGCCTTCAGCATCTGGCAGCAGGCGGCGATCGTAGATACCGCTCTGCAGCGCGAACTGCGCAACGACTACGTCAATCTGACATCCGCGATGAGCGCCGAGACCCGCACGACGCTGTCGGTGGCAGAGACGATGGCATCGATGCCGCAGCTCAAGGATGCCCTTCGCGCCAAGGATCGTGCGGCGACGCTCGCATTCATGGATCTGCCTTACAAAAAAGTCTTGCCGCGCGGGCTCGAACTCATGACCATCGCGACGCCGCCCGGCATCGCCTTTGCGCGCATCCACAATCCAAAGACTTTCGACGACGATATGACCGCTCGCCGCAAGACGGTGGCGCAGGCGATGTCGGCGCGGCAGCCGTTCGGCGGCATCGAGGCCGGACGCGACGTGCTCAACGTATTCGGCTCGTCGCCGATCATGGATGGCGAGACGCTGCTCGGCGTGGCCGACGTCGGCGCGCCGTTCGGCAAGGCTTTCGTGGATTCCATGAAGGCGCGCTTCCAGGTCGACGTGGCGATCCATCAGCTGTCCGGCGATGCCGTCAAGACTCTGGCCTCGACCCTGCCGGTCAGTGCAGCCGATGCGTCCGTGATCCGCCGCGCTTTGGCGGGCGAGGTCATCGTCCAACGCGGCGAGCAGAACGGCCACGCGTCGGCAACGACGTTCGGCCAGATCAAGACCTTCTCGGGCGAGCCCATCGCGGTGTTCGAGATCGTCCGTGACGCCAGCGCCTATCAGACGCTGACACAGACGTCGCTGACCTGGCTGTGCATCGCATCGGCGTGCGTGCTGCTGCTGGCCGGTCTTGTCGCGGTCTTTGTCGGGCGCAGCATGGCGAAGCCGATCAATGCACTCGACGCGGCGATGCGTGAGATTGCCGCAGGCAACCTCGCCACCACTGTGCCCGGTGCCGGACGTACCGACGAGATCGGCTCGATGGCGGGAGCGGTCGAGATCTTCAAGAACGGCCTGATCGAGACCGGACAGTTGCGCGCCGGCCAGGACGAGCAGCGCGAGCGGGTGCGGCGCGAACGCAGCGAGGCCATGCATGCACTGGCGTCGCGCTTCGAGAGCGGCGTCGGCACCGTGGTCGGCGCGGTGTCGAGCGCCGCCGGACAGCTTCGCAACACCGCGCAGTCGATGGCCGCGACCGCCGAGGAATCAACCCAGCGCACCGCCGCCGTGGCCGCGGCTTCCGAGGAGGCCACCCAGAGCGCGCAGGCCGTCGCCGCCGCGGTCGAGGAGCTCAATGCCTCGATCAACGAAATCGCCCAGCAGGTGAACGAATCCGCACGCGTCGCCGGCGATGCGGTCAGCCAGGCTCATGTGACCAACAACGAAGTCCAGGGACTGGCCGAAGCGGCGCAGAAGATCGGCGACGTGGTCAAGCTGATCAGCGAGATCGCCGCGCAAACCAACCTGCTGGCCCTGAACGCCACCATCGAAGCCGCCCGCGCCGGCGAAGCCGGCCGCGGCTTTGCCGTTGTCGCCTCGGAAGTGAAGGCGCTTGCGACCCAGACCTCGAAAGCCACCGACGAAATCTCGGCGCAGGTCAGCGCCATCCAGGGCGCCACCCGGTCGTCGGTGGATGCCATCCAGAACATCACCTCGACCATCGGCCGCGTCAGCGACATCGCCAGCGCCATTGCCGCCGCCGTGGAGGAACAGGGCGCGGCCACGCTGGAGATCGCCCGCAACGTCACCGAGGCCGCGCGCGGCACCGGCGAGGTCTCGCAGAACATCGGCGGCGTCAACGACGCCGCCCGCGAAACCGGCATCGCCGCCGCCCGCGTCGTCGATTCCGCCGCCGACCTGTCGCGCAACGGCGATGA
>JBEVEC010000285.1:0-8797 GCA_040512975.1 Tardiphaga sp. | reverse complement strand
CGAGGCCCGAGATCAGCGTGCCGGCCTTGCTGGCCTCGACGCCGGGGGTCAACAGAAACAGCAGCGAGTTGAGGTCGTTCTTCTCGGGAACGATGCGGTTTTCGCGCAGGAACTGCGCCACCACCGGCGCCGGAATGCCGTGCTCGGCATAGCCGCCGATGGCGCGATCGAAGCCCGGGGTCAGCACCGTCAGCTTGTTGGGGTCGGTCATGACGAAGCCGGCCTGCATGCCCGGAAAGCCATGCCAGGCGGCGTCGGGCGCGAGCTGCCAATGCGCCGGATTGGTGGCGAGCTGGTCCGTGCTCACGCTTTCCCACGGCACGTCATGCACGGCCCCCTCGCGCGCGGCATCGGGGATCGAGACGCGCAGCGGCACGAACGGCTCGAAGAACCAGCGCCGCTCGCTGCGCGTTTCCTTCTCCTCGAATTCGCGGCGCACCGCGCGCATCTTCTTGCGCAGCTCGATGCCGAGCCGGATCGTATCGTCCCACAGCACTTCGCCGGAGCGGCCCTTCATCATCTGCGCGCCCACATCCAGCGACGCAAACAGCGGATAGAACGGCGACGTCGAGGCGTGCTGCATGAAGCTTTCGTTGAAGCGGCGATGCTCGACGCGGCGCTTCTGGCCGCGGATGTGGCGGTCCTTCATGTGGATCTGCGACGCCTGTGAGAAGCTCGCGAGCTGCTTGTGGGTCGATTGCGTGGCGATGACGCCGGGCGAGTCAGGGCCGAGCTCCTTGAGCCCCATAGCGAAGCGGCCGGCATAAAGCGGATGGAATTTCATAAAGCCGGCCCAGGCCTCATCGAACAGGATGTAGTCGCAGAGATGGCCGATGCGCTTGATGATCATCTCGGCGCTGTAGATCGTGCCGTCATAGGTGCACTGCTCGACCACCGCCACGCGGAACGGGCGCGGCCGTTTCCAAGCTTCAGGGTCCGTCACCAGCGGATTCACGCGGATGCGTTCGCGCAAGGCGTCCTCGCCGAGGGCGGTCCAGTCCATCGGGCCGATCAGGCCCCAGGGATTGCGCACCGTCGGCACGTAGATGGGCACGCCACCGGCGATCATCAGCGCGCCGTGCAGGGCGGCCTTATGGTTGTTGCGGTCGAACAACACGAGGTCGCCGTCGGTCACCAGCGCAGAAAGCGCCACCTTGTTGGAGGTCGAGGTGCCGTTGAGGACGAAATAGGTTTTCTCCGCGCCGAAAATCTGCGCGGCTTCCTTCTGCGCCAGCAGTGCCGGGCCCTCCTGGGTCAGCAGGTCGCCGAGATCGAGCACGGAGTTGTCGAGATCGTCGCGGAACACGGCTTCGCCGAGATGTTCCATGAACACCCGGCCGATCGGGCTGCGGCTGTAGAACACGCCGCCATTGTGCCCGGGGCAGGTCCAGAGCTGGTTGCCTTCCTCGGCATAATCGACCAGCGCGCCGAAAAACGGCGTCTTCAGCGTCTCGGCATATTGCTTCAGCCGGCTGATCAGGTTCTTGGCGATGAAGGGCGGGGTTTCTTCCGACAGGAAGACATAGCCGTCGATGAAATCCAGCACCTCGACCGGCACGTCCTCGAACCGCTTGCGGCGGATCAGCAGGATGATGGGAAAATCGAGGCCGCGTTTCCGCATCAGATTGATCAGCGCCGCCGTCTTGCCCTCGAGTCCCTTCTTGCCCCAGTCCACCACCATGCAGCCGATGGCGGCGTCGGTCTGCACCGCGATGGTGGCATCCTCGAGCTTGCGTGCCTTGACGACCTCGAAACCCGAGCGCTCGATCTCGTCGACGATCTGGTTGAGGCGAATGCCCTCGAGGTCATCGGCCTCGAAGGTCGGCATCGCGAACAGGAAGTTGAAGCGCTTGAAATAGTCCATGCGTGCACCGAATGTTATTCAGCGCCGTATCTCGCTGTGTTGCATGACAATTCAGTGACGAAAACGGCGTTGCGGTATTTTGGGAAGGAACTGCCGCCAAATCAGGACGGCGTCTTGCCTGTGCGGTTTCCGCCGCGCCGCCGGTCAGGTCAAGCTGCTTCTAGCCGGCGGCGGCCTGTGCCGTGCCGCTGTTCGGAACGCGCAGCATGGCCTGGATGTCCGACGCCGACTTGGCCTTGCTGAACAGCCAGCCCTGCATCTGGGTGCAGCCGAGCTCGCGCAGCTGTTCGAGCTGCTGCGCGGTTTCCACGCCTTCCGCCGTCGTCACCATGTCGCGCGCATCCGCAATGGTGACCACGGCCTGCACGATCGATGCATCGCCCGAGTCCCTGAGACTGCCGACAAAGCTGCGATCGATCTTGATCTTGTCGAAGGGAAATCGCTGCAGGTAACTCAGGCTCGAATAGCCGATGCCGAAATCGTCCAGCGCGATGCGCACGCCGATGGCGCGCAGCTGATGCAGCGTCGCCAGTGCGGCCTCGTCGTCACGCATTAGCACGGCTTCGGTGATTTCGAGTTCCAGCCGGTCGGCCGCCAAGCCGGACTGTGCCAGCACCTTAATGATGCGCAGCCCGAGACTGTCCGACTTGAATTGCACCGGGGACACGTTGACCGCCAGCTTGATATGGCTCGGCCATGACATCGCCTCGCGGCAGGCCCGCTGCAGCACCCATTCGCCGAGTTCGTTGATCAACCCGGTATCTTCGGCCACCGGGATGAAGTCGACGGGCGAGATCGGGCCGCGGACCGGATGGGTCCAGCGCAGCAGCGCCTCGCAGCCGGCGATCTCGCCGCTGCCGATGTCGACCACCGGCTGATAATACAATTCGAACGCATCGGCATCGATGGCCTCGCGCAGATCGAGTTCGAGCTGGCGCCGCGCCTTGACCTGCGCATCCATCTGCGGGTCGAAAAACCGATAGGTGCGCCGTCCGGACGCCTTCGCCCCGTACATCGCAAGGTCGGCCATCCGGATCAATTCGTCGATGTCGGCGCCCGCATCGGCCGCCATGGCGATCCCGATGCTGGCATTGGCGGACAAAGTGTGGCCGCCGCAATCGATCGGGTCCGCGAGCGCGAGATAGATCCGGTCGATCAGCGCCGTGACACCTGCGGGGCCGGCGACGCCGGTCTGGATGATACCGAATTCATCGCCGCCAAGGCGCGCGATGATATCGCTCTCGCCGACACAGGCCGCGAAGCGCTGCGCCAGCGTGCGCAGGAAGTCGTCGCCGATGGAATGGCCGAGCGAGTCGTTGATTTCCTTGAACTGGTCGATGTCGATATAGAGCATCGCGAACGGCTGCCGACCAATCTCGAGCTCCTGCTCCAGCCGCTCGCGAAACAGCGTGCGGTTGGGAAGACCGGTCAGCGGATCGTAATGTGCCAGATGCTCGATGCGCTGTTCGGAGCGCTTGAGGTCGGTGATGTCCTCGTGGGTGGTGACCCAGCCGCCGGCGGGCAGCGGCTGATTGACCATGCGGATGAAGCGGCCGTCAGACGTCGTCAGGACGCGATGCGTCAGCCGCATTTCGGCGACGTTCTTTAACACCTCGTCGCAGAATTTGACGGGATCGCCTTTGAACGAGCCCGTTTCCTTGCGGTGCTTCATGACGTCGCGAAACAGACGCCCCGGCGTGATCACGTCGGCCGACAGGCCGTACATGTCGACATAGCGCTGATTGAACAGGACGATGCGCGCCGAGGCGTCATACAGCATCAGGCCCTGGGTGATATTGTTCATCGCGGTGTCGAGTTGCGAGGTTGCCGAATGGTGCAACCGGGCCAACTGTCGCGCCCGGGCGAACGGAACGGCGGCCAGGAACAGCGCCACTAGCCCTGTGACACAGGCCCAGAGCTTGTCACCGGCGATGTGTCCATCGGCGAGCGCACCGCCGACATTTTCGGCAAGCAGGGTTGTTCCGATCGCGACGGTGGCAATCAGCAGAACGGCGTTCAGGATGATCCAGTGTATGCCGTCACGCGACGCGTCCGCCCGCGCAGTGGCAAGCCGCGACGCATCGGGCTCGGTCACAGCAGCCGATTTTGCGGATCTCCACGACAGGCGTGTCAACATTGGGCTCCATTCCTGAAGCCACCCTAAGTCGTCGAGATTGATGAGCCGTTATGGGACGTAGTTACCGTGGCCTTTGACGCAGCAAAGTTTTGTCGCCTGAATGCAACTTGAAGGGGATATTTTTTCGACTATGCCCCTTTTGTCGCTCTCAGTCGCAGCCGGGGCACTGATCGCTAAGGCCGTCAAGGAAGCCGTCGAGCACCTCGATGGACTTTCGCTTGCCCGCGCCGGGCATGGGATCACGTTCGGCCAGCGCATGAGCGTAATCAACCGCGGCATGATGGAACTTCAGCTTCATAAAACCGTGCTCGGGACATGGCGCGATGGCATGGGCGTGCAACAGGATGCCGGTTGCCCATTCGTCAGGATTGGCCTTGCGTGGTTTCGCGCCCGCGTTGGACTGGGTAGCTCTCGGCATGAGTGTCTCCTAAGATTCCCGGATGGAATCGCCAGCGCGACGGTTGGTTCCGGCCGATCTCATCGGGTTTGGGGAACCGGGCTCGCATAATCTCATTGGCATCGCATCGTAATCATGCATGACGGGCAACACGAGCATGGCGGCACGATTGCTGATCGGCACCGCCGGCTGGAGCATTGCCGCCCGCTATGCCGATGATTTTCCGGACGCTGGCAGCCATCTCGCACGCTATGCCGGGCGCCTCGGCGCGGTTGAGATCAACTCCTCCTTTCACAAGCCCCATCAGCGCAAGACCTATGAGCGGTGGGCGGAGTCGGTACCGCCCGACTTCCGTTTCGCGGTCAAGATTCCGAAGACCATCACCCATGACGGCGGCCTTGCGGATGACGGTCCCCTGCTCGACCGCTTCGCCGGCGAAGTCACGGGCCTCGGCGCCAAGCTCGCCGTGCTGCTGGTGCAGTTGCCGCCGAAGCTTGCCTTCGATGCTGCGTGCTGGGATGACTTTCTCGGCGCGTTGCGCGCGCGGATCGACGCCGACGTGGCCCTGGAGCCGCGCCATGCGAGCTGGTTTTCTCCGGAGGTCGATGGCCTGCTGCGTGACCAGCGCGTCGCCCGCGTGGCTGCCGATCCGGTGCGGCATGGCGGCGAGGCGCCCGGCGGGTGGGACGGCCTTGCCTATTATCGCTGGCACGGCGCGCCGCGCATCTACTACTCTGACTATGACAGCGTTGCGCTGGCCCGTATCCGGCAGCGGCTGGACGCGTCACTGGCCGCCGGCAGTGCCACATGGTGCATTTTCGACAATACCGCAGCCAGCGCCGCGCTCGGCAATGCATTGGCGCTGCTGTGAGCGAACTGCAGGTTCACAAAAGAAAGGCCAGCCTCGCGGCTGGCCTTTGCGTATTTGCGCGCGATGGCGAAAGCCTTATGGCTTCCACCCGCCGCCAGGCAGGTTGCCGTGATACGGCGTGTTGCGGCAGTGGCCCCACGGACCGCGCCAGTAGCCGGGCGGGCAGCCGTTGCCCATCACCGGAGCCTCCTGGTAGTAGCCGCCCGGCAGCGGGCCGTAATACGGGGTATAGCGACAGCCGCCATAGGGCCCGCGCCAGCCGTTCGGGCCGCAACCGCCGGCCACAGGGATCACCTGCGCGTTGGCGTTGAAGCTCTGCGCCATCATCGGCGCGGCAACGGCCGGGCCTGCGACGGCGAACATCGCGACGGCACAGGCCGCCACGAGACTTGCAATTCTGTCCATTCGACTTCCTCTCTGATTGACGACAATCATCAGCCCCCGACGAACGCATCTCCGTGGCGAAATCGAAACACAGCTGGAAGATGCTTTGGTCTGCTTTTGCCATACGGCCACCTGATACCTTTTGCAATCGCGATCGCAGACTTCGGCGCGGCAACCGCGTTCGTTAGTTATCTGCACGTTAAAGGCGCGGCGCCGGCTATCATTCGCCTCCGGGATACCCCTTGCACATCCGGCGCGGGTTGCCGTGTGATACGTCTCGCGCTACCAGCACGCAGCCTTCTCCAGCCTGCTGAAAGTCCGTCGTGCTCCCCTGGAAATTGATCGACACCACCGATGTCCCCGGCGGCGGCGTGCCGCTGCGGCTGATGCAGCGTGGCACCGAATTCACCATTAAGCTCGGGCAGAACGAGTTGATGAGCAGCCGGCTGTTCGGCTCGGAGGAAGCGCTGGCGACGCTGACCTGTTTCCGCATCAAGGACCTTGCGGCACCGAAGCTTCTGATCGGCGGCTACGGCATGGGCTTTACCTTGCGCGCAGCGCTGAAGGTGCTCGGCGCCAGGGCCGAGATCACCGTGGTCGAATTGGTGCCGGCGATCGTCGCCTGGGCGCGCGGGCCGATGGCCGAATTGTCTGGCGACAGCCTGAACGATCCCCGCGTCACCATCCGCGAGGACGACGTGGTCAAGGCCATCAACACCGCGCGCGGGACCTATGACGCGATCCTGCTCGACGTCGACAACGGCCCCGAAGGGCTGACGCGGAAATCCAACGACGCGCTATATGACCTGAAGGGCCTGCGCGCGGCCCACGCGGCGCTGCGGCCCGGCGGGGTGCTCGCGGTGTGGTCGTCGTTTCCCTACGAGAAATTCACCGCTTTGCTCGGCCAAGCCGGATTTGCCGCTGAAGAGATCAAGATCCGCGCCACCGGCACCCGCGGCGGCGCGCGCCATGTCATCTGGCTGGCGACGCGGCCGAAATCCTGACGGGCTCCGCGGTCTGGCAGACCGCACGAATAGTCTGATGTCCTGCACAATAGCGAAGGCCCGCCGTTCAAGACGGCGGGCCTTTGTATTCCAGTCGCCTGGCTAGCTTAGTAGCTATAGGTCCGGCGGGACCGGCGCTGCTCGCCGTAGCCGCGGTTGTCATAGGCGGCGCTCGGGTTGGCGATGCAGTCATAGCCGAGGCCGGACGCCGTCGCCTGGCAGGCGGCATAGGTCGGATAGGTGCAGTCGGTACCGAAGGCCTGCGACGTCATGCAGTAAGCGTAGGACGTGGCCGAAGCCGGGCTGCTCGCCAGTGCCGAAATGCCTGCCACGGCAGCCGCGGCCAGAATCAGATTGCGCATGGTCATCTCCTGTGGGGATCGGTTGATCGCCTCTTCGGATCTCTAACGAGGTCTTTCAAAGAAACGTTCCGAGCCGGATCAGGCGTCGCGGAGTCGTGATGTCCGGCAGGACATCACGAGGATCGCGCACGGCTAATCGACCTTCAGCCCGGCTTCCTTCACCACTTTTTCCCACTTCTCGGTTTCGGCGGCGACCAGCTTGCCGAACGCTTCGGGCGAACCGGTGATCGGCTCGCCGCCGAGATCGATCAGCTTGGCTTTGACGACGGGGTCGGCCAGCACCGCGTTGACGTCGGCATTGAGCTTGGCGATGATTTCCGGCGGCGTCTTTTTCGGCGCCCCCATCCCGAACAGCGCGCTCGCCTCGTAACCCGGAACGGATTCGGCGATGGTCGGCACATCCGGCAGCAGCGGCGACCGTTCCGCGGTGGTGACGCCCAGCGCACGCAGGCTGCCGGAGCGGATATGCTGGATGATCGACGGCATGTTGTCGAAGATCACCTGCACCTGGCCGCCCAGCATGTCGGTGATCGCAGGTGCCGCGCCGCGATAGGGCACGTGCTGCATCTTGGCGCCGGACAGCATCATGAACAATTCGCCGGACAGATGCACCGACGTGCCGTTGCCCGACGACGCCATGTTCACCTTGCCCGGATTGGCCTTCACATAGGCGATGAATTCGGGGACGGTCTTCGCCGTGATGTCCTTGTTGACGGTCATGACATTGGCGGTGCGGTGGAAGGCCGCAACCGGCGCGATGTCGCGCAGGAAGTTGAAGTTCAGCTTGGCGTAGAGCGTTGCGTTGATGTAGTTCGCCGGATTGACAAGCAGCACCGTGTAGCCATCGGGCTCGGCATTCGCGACCGCTTCGGTGCCGATATTGTTGCCGGCGCCCGGCTTGTTCTCGATGACGAACTGCTGTCCGGTCCGCTCCGACAGTTTCTGCCCGATCAGCCGGGCCAGAATGTCGGTGGCGCCACCGGCGGGATAACCGACCACGAAGCGCACCGGCCGCGTGGGATAGTCGAGCGCCAGCGCGGGGCCCGCGGCCGGTAACGTCGAGGCGGTGATTGCAGAAAAGCCCATCGCAATCAATTTGATCGCGGCGCGACGTGAAGCCATGATAATCCTCCCGGCCGCCGCGGCTTGGTGCGCGGTCAGCGTGTGTTGATTTGACAACGCCCGTCTGTAGCAAACAATTCAACTATCGACCAGTGCGGCGCGGCCTGCAACACGCCGCAAAGCCGCGTGCAAGGACCCTCCGATGCCCCTCTCCGTGACCGCGCTCGACCATCTCGTCCTCAACGTCGCCGACGTCGCCCGCTCCGCGGCATGGTATCAGAACGTGCTGGGGATGGTGGTGCAGGTGTTCGACCCCGGCCATGGCAAGATGCCGCGGACCTCGGTGAGTTTCGGCGCGCAGAAAATCAACCTGCGCCCGGTCGACGCCGACAAGGTCGAGTGGTTCACCGCCGACCATCAGACCGCCGGCAGCGACGACCTCTGTTTCCTCACCATGGCGTCGCCCGCCGATGTGGTGGCGCATCTGGCGGCGTGCGGGGTTGCCGTGGAGGAAGGCCCGACCATCAAGCAGGGCGCACGGGGCTCGCTGCGCTCGGTCTATTGCCGCGATCCGGACGGCAGCCTGATCGAGATCTCGTCGTATGAGGTGGGGTGAGGCGGGAGCGCTTAGGGCACGGTCGCGCGCCACCAAAAAAGCGTCGTCCCCGCGAAGGCGGGGACGACTCCGTTACGCGCCCAGCGCCACCGGCCTGAAC
>JBEVEC010000275.1:0-10299 GCA_040512975.1 Tardiphaga sp. | reverse complement strand
GCCGAAGGCCGATGCTCCGAAAGCGAGCGACCGCAAGATGGCCCCTGCCAAGAAGTAGCGCTGACGGTATCCCTCCCCCAAGCAGCGCAGCTGCGCAGTGGGGAGGGTCGGCCAAGCGAAGCGGAGGCCGGGGTGGGGAGCCGCAGCGGGAGCCTCGTTGTGGAGCAGCCCCACCCGTCACGTTTGTTCGCTGCGCTCTCAAACGCGCCACCCTCCCCACTGCGCAGCTTCGCTGCTTGGGGGAGGGAAAGCGCATCACCCGATCTTGCGGCCGATATCCAGAAACTTCTGCCGGCGCGCCTGACGGATCGTCGCGGCGTCCTTGCCGCGCAGGTCGTTGAACGCCTGTGCAATGGCGTCGCCGGCGGCGGCGATCATGGCGGCGGGGTCGCGATGGGCGCCGCCGGGCGGTTCTTTCAGCACGCTATCGACCACGCCGAAGCGCAGCAGGTCCTGCGCGGTAATCTTCATATTGGTGGCCGCTTCCTGCGCTTTGGATGAGTCTCGCCACAGGATCGACGACGCCGCCTCCGGCGAGATCACGCTGTAGATCGCATGCTCCAGCATCAGCACGCGATTGGCCGTGGCAATCGCAATCGCGCCGCCCGAACCCCCTTCGCCGATGATGACAGCAACGTTGGGCACGCCGAGCCCAAGGCAGGCATCCGTCGACCGCGCGATCGCCTCGGCCTGGCCGCGCTCCTCGGCGCCGATGCCGGGATAGGCGCCGGCGGTATCGACCAGCGACAGCACGGGCAGCCCGAACCGATCGGCCATCTCCATCAGGCGCACCGCCTTGCGGTAGCCTTCCGGGCGCGCCATGCCGAAATTATGCTTGAGCCGGCTCTCGGTGGTGTTGCCCTTTTCCTGGCCAAGCACGCAGACGCTCTCGCCGCGGAAACGGCCGAAGCCCGCCACCAGCGCCGCGTCCTCGCCGAATTTGCGGTCGCCGGCGAGCGGCGTGAATTCGGTGATCAGCGCCTCGATATAGTTCATGCAATGCGGCCGCTGCGGGTGCCGCGCGACCTGGGTCTTCTGCCAAGGCGTGAGATTGGCATAGAGCTCGTGCAGCGCCGCGACCGCCTTGTCCTCGATGCGCACGATCTCTTCGCCGATGTCGCTGCCGCTGGCCGCCAGCGCGCGCAATTCATCGATCTTGGAATCGAGTTCGGCGACGGGCTTTTCAAAATCGAGATAGCTGCGCATGGGCTCGGACATTCATCGGATATGGGGAGAGCGATCGGCGGGCGAAACTGTCGTGGCAGGCTTTTCAGGTCAAATGGAGGGGCAAGTCAAGCACCGGGATCGGCTTTCCGCTGTCATATCAATACGTTAATTTTCTGCAGCGCAAACGCATCAGGCCTTATGGAGCGCGGCGCAATCCGGGCTAGGGCGCTGCCACTGCGCCGCGCTTGCGGCGATGCCACCACCAGGTCGCCACTCCGATGCAGGCGGCAGCAATCACGACTGCGGGGATCCAGATGTGCTTCCCGTAGCCCGTGTGGTGCGGCAGGCCGCCGTATTTGTGCAGCACCGACACCGCCAGCACGCCCGGCAGCACATGGGCCGGTGCCCAGAGCAGCACGGCGGCAAAGTTGACCGGGAAGAAACGGGCCGGCGACATGCCGAGCGATCCGGCGGTGACCGGCACGAAGGCGCGGATCGGCGGCACGAAGCGGCCAAAGAACACGGCAAGGGTGCCGAACCGCTTGAAGAAGGCCTCGCTCTGCGCGATCACTGCAGGATAGCGCGACATCGGCCAGGCTTCGAGGATGCGGCGTTGATAGACATGCCCGGCCCAGAAGGCGGCACCGTCGCCGATCACCGCGCCGATCGCGGCCGACAGCAACACGCCGACCAGGTCGAGATCGCCGGACGGCACCAGCGCACTCAGGGCCAGGATGATGGTCGAACCGGGGATCACCGAGCCCACCACCGGCACGGCTTCCAGCATCGCCGCAAGAAACAGCACGACATAGCCGACCCAGGCGTGGTCGGCCACAAAGTGCGTGAGGGAATCGATCAGGGACTGCACGACACTCCATTCCGGCGCCCGGCGCCCGCCTCGACGGCACAGTCATATAGGAACAAAAGCGCGGTTGGGCCGCATTGATCCCTGACGCTTTGCAAAAAACCTGGCTTGCAGCCGCGCATGATTCGCGGAGCAGGCTTTCGAAAACGGTCGTGACACCCTATCTCAATGATAACGTTCGGGAACTTTGATGGCCTGGTGGGCTTTGTCCGGCCGCCCCTGTCTGCTACGTTCCCGCTGTAGCCCATCCGCAGCCCTATTTTGACTGGTTTCGGGATATCCGGGACCACGGAGGATTGATGACCGCCGCCTCGACCAAAATGCAAGAAAAGCCCGAAGCACTGACCGGCATCCCGGACATCATGGTCTCCGTGCGCAAGATGTTCGGCATCGACTCCGACCTTCAAGTGCCCGCCTTCTCCCAGTCCGATCCGCATGTCCCGGATTCCGATCCCGACTACCGCTTCGACCGTGCCACCACGCTCGCCATCCTGGCCGGCTTTTCGCGCAATCGCCGCGTGATGGTCACCGGGTTTCACGGCACCGGCAAGTCGACTCATATCGAACAGGTCGCGGCGCGGCTTAACTGGCCCTGCGTGCGCGTCAACCTCGACAGCCACATCAGCCGTATCGATCTCGTCGGCAAGGACTCCATCGTGGTCCGCGAAGGCAAGCAGGTCACCGAATTCCGCGACGGCATCCTGCCCTGGGCACTGCAGCATAACGTCGCGCTGGTGTTCGACGAATACGACGCCGGCCGTCCCGACGTGATGTTCGTGATCCAGCGCGTGCTGGAAGTCTCAGGCCGCCTGACGCTGCTCGACCAAAACAAGGTGATCAAGCCGCATCCGGCGTTCCGCCTGTTTGCGACCGCGAACACGATCGGTCTCGGCGACACCTCGGGCCTCTATCACGGCACCCAGCAGATCAACCAGGGCCAGATGGACCGCTGGTCGATCGTCACCACGCTGAACTATCTGGCGCATGACGAGGAAGTCGAGATCGTGCTGGCCAAGGCCAAGCACTATCAGACCGCCGAAGGCCGCGACATCGTCAACAAGATGGTTCGCCTCGCCGACCTCACGCGTAATGCCTTCGCCAACGGCGATCTGTCCACCGTGATGAGCCCGCGCACGGTAATCACCTGGGCCGAGAACTCCGACATCTTCGGCGATATCGGTTTCGCGTTCCGGGTCACGTTCCTCAACAAGTGCGACGAACTCGAGCGTCCGCTGGTGGCGGAATTCTATCAGCGCTGCTTCAATGCAGAGCTGCCGGAGAGCTCGGTCAACGTAGCGCTGACGTAGGACTGAGATGTTCGCTCTCTTCCAGAGAGAGCGGCAAGCACCTCCACAAAACTGATCTCGTCCCCGCGAAAGCGGGGACCGATTCTCGGAGGAGCTTCAGACGACGCTGGGGCGGCTGCCCCGAGTTGCATTAACCGTCGGTGGTTATGGGTCCCCGCTTTCGCGGGGACGACCCCGAAAGGGCCGCGATGAGCACGACGACGACCAACAAATTCCGCCCCGGCTCCAAAGAGTCCCCGACCGAGCCGTTCAAGCGGGCGGTGACGTCGGCGCTGCGCGCGATCGCCAAGGCGCCTGAGCTTGAAGTGACTTTCGCCGCCGAGCGGCCCGGACTTTCGCCGGGCAAGGCTCGCCTGCCCGAACCCGCGCGAAAGATGAGCAAGCGCGACGCCGCCATTGTGCGCGGCCACGCGGATTCCATCGCGCTGAAGATCGCCTGCCATGATCCGAAAGTGCATCGCAAGCTGATGCCGGGCAATCCGCAGGCGCGCGGTGTGTTCGAGGCCGTGGAGCAGGCGCGCGTCGAGGCGATCGGCTCGCGCCGCATGGCCGGCGTGGCGAAGAACCTCACGGCGATGCTCGACGACCATTTTCATCGCGGCAAGTTCGACGAGATCACCGACCGCGCCGACGCGCCGCTCGCCGATGCACTGGCGATGCTGGTGCGCGAGCGGCTGACCGGCCTGGCGCCGCCTGCTGCGGCCAAGAAGATGGTCGACCTCTGGCGGCCGATCCTCGAAGACAAGATCGGCCATCGCCTCGACAAGCTCGACGGCTTTACCGAGAACCAGGCCAAGTTCGGCGATGCCGTGCATGACCTGTTGTCGGCGCTCGAACTCGGCGACGACCGCAGCGCCGAGCCGGACGATGACGACAGCCAGGACGAGGAACGTCAGGGCGAGAACGACCAGGCCGGCGCCGAAGGTTCGCCCGAAAGCGACGCCGCGCAGGAGATGAGCGCGGACCAGGCGCAGCAGACCGCCGACGAATTGTCGGAAAGCATGATGGAGAGCGCGCAGGCCTCGACGTCGGACGCATTCGAAGACGGCGAGATGGGCGACGACGAAACGCCCGGCGAAGCCACGCGACCGAATTCGCACGGCAAGAACGAGCCGCGCGGGCCGGAATATCACGCCTTTGCGCCGAAATTCGACGAGGTGATTTCCGCCGAGGACCTCTGCGACCACGACGAATTGGAGCGGCTGCGCAGCTATCTTGACAAGCAGCTCGCGCATCTGCAGGGCGTCGTGGCCAGGCTGGCCAACCGCCTGCAGCGCAAGCTGATGGCGCAGCAGAACCGCGCGTGGGACTTCGACCTCGAAGAGGGTGTGCTCGATCCGGCACGGCTGTCGCGCGTCGTCACCGATCCGTTTTCGCCGTTGTCCTTCATGCACGAGAAGGAAGCGACCTTTCGCGACACCGTGGTCACGCTGCTGCTCGACAATTCCGGCTCCATGCGCGGGCGGCCGATTACGGTGGCCGCGACTTGCGCCGACATTCTTGCGCGCACGCTGGAACGCTGCGGCGTCAAGGTGGAGATCCTCGGCTTCACCACGCGCGCCTGGAAGGGCGGGCAGTCGCGCGAGTCGTGGCTTGCGGCCGGCAAGCCGGCCAATCCCGGCCGCCTCAACGATCTTCGTCACATCATCTACAAATCCGCCGACGCCCCATGGCGCCGGGCGCGCAAGAACCTCGGGCTGATGATGCGCGAGGGCTTGTTGAAGGAAAACATCGACGGCGAGGCGCTGGACTGGGCGCACAAGCGCCTGCTCGGCCGCCCCGAGCAGCGCAAGATCCTGATGATGATTTCCGACGGCGCGCCGGTGGACGACAGCACCTTGTCGGTCAATCCCGGCAACTATCTGGAGCGCCATCTGCGCCACATTATCGAGGAAATCGAGACCCGCTCGCCGGTCGAACTGATCGCCATCGGCATCGGCCACGACGTCACGCGTTACTATCGCCGCGCCGTGACCATCGTGGACGCTGAGGAGCTCGGCGGCGCGATCACCGAGAAGCTGGCCGAGTTGTTCAGCGAGACGGCAGGACCGGCTCCAGCGCCGGGCCGGCGACGGAAGACGCACTAGTCGCAGGACGGATGAGGCATCGATCGCACGCAAGCGGTCGATGCCCAAACCCATCGCCATGCTTTCCGATGTCGCGATGGGTATTCGCCGCGCTCTCCCCATCCTGCGAGGTCGTCGCTTGACCGCTGCTTTCAGCCGCCGCCATCTCCTCGTCTCAACCGCTGCCACGATCGCCGCACAAGGCGCGCACGCGCAACCCGCGCCCGCCTCCGCGCGCGGGCCGGAGGCGATCACCGTTCAGGCGAGGCCGATCCCGTCCTTCGACACCCGCGACCCCGCGAATATCCGCTTCGGCGCGTTGCGCTATCGCAGTGGGCTGATCCTGACGTCGTCGAACAGCGATTTCGGCGGGATCTCCGCATGGCGGCTCGATGCCAAGGGCGTCAGCTTCCTTGCGCTCAGCGACAAGGCCAACTGGTTCACCGGAAACATCGTCTATCGCGATGACGCGATGACCGGTCTCGCCGACGTTCAGGTGGCGCCGATACTCGGCGGCGATGGCCGGCCGCTGGCGGCGCGCGGCTGGTACGATACTGAATCTCTCGCGATGGACGGACCGACGGTCTATGTCGGACTCGAGCGCGTGCACCAGATCGTCAAGTTCGATTTCGGGCGCGACGGCGTCGCGGCGAAGGGCGTGCCGATTGCGCGGCCCCCGGGCATGGGCCGCCTGCCCAACAATCGCGGCCTGGAATCGCTGGTGATGGTGCGCAAGGACGCGTTCAGGACGTCGCCACCGGCCGGCATGCTGCTGGCGATCTCCGAACGCGGCCTCGATGGCAATGGCAACATCCAGGCCTGGATCATCGGCGGCAAGGCGCCGGCGACGTTTACGATCCGGCGCACCGATGACTACGACGTCAGCGACGCTACGCTGCTGCCATCCGGCGACCTGCTGCTGCTCGAGCGCAAATTCGCGCTGTTCGGCAAGACCGGCATCCGCATTCGACGCATGCCGCTGGCTTCGGTTGTGCCTGACGCGACCATCGACGGTCCGTCGATCTTCGAGGCCGATCTCGGCTACGAGATCGACAACTTCGAAGGCATCGACGCCCATGTCACGCCGGAGGGCGACACGGTGCTGACGCTGGTGTCCGACAACAATTTCTCGATGTTCCAGCGGACGCTGCTGATGCAGTTTACATTGATCGGCTAGCGGCGTGTCCCGCGGTCGCATGGAGAGTGCCAATGCTGTCCGATACCGAAATGATGATCCGCCTGACCGCCGCCGCGGCGCTTGGCAGCCTGATCGGCTTCGAGCGCGAACGGCTGCTGTGGGCCGCCGGCATCCGCACCCACATGCTGGTCTGCGTCGGCTCCTGCCTGATCATGCTGGTCTCGCAATACGGCTTTTCCAACATCCTGACACAGCAGAACATCGTGCTCGATCCGTCGCGCATCGCGGCGCAGGTGGTATCGGGCATCGGCTTCCTCGGCGCCGGCTCGATCCTGGCGCGCGGCGAGATCGTCAAGGGGCTGACCACGGCCGCGAGCATCTGGACGGTGGCCGCGATTGGCCTTGCCGTCGGCGGCGGGCTGTATCTCGCCGCCGGTGCGTCGACGGTGATCATCCTGATTATTCTGGCAGGCATCAAGCCGCTGGAAGAGGCCTACCGCGCGCGTAATCAGAGCTGCATGCTGAAGGTCGAGGTCGAGAACAACGCGCTGACGCCGGAGATGCTGCGCGAGGCGCTGTCGCTGCGGATCGGTCAGGTCAAGCGCTTCCTTGTGGAGAGCCGGGACCCGCAGGGCATCGACCGGCTCACCATCCTGCTCAGCAAGGTCTCTTCACAGGATATCGCGAGCTTTCCGGAGAAGCTGCAGGAACTCGACGGTGTGCGACAGGTCACCATCGAAAAGCGCGCAAGCGTGTGGGCCTCGACCTGACAGCAGGCCCCCATCCCGGCCCGGATGCAGCAAGGCATCCGGGGGACAGGATTCTACAGCGTCAACGCACCGCCGAGAAACGGTTGTCGAACGAGTTCGGCGGCAGCGGAGCGTTGCCGCTCGACGCGGCCGATGCCTCTGCAGACACCGACGGCTTCAGCGACGGCCGGGCGCTGGCGACCACGGCGACGGGAGCCGGCCTGGCGGCGACGGCGATGGCAGGCTTGGCCACTACGTACTTCGGCTTCGCGGATGCGGTCGGCGCCACGGCAGGCGCCGGAGCGCCGGTCGCCGTCGCATCGGCGGCGGCGCTGCTGCCCCCGGCCTGCCTGGCGAGGCCCGAGAAAAAACCGCCTCCCGAGCCGGTGGACGGCGCGGCTTCGTCCGACGAGAACAGCGACGACGAATAGGACGTCGAGGCCACGGCGGTGGCCTTCGGCGGATTGACGTGGGGCGGGATGGTGCCCGGCGCGCGCGAATAGGCGACGCTGGAGGTACCTGCGAAGTCGGGATCTGACAGGCCAGTGGAGCCGTCCGGAATCTTGGACGCGAAGATGCGGTTCATGCCGCCGTCGATGTCGGGGCGGCGCGCCATCATCGGCGTGCCCTTGGCGACCAGCTCGGCGACCTTGGCGTCATCCTGTTGCTGCTTCACACGGGTCGGCCCGGCGATCTCGTCGGGGATCACATAGGCCGGGCACTTGGCCGAGGCGTTGAACACCAGCGGTTTGGTCGAGCCCGCGGGCGCCGCCGGATCGAACACGTATTTCTGTTCGCAGAACTCAACCTTGGGCTCCTGCCGCGTCACCTCGAAATGATCGTAGCCTTCCTTGATCATCTTCCAGAACGGCATGTTCGGGTTGTTGCGATGCTTGGCCATGTTGACCGGCGTCATCTTGAACGGGAACGCGGCGAACTGGAACGAGCGCTGGCCGCCGAAGAACGACTCGCGCCCCAGCGCATAGATCTCGGCGATCTGTTCGTCGGTCATGGCAAAGCAGCCGCGCGACGAGCAGTCGCCGTGCACCATCAGCTCCGAGCCGGTGCGGCCGAGCGCCTTGTCGAAAGCGTTGGGAAAGCCCGTGTTGAACGACAGATAATAGGCCGAGCGCGGATTCATCTGCGCCGGCGAGATGGCGTAGAAACCTTCCGGCGCCTGGCGGTCGCCTTCTTTGACTTTGGGGCCGAGATCGCCGGACCAGCGGCAGATCGGATAGGTCTTCAGCAGCGCGAATTTGCCGGAGCGGTTCTGTTTCCAGACCTCGAGCTCTGCTTCCTGCTTGAACACACGGACCAGCATCGGCGACTGCAGGTCCATGTCCTTCTCGCCCATCTCGGCGACGAGCTTGGGCGGCACCGGCTGGTTGGCCTTGGCATTGTTGGCCAGCGAGATCTCGTCGCTGTTGCAGCCGGCCAGAACCATGGCGGACGCCAGCACAACCGACGTGACGAGCGCGCGAACAAGCGTGCGAGTGATCAAAGCGAAACTCCCAGCCGGTGGCAAACCGACACCCCGATGCCGACAAGTGGAGCTGTGTCGGCAAGCGATTATTAGCCTTAAGGCCCCCTGCTCGCAAGCACAGGCGCTGCGGGCTACGGGTTCCATCCGGCGATGGTCAAGGAAGACTGAAGATGGGTGGACGGGCGGAATTGGGGCGGGACCCGTGGTCCGGCGCGTGATGCTTAACGCGTGGTTGCCAAACGCGCACGTGATGTAGCCCGGGTGGAGCGAAGCATAACCCGGGACCCAAGCCCGCTGCGAGGCCGCCCCCGGATTGCGCTTCGCCCCATCCGGCTACGGGACTACGGCCTCAGGTGGTACGGACGACCGTCTTCAAATAATTGTAGGCCTTGATGACCTCAATCAGCCGGTCCTCGGTGGAGCGGTCGCCGCCATTGGCGTCGGGGTGGTGCTGCTTGACCAGCGCCTTGTACTTCGCCTTGACGTCGTCGAGGGTGGCGGAGGGTCCGAGGCCCATCACCTGCAACGCCTTGCGCTCGGCGTTGAAGATCTTGCGGGTTTCTTCCTTGATCGGCGCCTGCGGCTTGCGGGCGCGGCCGCGCCCCATGCCCAAGCCATTCATTTCGTTGAACATGGCGAACGGGTCGATGGCGCCTTCGAGATCGGGCTGCGCCGCCTTGGCGCTTTCCTTGGAGCTGTTGGCGCCCATCTTCCAGGTCGGACGATGGCCGGTCAGCGCATCCTTCTGGTATTTGGCGACCGCATCCACGGACATGCCCGAGAAGAAATTATAGCCCTGATTGTATTCGCGGACGTGGTTCAGGCAGAAGTGCCAGTAGTCCTTGTCCTGGGCCCGGCCCTTGGGGGCGCGGTGCGGCCCCTTGTTCTTGCAGTCGGGCCATTCGCACATCTGGGCCTCTTCGCGCGCAGCGGCCTGCTGCTTCGCGCTCAGCTTGTTCGGCTTGATGCGGATACTGTCGAAGAATTTGGATGAGTCGATGGGCATGGCTGACTATGACAACGCAACGCGAAAAGCTTCAAGTCTTGACATTCGCTTTCCCTCACTCGGCACCTCGCCGCCCCGATCATGGCCGCGATCCGCGGTTGACGTTTCGCAGCGGGCGACGCTAAGCCGGTCACCATGACCGTCAAAGATAACATCACACAGAAGCTGACAGAGGCTTTCGCTCCCCGAAGCCTCGACGTGACCGACGAGTCGCACCTGCATGCCGGTCACATGGGTCACCGCCCCGAGGGCGAAACCCATTTCAGGGTCAATATTGTGTCGGATGCCTTCGAAGGGAAGAGCCGGCTCGACCGTCACCGCATGATCAATGACTTGCTGGCGGCGGAACTGGCCGGCCCGGTCCACGCGCTGGCGCTGAAGCCGATGACGGTGAAGGAAGCGGGCTAGCCGCAGGGCGACACGCTCCCTTCACCTCTCCCCGCCGGGGAAGAGTTGAAAGGCAAGGCTCTGGCTCTAGATTACGGCCTCACCCTTTCAACGCCACCAAAGCATCCCGC
>JBEVEC010000268.1:0-9005 GCA_040512975.1 Tardiphaga sp. | reverse complement strand
CGACGGCGGCACGCTCACCATCCGCACGGCGAACGTTTCGGCGGAGGAGATCGAGCAGCTGTCGTACAAGGGCATGCCTGATGGCGACTACGTCCGCATCGACGTCAGCGACACCGGCACCGGCATTCCCGCCGATATCGTCGAAAAGATCTTTGAGCCGTTCTTCTCGACCAAGGAGGTCGGCAAGGGCACAGGTCTCGGGCTTTCGACGGTGTACGGCATCGTCAAGCAGACCGGCGGTTTCGTCTATGTCGACTCCGAGGAAGGCAAGGGCACCTCGTTCCGCATCTTCCTGCCGCGCCATCACCAGGAAAAGGAAGCCGCACCCGATCCCGCGCTTGCCATCGCGGCCAAGGAGAGCGCCGCCGACGCCAAGCCGCGCGCCGATCTTACCGGGCAAGGCACCATCCTGCTGGTGGAGGACGAGGAGGGCCTGCGCTCGTTGAACGCGCGCGGCCTGCGCTCGCGCGGCTACACCGTGGTCGAGGCCGAGAACGGCGTCGAGGCCATGGAGCTGTTCGACGAACAGAACGGCGCCATCGATCTCGTCGTCTCCGACGTGGTGATGCCCGAAATGGACGGCCCGACACTGCTGAAGGAAATGCGGGCGCGCAATGCGGAGATCAAGATCATCTTCGTGTCGGGCTATGCCGAGGAAGCGTTCGAGAAGAGCCTGCCCGAAGGCGAGCAGTTCGCGTTCCTGGCCAAGCCGTTTGCGCTGAGCGCGCTGATCGCCAAGGTCAAGGAAACCATGGCGCCGAACTAGGGGCCGTAGGGTGGGCAAAGGCGCCCTTGCGCCGTGCCAACCCTACAGAGCTCGCACCGCACCATAAGTCTTTGAAAGCAATGCGACTTAGGCATCTCGCCCCGCGACCGAGCGCCGCAGCCGTGCGGCGCCATGGGTGCTTCCTTTTTGGGCTGGCATAGCCATCTTAGCGTTGCTTCCCCCTGCCGGGGATTGAGGGATGACAATGACTTTCACGTTCAGCATGCGCGGCGCCGTCAAGACGATGGCCGTGGCTCTCACGCTGGCGATGCCGTTGACGCTGGCCGTCTCAAGCGCAGACGCGCGCGTGGGCGGCGGCTCCAGCTCGGGGTCGCGCGGCACGCGCACCTTTTCCGCGCCGCCGAGCACGTCCACGGCGCCGAGCGCGGCGCAGCCGTTCAACCGTACGATGACCCAGCCGGGTTCGCCCGGCATGAGCGGCCCCGCCGCGGCGGGCGCAGCCAGCAAGGGTGGCTTCTTCAACCGCCCGGGCCTGGGCATGCTCGGCGGCCTTGCCGCCGGCTTCCTCGGCGCAGGCCTGCTTGGCATGCTGTTCGGCGGCGGCATGTTCTCCGGTCTCGGTGGCCTGTCGTCGATCATCGGCCTGCTGCTGCAGGTCGGCCTGATCTTTATCGTCGTGCGCCTGGCGATGTCGTGGTGGCAGCGCCGTAACCAGACCGCGTCGGCTTATGCCGGCCCGGCCAACAGCGCTTACACCGGACCGGATGTCGGCCCCGGCGCGCAGACCAACGCGCGCAGCGGCTTCGGCACCTCCGGCTTTGGCACGGCGTCCAATGCGCCGCCGCTCGAGATCGTCCCGCAGGACTACGAGGCCTTCGAACGCCTGCTCGGCGAAGTGCAGGCCGCATGGTCCAACGAGGACGTCGAGAAGCTGCACACGCTGGCGACGCCGGAGATGGTGTCGTACTTCACCAAGGACCTCGCCGAGAACAAGGCGCGCAACGACATCAACAAGGTGTCGAACGTCAAGCTGCTGCAGGGCGATCTGGCGGAAGCCTGGCGCGAGGGCGAAACCGACTACGCCTCGGTGGCGATGCGCTTCTCGCTGGTCGACAAGACCCTCGAGCGCGGCACCGACCGCCTGGTGGCCGGCAGCGACACGCCGATCGAGGCCACCGAGGTCTGGACCTTCGTGCGCCCGCGCGGCGCCAGCTGGGAGCTGTCGGCCATTCAGCAGGCCTGACCGTGACGGCAGTGAAATGACAAAGGCGCCGCGGTTCGTTCCGCGGCGCTTTTTTTTGTGGGCCGGCGCTGCGGGAATAATCCGACGGCGCCTGTGTTGATCTGCTGCGGGCCCTGTGACCGAGACCAGAACCATAAACTACCGGGAGGATGACATGTCGAACCGATTAACGACCAATATGCGCCTTGGCCTTTGCGCTGGCGCCATCTGCGCGCTGATGGGCGCGACACCATCTGCGCTGGCGCAGGGCGCCGACACCAGCTTCTTCGTGACCAGCAATGGCATCGGCAATGGCGGCAATCTCGGCGGCCTCGCCGGCGCCGACAATCATTGCCAGACCCTGGCGCAGGCATCCGGCGCCGGCGCGAAAACGTGGCGCGCCTATCTGTCGACGCAGGCGGCCGACGGCAAGCCCGCCGTCCATGCCAAGGACCGCATCGGCAATGGCCCGTGGAAGAACGCCAAGGGCGTCGTGGTCGCCAAGGACGTTGCCGACCTTCACGGCGCCTCCAACAACCTTTCCAAGCAGACCTCGCTGAGTGAGAAGGGCGAGGTCATCAACGGCCGCGGCGACACGCCGAACCGCCACGACGTGCTGACGGGTTCGCAGCTCGACGGCACGGCCTTCGCGGCCGGCGACGACCGCACCTGCAAGAACTGGACGAGCAGTACCCAGGGCGCCGCCATGGTCGGCCATGTCGACCGCACCGGGCTCGACGACAGCGCGCCGGCGAAGTCATGGAATACGTCGCACCCGTCGCGCGGCCCCGACGGCGGCTGCTCGCAAGCCGACCTCAAGACCACCGGCGGTGACGGCCTGCTGTACTGCTTCGCGGCGAATTAGTTGATGGAACGTAGGGTGGGCAAAGGTGCTTCTGCGCCGTGCCCACCCTCGCACGCGCTATTCTTGCCGTGGTTGGCACGCTTTCGCTTTGCCCAGCCTACGGGTTTGACTTGTTACGCTGCCGCAACTGTTCTTGTCTCAATCTGCATCGCCGTCTGCGCCTGCGCTACATGCATCGCCTGTTCGGCGGTGGCAGGTAGCATCGCCAGCGGCACTGGCCGGGCGAACAGATAGCCCTGGCCCTTGTCGCAGCCTTCGCTCTGCAAAAACTGCCACTCTGCCTCGGTCTCGATGCCTTCGGCCAGCACCGGCGTGTCCAAGGTGCGGCCGAGCGCCAGCACGGTGCGGACGATGGCGCGGGCGGCGGGATCGTCGCTGATGCGCCGCACGAAGGACTGGTCGAGCTTGATCTTGTCGAACGGAAACGCATGCAGCGTGGCCAGCGACGAATAGCCGGTGCCGAAATCGTCCAGCGCGATCGAGATTCCCAGCGCCTTCAACTGACGCAAGATATGCAACCCGCGGGTCTGGTCGGCCATCAGCGTGGATTCGGTCACCTCGACCTCGAGACGATGGGGCGACAGCCCGGTGTCGAACAGGATGCCGCGGATGGTTTCGGCGAGATGCTCGCGGCCGAGCTGTACCGGCGACAGGTTGACGGCGATGGTGCCCGGCAGAAGTCCGGCAGCCGCGTCGCGGCAGGCCGTGCGCAGTGCCCATTCGCCCATGGTGATGATCGCGTCGGTCTCCTCGGCGAGCGGGATGAAGTCCGCCGGCGAGATGCGGCCCCGCGTCGGATGATTCCAGCGCATCAAGGCTTCGGAGCCGCAAATGCCGCCGTCGGCCAGCGTGGCCTGCAGCTGGTAATGCAATTCCAGCTCGCCATGGGCGGCGGCGGTCTGCAGGTCGCGCGACAGGGCGCGGCGGGTGCGGGCTGCGTCGTCCATGTCGCGCTGATAGGCGCAGACGGCGCCGCGCTGGCCGCTCTTGCCGCGCTGCATCGCCAGCTTGGCATTGCTGAGCAACTGGTCGCGCTCCGGCGAGTCGGTGGGGAAGATCGAGTAGCCGACCGACGCGGTCAGCAAGACGGCCTTGTCGTGCAGCCGGAACGGCGCGGCAAAGGCCTCGGACATCCGTACGGCAAACGCCTGGGCGTCGTGGGGATGGTTGCCGGACGTCTGCAGCGCCAGAAACTCGTCGCCGCTTTGCCGCGCCAGGAATTCACCGGGGCCCAGCAGTTTGCGCATGCGGTCGGCGGCCTCGATCAGCAGCAGGTCGCCGGTGCTGTGGCCGTAGAGGTCATTGATGTCCTTGAAGCCGTCGACGTCGATGGCGAACACCGCCAGCCGGTGCGCGAGCTCGTGGGACTCCGCGGCGGCGAAGGCCAGCCGCTCGTTGAAGGCGATGCGGTTCGGCAGGCCGGTCATGGTGTCGTTGAACGACAACTGATGGATCCGCTCGGCGGATTCGGTGCGGCCGCGCAGGTCGATGACATAGGACGAGAACCCGCTGCCCATCACCAGCAGCACCGCGAGCATGACGCCGGCGCCGAGCATGCGCGCAGGCACGAGGTCGGCCGGCAGCGCGATCGCGGCGTCGGGCAAGGCGTGGGCCGAGGCCGTCAGGGCGTAATGCATGGCGCAGATCATCACCGCGAGCACGATGGCCGCACCGTGCCGACACCAGCGCGTCACCGGGCGGTTGGCGCGGTTGACCGACAGCGCGCTGAGGCCAAGGCCGAGCACCAGCGTCATCGCCACGCCATAGGCATTCCACTGCGTGGTGCCGCTGATATGCCAGGCGCTGAGGCCGGCATAATGCATTGCCAGGATGCCGACCCCCATCACCAGGCCGCCGAATTCGGGCGCCAGCGTGAAATGCCGGCTGCCGATCTCGAAGCCGGCGAGGCAGGCGAGAATCGCCACCGGCAGGGTGAGCACGACGGGCAGCAGCTCGAAAGCGCTGCCCAGCGAGGGATCGAGCGCCAGGATCGAGATATAGGTCGAGGCCCACAGCGCCGCACCGGTGCCGACGGCCGCCATGAAAAGCCAGCCCGCGCGCGTCGCGCCCTGGGTGGCTCGGGCCCGGGCGAAATGGCGCATGCCGACCCAAGTGCCGAACAGGCACACCGCGCCGGCCATCACCACCAGCGACTGGTGGACGACGAAACTTGAATTGGTCGCCTGTAGCATCGATACGCTCTCCCCGCGTATCATCCTACGAAACCGCGGCTTAACCGGTTGTGTCCCGGTGCTTGTATCCGATTGTGGGCCCGCTGCTTTCGGCAACAACCCTAACGATGGGTTAGCTGCCAGCCGTGCGGCCCGAACGAAACCGCGCCGGACTGGTTAACAGCGGTACGTCAATGACTGCAGGAAGTGTGCATGCGATACGAGCTGTATTACTGGCCGATGATCCAGGGCCGCGGCGAATATGTCCGGCTCGCGCTCGAGGATGCCGGTGCCGACTACGATGACGTGACGCGCGGCAAGCCCGGCATAGCGGCGATGACCAGAATGCTCGAGGCCAAGACCGGCACGCCGCCGTTTGCGCCGCCGTTCCTGAAGGCCGGCACGCTGGTGATCGGGCAGACCGCGAACATCCTGTTCTATCTCGGCCCGCGCCACGGGCTGGCGCCGAAATCCGACGCCGCGCGGCTCAAGCTCAACGATCTGCAGATGACCGTCGCCGACTTCGTTAACGAAGTGCACGACACCCATCACCCCGTGGGCGTATCGCTCTATTACGAAGACCAGCGCCCCGAGGCGAAGAAGCGCACCGCGGAGTTCTGGAACGAGCGCGTGCCGAAATTCCTCGGCTATTTCGAAAAGATCGCGAAGGCGAGCGACGGCGCCTTCATCACCGGGCGAAAGGCCACCTATGTGGACCTGTCGCTGTTCCAGATCGTCGAGGGGCTGCGCTACGCCTTTCCGAAGCGAATGAAGGCATTCGAGCGCAAGATCCCGGGCCTGCTCGACATCCACGACCGCGTCGCGGCGCGGCCCCATATCGCCGCCTATCTCGCCAGCGAGCGCCGCATTCCCTTCAACAAGGAAGGCATCTTCCGGCATTACAAGGCGCTGGATAAATAACCGGCGCGACCAGCACAACTGTCATCGCCCGGCTTGACCGGGCGACCCAGTATCCCAGGGCATCTCCGTGATGATCACGGACGCTCTGCAATACTGGGTCGCCCGCTTTCGCGGGCGATGACATCTGTCAGGGTCGCTACGCCAGCTGGTCGATCCGCGTGCCCTGGCCGGGCGGGAGCGGGGCCGGCGGCGGGGGCGGCGCGGTGCGGCTGTCGTCGCGATCGTTGTCCGTCTTGGGCTCCGGCGGCTTCGCCGCGACGGGCAGCGGCTGTTGAACAGTGGTGACCGGCGGTGTGGCGGCGACGCTTGAAACGCTCATCCCAATATCCTTTGTTTGCAATGATGTCAGAGGGACGATGGTGTCGCGCCCACAAGGATGGATGAATCGTTTACGGCAAATTGCAGCCATCGCGCGGCTTCGGCCGGCGTGATCAACGCCGCCTTTGCAGCTTCGCTAAAATTGCTGCGGTTTTGCGCCGCCTATTCTTCCCGCTCGCGCGACACCGTGATGTTGGCCGTGGTCTTGCTGCGGGTGCAGTGCAGGTCGAGGCGCTTGTAGCGCAGCTTGACGTCGTCGCCGCGGAATAGACCCATCCGCCCGAGACAGCGCGAGGCCGCCGTCAGCGTATCCGGCTTCGGCACCGTGAACACGATGGCCGACGCGCTGGCGACGAGATTGGCAAAGGCGGGCTGCGGCTTGCGGCTGTCGGACGCTGCGTAGAATTCGTTGCTGACGTTGCGGTTGGCGCAGCCGAGCCGGATCTGCTTCGCCGCGGGATGCGTCAGGTAGATCACATTGGCCGCGGTCCGCCCGATGCCGAGCCCGTCGATCTGCCCCTTGAGCTGCCGCGCCAGGTCGTCGCAACGATCGGCGCGGGCGGGGGAGGCCGCAAAGGCGAGCGTGGCAACAGATCCAAAAATCAAAAGACGGAAATTCAATGTCATGGTGTCCCCTAGCGCAATTGATACGCGCAAGGCGCCACAGTGCAAGGGCGCGATCCGCCGAGGCACGCAAACCGTGCAGATCCTCGCTATTTCCGTCGGTTCTGGTACACTCCAGCCATGACAAAGGATCAAGTGAAAGCCGCACTCGACCGCGTGCTGACCCGGCCGCCAGAGCGGCAGGAGGACGTTGTACGGCTTCTCGATGAAATGGCCGAGCAGGACGCCAGCGACTACCGTCTGTCTGACGAGCAAGTTGCTGAGGTGAAGCGCCGCATGGCTGATCCACATCCGCAAGTCTTAACGCTGGAAGAGTTCAACGAGCGCTTCAAGGATAGGTCCGAGCCGTGAAGGTGATCGTCGAGGAGGCCGCAGCTGCCGATCTCGACGATGCCATTCGATGGATTTCAGCTGACAGTCCGCGTGCAGCGGCAAAGATGCGTCGGCGGATTGTTGCACGCAACAATCAGCTGTCCAATTCGCGGCTTTCGGGCATGGGCCGTCCGGGTCGTATCGAGGGAACACGCGAATTGCTCGCTTGGCCGTATGTCATTATCTACACCGTGGATAAGGCCGCGGGGCAGATCCTCGTACGGGCGTCTTTCATGGCGCAAGGGACCGCACCGCAGAATCGTAATCCAGCACCGCGCCAACCGCAGTTTTGAACCCTTCAAAACCCTCCCGAAACCGCCTACAACGGCCTGGAAACCTTTATTTTCGAGGCCCGTCCATGAACGCCCCTACCGCATTCCCCGATCCGAAGCCCGTTCCCGCCTATACCCACACGCCGCTGTTTCCGCTGGGCACCGACACCACGCCGTACAAGAAGATCAGCGCCGAGGGCGTGCGGGTCGAGACGGTGCTGGGACGGGAGATGCTGGTGGTGTCGCGGGACGCGCTGAAGGCGCTGTCGGAGGCGGCGTTCGGCGACATCAACCACTATCTGCGGCCCGGCCACCTGCAGCAGCTGCGCAACATCCTGGATGACGCCGAGGCATCGCCGAACGACAAGTTCGTTGCCTTCGACTTTCTCAAGAACGCCAATATCGCCGCCGGCGGCGTGCTGCCGATGTGCCAGGACACCGGCACCGCGATCATCATGGGCAAGAAGGGCTGCAACGTCATTACCGACGGCAGCGACGAGGGGGCGCTGAGCGAGGGCGCGCGCGACGCCTATCTGCGCCGCAACCTGCGCTACTCGCAGGTCGCGCCACTAACCATGTTCGAGGAAAAGAACACGGCCAACAACATGCCGGCGCAGTGCGAGATCTATGCCGAGGGCGACGACGCCTACAAGTTCATGTTCATGGCCAAGGGCGGCGGCTCGGCCAACAAGAGCTTTCTGTTCCAGGCGACGCCCTCGGTGCTGACCCGCGACCGCATGCTGGCCTATCTGAAAGAGAAGATCATGACCCTGGGCACCGCCGCGTGCCCGCCCTATCACCTTGCCATCGTCATCGGCGGCACCTCCGCCGAGCTGTGCATGAAGACGGTGAAGCTCGCCTCGGCGCGCTATCTCGATGCGCTGCCGACCGAGGGCTCGGTCAACGGCAACGCCTTCCGCGATCTCGAGATGGAGCAGGAAATCCTCAAGATGACGCAGTCGTCCGGCGTCGGCGCGCAGTTCGGCGGCAAGTATTTCTGCCATGACGTGCGCGTGATCCGCCTGCCGCGCCACGGCGCCTCGCTGCCGATCGGCCTCGGCGTGTCGTGCTCGGCCGATCGCCAGGTGCTCGGCAAGATCACCAAGGACGGCGTCTATCTCGAGGAGCTCGAGCACAACCCGGCGCGCTTCCTGCCGGCGGTGGAGGAGGCGCTCGGCGGCGACGTGGTCAAGATCGACCTCAACCAGCCGATGAAGGATATCCTGGCGACGCTGTCGAACTATCCGACCAAGACGCGGCTGTCGCTGACCGGCACCATGATCGTCGCCCGCGACTCGGCCCATGCCAAGCTGCGCGACCGGCTGGAAAAGGGCGAGCCGCTGCCGGACTACTTCAAGAACCACCCGGTGTACTACGCCGGTCCGGCAAAAACCCCGGACGGTTACGCCTCCGGCGCCTTCGGCCCGACCACGGCCGGGCGCATGGACTCTTTCGTCGACCAGTTCCAGGCCGCCGGCGGCTCCATGGTGATGGTCGCCAAGGGCAACCGCGC
>JBEVEC010000241.1:0-20527 GCA_040512975.1 Tardiphaga sp. | reverse complement strand
ATCCGGAGCCGGAGGACGGCGGTCCGCGGGTCCGCAAGGAACTCCCCGTGGTCGCCGATTTCATCCGCGCCGCCGCGCAGGAATTCCAGTTCACGCCGCAGCGCCCGTCGAGCGAGATGGACTTCAAGCGCGCCTATGCGCGCGCCGCGACCGCCGCGGGCCTTACCCGCGAGCAGGCGGTGCGGGTCTATTCGTTCGAGACCGGCGGCAACGGCGCCTACGACATGCAGTCCGGGCTCAGCGCGGCGCGGCCGGGGTCGCGCGCAATCTCGACGGCGATCGGCTACAACCAGTTGCTCACCACCAACAGCGTCGAGCTGATTGCCGAGCAGGGGCATCAGATCCTCAAGGAGCTGACCGGCAAGGCTGCCGCGCTATCCGGCGCGCCGCGCAAGGCGATGGAGAACAAGATCGCCGCCTTCAAGCGCATATACGCCGTTGCGCGTTCGGTGCCGGATACCTGGAGCGCGCATGAGAAGCTCGCCAACACCCCGCAAGGCTGGGCGATGCATGCGATGGTGCTGGACGTCGATGTCGGGCCGCAGCTGCAAGTCCACAAGTTGCTCACCTCGGTGTATTTCGCGCGCGAGCGCGGGTTCAATCGCCCGCTGAGCGCGGCCGAACTCGAGATGATGAATTTGACGGGAGATGGCACCGGCTTCGACATGGTGACCATGCCGCTCGCGATGCGCGAGCAGGTGCCGACCGCAAACTTCTTCCAGCGCGGCGGCTATGAGCGCAACCCGGTGGCGATCCGGCACAACACGGTGGCGAAGCTGCTGGCGGTGACCAATGCGCGGATGGACAGCAACAGCAATCTGCAGGGCGCAAAGGATCTGGCCGCGGCGTTTTGAGCGTGCGCTCTTCCTTCTCCCCTTGTGGGAGAAGGTGCCTTCGCGCAGCGAAGGCGGACGAGGGGTGCCGAACGGGCAGCGCCTGTGGCTTTCCCTCTCCCGTCTCGAACGCACGGCGTGCGTTCGATCCACCCTCCCCCGCGAGCGGGGGAGGGGAAACAAGCAAGTAACCGACTTACGAATTGCCGGGGTTGAAGTCGTCGCTCGGCACGGGAGCCGCTGCGGCCGCGTCCGGGCGCGGGCCGTGCGGACGGCGACGGCGGCGCGGCGGGAAACGTTCGCCGCCGGCGGCCTCGAAGCCCACCGGACCATTCACCTGCGGCTGCGGGCCGGTGATGAAGGACGGCAGCCGATCGACGGCATCAGCCACCGGCATGGCCGGCTGCGGCTGGAATTGCGGCTGCGGCTGCGGGCGCTGTTCGCGCGGGGCGTGGTCACGCGGGCCATTGTCGCGCGGGCCGTTGTCACGCGGGCCGTTGTCACGATTGGCGTCGCGGTTGTTATCACGCTGACCGTCGCGCTGGTTGCCCTCGCGCTGATACGGCTGTTCGCCGCGTCCCTGATAGGGCTGGCCTTCGCGCTGTTGCGGCTGTTCGCGCTGAACGAACGGCTGCGGCTGCGCCGGCACGAAGCCGGGCTCGGCGCCGAAGTTCGAATAGCTCTCGCTGTCGTCGTCGCCGTCGTCGTTCGACATGTCGTTGTCTAGGCGCGGCTGCTGCTGCGGCTGGTTCTGGCGAAACTGCTCCTGCGCGGCGGCGATCAGGCGGAAGTAATGCTCGGCGTGCTGATAGTAGTTCTCGGCCGCAACCGGGTCACCCGAGGAGCGCGCATCGCGGGCAAGCTGCACGTATTTCTCGGCGACATGAGTCGCGGTGCCGCGGATCTTGATATCGGGGCCGTTCGATTCGAACACCCGGGTCATCGGGTTCTGGCCGCGCCGGTTGTTATTGTTGTTGTTACTCGTGTTGTTGCTGCGGTTGTTGTTATTCCGCATTCGCTTGTTGTTATTGTTCTGACCGTTTCTCATGTGTCGCCTTTTTACCGATCCGGATTGTCAGAGAGCTGTTCGAGTGTCGTGAAAGTAAAGGTGCGCCGCGGCGCATCGTTGGACGCGGGCGCCTCGGGCACCCGGATCGACATGCAGGTCATTGCCGCATCGATTTTTCCGTCCATCGCGCTCAACAAAGACGCGTTCCCCAACCGCCGGCGGACATTGTCGGCCGAACCAAATCAATCGCCTGCCGATACAAGGCAGGCCTCAGCGCTCAAAGGCTTCCGTGTGTGAAGTTTAAAGCGCAAAAATCAGGCTTTCGTTCGCTCTGCGGTCGCGAGCAGCGCAGCTCTCTCAGCCATCGCGCTCAACTTGACCTGCCTGTTGGAACCTTCATTCGGACGGGCTCTCTACCGAGAATTCCGATCTCCTGCCGCAAATCCGCGGGGAGAACCGACCCTGAACCGATGTTACAGAGGAAGGTAGTCGCTCCCCGGCGATATTCCAAGCGGTTTTTTTAGGGGTCAAGACCGCTTTATCGGGGCCTTTTGGCCGATCACGGCCCGGCGGATACCGGCCAGATCGGCTTTTGCGGGCGCCGGGACCAGCCCGGCCGCCGCCATCAGCCCGGCGACGGCCTCGCTCTGGTCGTGGCCGACCTCGACCACCAGCAGCCCGCCGGGCACCAGCAGATGCGCCGCCACGGGCGCGATGACCCGGTAAGCGTCGAGGCCATCTGGTCCGCCATCCAGCGCCCGCATCGGGTCGTGGAGGCGCACCTCGCGATCGAGGCCGGCAATGTCGGCGGACGGAATGTAGGGCGGGTTCGAGACGATCAGGTCGAGGCCGCCGGTCAAGGCAGCAGCATAGTCGCAGGCGACGAAAGTGACACGGCGCGCAAGGTCCAGGGCAACCGCGTTGGCGCGTGCGGTTTGCAGGGCGGCGACGCTGATATCGGTGGCAATGCCGGTGGCATCGGACAGCTCCGATAGCAGTGCCAGCATGATGGCGCCGGAGCCGGTGCCGAGGTCGGCGATCCGCAATGGAGTATGGCGCAGGTTGCCGGCGAGGTGTTCGAGGGCGGCTTCGACGATGGTTTCGGTGTCGGGGCGGGGCACCAGCGTGTCGGCCGAGAGTTGCAGGGGCAGGCCCCAGAATTCCTTGCTGCCGATGATGCGGGCGACGGGTTCGCCGGCGAGGCGGCGGGTGGCGAACCCATCCAGACGGGCGGCCTCATCGGCGGTGAGCGTGCGATGGGCCGCCGATATCAGGCCGGTGAGATCAAGGTTGAGCATGGCGCCGATCAACAGGCGGGCGTCGAGATCGGCGGAGTCGATGTTGTGGCTGCGCAAACCGGTCGCCAGCGCGCGCCGCGCGGCTTCGACGCTCTGTCCGGCAAAGCCATTACTCATGCACGGCGCCGTTCGCTCACGCCGCATCCCCCTGCGCCGCGAGCTGGGCCGCCTGGTGCTCCGTGGTCAGCGCATCGGTCAGTTCGCCGAGCGCTTCGCCTGCGATCACCTGCGGCAGCTTGTAGAGCGTCAGGTTGATGCGGTGATCGGTCACCCGGCCTTGCGGGAAATTATAGGTGCGGATGCGCTCGGAGCGGTCGCCCGAGCCGACCTTCTCCTTGCGCTCGGCCGAGCGCACCGAATCGATGCGCTGCTGTTCGGCGTCATAGATGCGCGACCGCAAGATATTCATCGCCGAGGCGCGGTTCTTATGCTGCGAGCGGCTGTCCTGCATCATCACCACGATGCCGGTCGGGATATGGGTGATGCGGATTGCCGATTCGGTCTTGTTGACGTGCTGGCCGCCGGCGCCCTGGGCGCGCATGGTATCGATGCGCAGGTCGTCCTGTTTGATATCGACGTCGACTTCCTCGACCTCGGGCAACACGGCCACGGTCGCTGCCGACGTGTGGATGCGCCCCTGCGTCTCGGTGTCGGGCACGCGCTGCACGCGGTGCACGCCGGACTCGAATTTCAGTTTGGCGAAGGCGCCGCGGCCCTTCACCTCGGCGATGATTTCCTTGTAGCCACCCATAGTGCCTTCGGACGCCGAGATCACCTCGACCTTCCAGCCCTGCAGCGCCGCGAAGCGCTCATACATCCGGTACAGGTCGCCGGCGAACAACGAGGCCTCGTCGCCGCCGGTGCCGGCGCGGATTTCCAGCACCACGTTGCGGTCGTCCATCGCGTCCTTGGGCAGCAGCGCGACGCGGATTTCCTGCGCCAGACTCTCGATGCGCTGCTCCAGCGCCGGGCGCTCCATGTCCGCCATCTCGCGCATCTCGGCGTCGGTGGACGGATCGGCGATCATCGCGTCGATATCAGCAAGTTCGGCGCGCGCGCCGCGATAGGTTTTGACCGCGTCGATCAGCGGATTGAGCTCGGCGAGCTCGCGCGTCATCTTGACGTAGCTGTCGGCCGAGACCTGCCCCATCAGTTGCGCCTCCAGCGAGGCGTGATGGGCAAGCAGAACGTCGAGCTTGGTTTCGGGCAGCTTGGACATGATGGAGTCTCGGAAACGCGGAAGGGACGGCGGCGGCGTTAGGCGGGCGACAGCCTCGCTACAACGACAGCCCCTCGGCCTCGGCAAATTCCGTCAGCTTCTGGCGGATCGAGACGCTGCCGGACGGCGCGTCCAGCAATTGCATCATCAACTCCTCGGCCTTGCGGGCGTCGAGGTCGAGGATCAGCGCCTTGACCGGGCCATGCGCCGTCGCCGACAGCGACAGCGAGCGATAGCCCATGCCGATCAGGGCCAGCGCGCCGATCGGCTGCGACGCCATCTCGCCGCACAGCGAGGCATGACGCTTGGCGGCGTCGGCCTTCTGCACGATCTCGCGCAGCACGCGCAGGATCGGCGCCGACAGCGTGTCGAAGCGCTCGGAGACTTTTGCGTTGCCGCGGTCGACCGCGAACAGGAACTGGAACAGGTCGTTGGAGCCGACCGAGACGAAATCGACCTTCTTCAGCAGTTCGTCGAGCTGATACACCAGCGCCGGCACCTCGATCATGGTGCCCACATCGATGCGCTCCGGCAGAGCATGGCCGTGCTGGCGCAGATAGGTCAGCTCGCGTTCGATGATGGCCTTGGCCTGATCGAATTCGGCGACTTCCGAAATCATCGGGAACATGATGCGCAGTGCACGGCCGCCGCCGGCGCGTAGCAGCGCGCGGATCTGGCCGCGCAACAGGCCGGGCCGATCGAGGCCGAGGCGGATCGCGCGCCAGCCCAGCGCCGGGTTTTCCTCGACGATGGTTTCCATGTACGGCAGCGCCTTGTCGCCGCCGATGTCGAGGGTACGGAACGTCACAGGCTTCGGCCCCGCGGCATCGAGCACCGCCCGGTACAATGCGAGCTGGTCGCTGGAGCGCGGTAGGCTTTCGCCGACCATGAATTGCAATTCGGTCCTGAACAGGCCGATGCCCGACGAGCCGGTGTCGTCGATATGCGGCAGGTCGATGATCAGGCCGGCATTGATCATCAGGTCGACCTTCTGGCCGTCCTTGGTGACGCAGGGCCGGTCGCGCAACGCCGAATACTGCGCCTGCCGCCGCGCGCGGAAGCGCACGCGCTCGGCATAGGCGGATTCGATCTCGGCCGACGGGCGGATATAGATTGAGCCCGAGGTGCCGTCGACGATGATGGCGTCGCCTGGATCCGCGATGCCCGGCGCATTGGCGACCTCGCCGATGGCGGGAATGCCGAGCGCGCGCGCGACGATGGAGACGTGCGAATTGGCGGTGCCTTCTTCCAGCACCAGGCCGCGCAGCTTCTTGCGGTCGTAGTCCAGCAGGGCGGCCGGGCCCATGGAGCGGGCGATCAGGATGGCATTGTCCGGCATCTGCTCGCGCGACGGCGCGTGGTCCTGGCCGACCAGTTGCCGCATCAGGCGATGGCCGAGATCCTCGAGATCGTGCAGGCGATCGCGCAGATAGGGATCGGTGGAGCGCAGCATGCGCGCGCGGGTATCGGACTGCACGCGCTCGACGGCGGCCTCGGCGGTGAGGCCGGTGGCGACGGCCTCGTGCAGCTTGTGCGACCAGCCGTGGTCGTTGGCGAACATGCGATAGGCCTCGAGCACGTCGCGGTGCTCGCCGCCGTCGGCAACATCGCCGCGCTCCAGCAGGCGGTCGAGGTCCGAGCGCAGCTTGGTCAGCGCGGTGTCGAGGCGCTTGACCTCCTTCGGCAGGTCCTCGGCGATGTAATTGGTGATGACCACGCGCGGCTCGTGCAGCACCACATGGCCGAGCGCGATGCCCTCGGAAAGGACGGCGCCGGTCTGGTGCAGCGAATGCCGCGCGGCGGGTTCGGCGCCGGGCTCCGCCAGCGACGACAACTCGCCGGAGGCGATCATCTCAGCCAGCACCATGGCGGTGGTCTGCAGCGCCTCGACTTCTTCCTCGACGTAGGTGCGCTTGGCGCGGTTCTGCACCACCAGCACGCCCAGCGTATTGCCGGCGCGGAGGATCGGCACACCGAGGAACGAGTGATAGATTTCTTCGCCGGTCTCCGGGCGGAACGAGAAGGCCGGGTGGCTTTGGGCGTCGTTCAGGTTGAGCGGCGTCGCCTCGGAGGCGACCAGGCCAACCAGGCCTTCGTGGGCCGTCAGCACGGTGCGGTGAACGGCGTCGCGGTTGAGGCCTTCGGTGGCGTAGAGTTCGAGGGTGTTGTCGACGCGCAGCACATAGGTCGAGCAGACCTCGGCCACCATATTGGCGGCGATCAGCACCACGATCTTGTCGAGGCGTTCCTGAGCGCTGACCTGCTCCGCCATGGTTTCGCGGAGCCGTCGCAGCAAGACTCGGGGGCCGCCCGACGCACTCCGCATATGCCGACACCCTCCCCGCGTGGCCGGCGCGGGGAAAATCCGAGCGACGGCGCTAAGCCTCGATAAACAATAGAATTTTACGCGGTCGCGTGACAAGAGACACGACGCCGAAACGTGGATGGACATATCCGGGACGGCGCCCAGCCCAAACAGCTGCCTAAGCAGGCCGTATATCCAATTGAGGCCAGTTTTGCCAAGCAAAACGCCTGCCAGCCGCGAAACGCGTTGTTCACATCAAAACAACGGATGTTTCAGAATAATTTTCTACGCTTTGTCGAGGCCGTACAGTGTGTGCAGGGTGCGCACCGCGAGTTCGGTGTAGGCGGCGTCGATCAGCACCGAGAACTTGATTTCCGACGTGGTGATGGCGCGGATGTTGATCTGCTTTTCCGACAGGGCCGCAAAGGCCTCGGCGGCGACGCCGGCATGGCTGCGCATGCCCGAGCCGATCACCGAGACTTTGGCGACGTCGGTAGCGGTGTCGAGGCGGGCGTAGCCGATCTTGGCCTTGGCCGAGGTGATGGTGTCCTTGGCGCGGGCGAAGTCGGTGGCGGGCACCGTGAAGGTCAGGTCGGTGGTCTTGCCGTCTTCCGAGACGTTCTGGACGATCATGTCCACATTGATGTTGGCCTCGGCCAGCGGCACGAAGATCGAGGCGGCAACCCCGGGCTTGTCCTCGATCTGGCGCACGGAGATCTGGGCCTCGTCCTTGGAGAATGCGATTCCTGTGACGACGTGGCTTTCCATGATTTCCTCCTCGCTGCAGATCAGCGTGCCCGGCGGCGTGCCGTGCGGGTCGATGTCTTCGGGTTTGTCGAAACTTGAGCGCACGAAAATCGGCATGTTGTGGACCATGCCGAGTTCCACGGAACGGACCTGCAGCACCTTGGCGCCCTGCGACGCCAGTTCCAGCATTTCCTCGAACGCCACCTTGTTCATGCGCTGGGCCTTGGGCACCACGCGCGGGTCGGTGGTGTAGACGCCGTCGACGTCGGTATAGATGTCGCAGCGGTCGGCCTTGATGGCGGCAGCGATGGCCACCGCCGAAGTGTCGGAACCGCCGCGGCCGAGGGTGGTGACGCGGCCGGTCGCCTCATGGATGCCCTGGAAGCCGGCGATGACGGCCACCTCCTTGCGCTCCTTGAAACGCGTGATCAGCTTGTCGCCGTCGATCTCGTCGATTCGCGCCGACGCATGGGCATCCGAGGTCTTGATCGGGATCTGCCAGCCCTGCCAGGAGCGCGCGTCGATGCCTATGGTCTGCAGCGCGATGGCCAGCAGGCCCGCGGTTACCAATTCGCCGGAGGCGACGATCGCGTCATATTCGCGGGCGTCGTACATCGGCGACACCTCGGTGCACCATGCCACCAGTTCATTGGTCTTGCCCGACATCGCCGAGACCACGACCGCGACTTCATGACCGGCATCGACTTCGCGCTTGACGTGCTGCGCGACGTTGCGGATGCGGTCGATGTTGGCGACGGACGTGCCGCCGAATTTCATTACAAGTCGGCCCATGACGAATGGTGCATTCCCTGGCGACAGTGGGTAAAGATACCGCGCGCTTCGGCGCGGGCGAAAGGCGCGTATACATAGCGGCGCGGATGGGGGCAAGCAACCCGGGTTCCGCATCCCTTGGAACGCGTCTGAGTGACGTTAATTCGTCAGGAGACGGGGTTCTCAGCGTTCATGGGTCGCTATATCGACGATATCCTGCAGCCGGGCGAAAAGCTGCTGTATACGAGCAATCTGCATTGGGTGATCTACACCCGTGCGCTGTTGGCCTGGATCATCGGCGCTGCGCTGCTGGTGGCGACGCGGTTCACGCTGAACGAGAACCTGATTTTATTTTTGCTGGCGACTGCGGCCGTCGTGGCGCTGGTCGGGCTGTACTGGTTCGTGGTGGCCTGGTTCAGGCGCTGGACCACCGAAACCGACGTCACCAATCTGCGCGTTGTCCACAAGACCGGATTCATCACCCGCAAAACGTTCGAGATCAGCATCGACAAGGTCGCAAGCGTCCAGGTCGACCAGAGCATCATGGGACGCATCCTGAACTACGGCGACGTGGTCATTGAAAACATGGGCGACGACCAGCAGAAGATCGAAATGATCGCCGCGCCGCTCGCCTTCCGCAGCAACATCACCGCCCGATAGGACAACGGCTCCGCCATGGCCATGCAATCCGATTTTTCCGACGCCACCGCCGCATCGGTCGATGCCGCTGAGATCGCGCGCTTCTCGAAACTGTCCGAGGAGTGGTGGAATCCCAAGGGCAAGATGGCGCCGTTGCACAAGATCAACCCGCTGCGCCTCAGCTATATCCGCGACGCCGCCTGCCGCAAGTTTGACCGCAACGTCCGCAGCCTGAATTGTCTGAGCGGGCTGCGCATGCTCGATATCGGCTGCGGCGCGGGGCTGTTGTGCGAACCCTTCACGCGGCTCGGCGCCGATGTGATCGGCATCGATCCCTCAGCCACCAATATCGCCGCCGCGAAGCTGCATGCCGCCAAGAGCCATCTGGCGATCGACTATCGCTGCACCACCGTCGAGGAGATGGACGGGCGCGAGCGCTTCGATATCGTGCTGGCGATGGAAGTGGTCGAGCATGTGGTGGATGTCGGCGCCTTCCTCGATCGCTGCGCGCAGCTGCTGAAGCCCGGCGGCATGATGGTGGTGTCGACACTCAATCGGAACTGGAAGAGCTTTGCCCTCGGCATCGTCGCGGCCGAATACGTGCTGCGCTGGCTGCCGCGCGGCACGCATCAGTGGGACAAGTTCGTCACGCCGGATGAACTCACGCGCCATCTCGAGCGCAACAAGCTCGGGATCACCGAGCAGAGCGGCGTGGTGTACAATCCGCTGGCCGATAAATGGAGTTTGTCGTCGGATATGGACGTCAATTACATGGTGGTGGCGGAGGGGGTGTAGCCGCCTCCCGTCGTCCCCGCGACGGCGGGGACCCATACGCCGTAGCGATTCGATATGGGCAATGCCGCGCCTGCCTATATCAGCCACAACCCTCAGGGTTATGGGTCCCCGCCTACGCGGGCGACGGCTAGTGCGAGGCTACGCCGGCCTTCTCGCGCATCTCGTCGATCAGCTTCGATGCCTCGGCCTTGCTGAGCTTCTCATCAAAGGAATCCGTATGTGCCTGTTCGCACAGCGTCTTCAGGTAAGACGCCTGCGCGCCGGTCATCGGCTCGTCGCCCGACACCCAGTCGTCGGGATCCTTCTGCGCATTGCCGGTGGGATTGCTCTTCGGGTCGGTCGTCATGGCACGCTCTCCGTGAAGTGTTGCTGTCACGTCTCCAACCATCGCGTTCACGTATCGTTCCCGTGCGACAATCTGGAACAATCGGGCCGCGGGCCTGTTGCACTGCGTTGATTTTCACGACCGTATTGGATTGTCATGGCGCGCGTAGAAGATTCCGCTGTCAGCACTTTGGACAGGGACGACCAGCAGCACCCGCGCGACGACGCCGCGCCCCGTAAGGTTGAGGCGCGCGACACGAGCGATAAGCCCGCTGATATCTCCGACGGTGATGATGACGACAAGGATCGCGACGCCGAGAAGGAGGAGAAGGCTCCATCGCTCGGCGAACGGCTGCGCCAGCATTGGCTGCTGACGGTCATCGGTGTGATCGTGCTCATCGTCGCCGTCGTGGCCGGCGTCCTGTACTGGCTCGACGCGCGACACTACGAAAGCACCGATGACGCCTTCGTCGACGCCCGCGCTTTCTCGGTCGCCGCCAAGGTCGGCGGCTACATCACCGATGTGCTTGTCACCGACAACCAGCACGTCGCCGCCGGCCAGACGCTCGCGCAGGTCGATCAGCGCGATTATATCACCGCGCGCGACCAGGCCCAAGCACAGGTCGAGCAGGCGCAGGCGCAGGTCGCTAATGTCGAAGCGCAGATCTTCAGCCAGCAGGCGCAGATCCAGCAGGCCAACGACCAGGCCGCCCAGGCCGCCGCGCAATTGCAGTTTGCCCAGCAGGAAGCGGCGCGTGCGCAGGATCTGGTGCAGAAGGGCGCCGGCACCGTGCAGCAGGAGCAGCGCACCAAATCGGATCTCGAAGCCCAGCAGGCCAACAACAGCCGCACAAAGACGGCGGTGACGTCAGCCGAGCGCCAGGTCAAGGTGCTCGAAGCTCAGAAGAAGAGCGCCGATGCCTCGCTGTCGCAGGCGAAAGCGCAACTCGAACAGGCCGACTTGAACCTGAGCTTCACCAAGGTGATCGCGGCGCAGCCGGGCCGCGTGGTCAAGCTGTCGGGCGCCAAGGGCACGCTGGTTTCGGCCGGACAGAGCTTGATGATGTTCGTGCCCGACGACATCTGGGTCACCGCGAACTACAAGGAGACCCAGGTCGCCGACATGCGCCCCGGCCAGCCGGTGACCATCCGCCTGGATGCCTATCCCGATCACAAGATCACCGGTCATGTGGACTCGGTGCAACCCGGCTCCGGCACCGTGTTCAGCCTGCTGCCGGCCGAGAATGCCACGGGCAATTACGTCAAGGTCGTGCAGCGTGTACCGGTCAAGATCGTGGTCGACCAGTGGCCGACCGACGTGGCGATCGGGCCGGGCATGTCGGTGGTGCCGCGGGTCAAGGTGCGATGAGCGACGCAACCGCCGACGCCGGTGGATGGTCGCCGGAGCGCTCAGCGGCGGGTGGGCATAATCCCTATCTGATCGCGGTGGTGGTCTCGATCGCCACCTTCATGGAGGTGCTCGACACCACCATTGCCAATGTGGCGCTGCGCCACATCGCCGGCGGTCTCGCCGTCGGCATCGACGAGAGCACCTACGTCATCACCAGCTACCTTGTCGCCAACGCCATCGTGCTGGCGATTTCCGGCTGGCTGTCGACGGTGATCGGCCGCAAGAAATTCTACATGATCTGCGTCGGCATCTTCACGGTGGCATCGCTGCTGTGCGGCTTTGCCTGGAGCCTGGAATCGCTGGTCTTGTTCCGCATCCTGCAGGGCCTCGGCGGCGGCGGCATGGCGACGTCGGAGCAGGCCATCCTCGCCGACTCCTTTCCGCCCGCAAAGCGCGGTTCGGCTTTTGCCGTTTATGGTATCGCCGTCGTCGTGGCCCCTGTCATTGGCCCGACCCTCGGCGGCTGGATCACCGATACCTATACGTGGCACTGGGTGTTCCTGATCAACGTGCCGATGGGCCTGCTGTCGATGTTCCTGGTCGGCACTTTGGTCAAGGAGCCGTCCGGCGCGGAGGCCGAGCGCAAGAAACTGATCAAGAACGGGCTGCGGTTTGACTATATCGGCTTCCTGCTGGTGGCGATCGGGCTTGGCTCGCTGGAATTCGTGCTCGACGAGGGCCAGAAGAAGGACTGGTTCGGCTCCAACATGATCGTCACCTTTGCGGTGATGTCGGCATTCTGCCTGCTGGCGCTGATCCCGTGGGAACTGTCGCGAAAAGATCCGATCGTTGATTTGCGGCTGCTCGGCCGCCGGCAGTTCGGCGCGTGCTTCCTGGTGATGCTCGGCACCGGCGCGGTGCTGATCTCGACGACGCAGATGCTGCCGCAATTGCTGCAGGCCGATTTCGGCTACACCGCCCTGCTGGCGGGCTTGGCGCTGTCGCCCGGCGGCATCGCGACCCTGTTCATGATGCCGATCGTCGGCCGCCTGATCGGCTTCGTGCAGCCGAAATATCTGTTGGTGTTCGGCTCGACGGTGGTGGCGGCGTCGATGTGGCATCTCACCGGCCTGACCGGAGACATCACCTACGGCTATGCCGCCTATGCGCGTATTTTCCTGGCGATCGGCCTGCCGTTCCTGTTCCTGCCGGTCACCACGGCGTCCTATGACGGCATTCCGCCCGACAAAACCAACCAGGCCTCGGCGCTGATCAACGTCGCGCGCAATCTCGGCGGCTCGATGGGTGTGGCACTGGCGCAGACCATGCTGGCGCAACGCTCGCAATTCCACCAGAGCCGGCTGATCGAGCAGGCGGCCCCATCCGATGTCGGCTATCAGCAGACGCTGGAAAAAGTGACGCGCTATTTCACCGACCACGGCTCAAGCCAGGCCGACGCTTCCGGCCGCGCGCTGGCCTGGATCGGACAGACCATCCAGCGCCAGGTCGACCTCCTGGCCTATATCGACGTGTTCTGGTCGCTCTGCATGGTCGGCCTGGTGATGATCCCGATCGCCTTTGCCATCAAGCCGATCAATCTCGCAGCACCCCCGAAGGGGCACTGAGATCAGACGCCGTCGAGGATGATCACCGTCGGCGTGCGGGGCAGGGTGTCCAGCGATATTCTCAGCGTGCGCGCCGTGCGCTGGTCGATCTCGAACTGCTTGCCGATCTTCTGCATGAAATCACCGAGCGGCGTCATGAAGCGGTGCATCGGCAGCACAACGGAGGCGCGCAGCCGCCGGGTGATGTCGGAGACGCCGTCGAGCGACATCGTATAGCTGCCGTCGATCGGCACCATGACGATGTCGAGCCGGCCAATGGCCGCGAAATGGCTCTCGTCGAGCTTATGGTGCAGGTGGCCGAGATGCCCGATGCACAGGCCCGCGACTTCGAAGATGAAGATCGAATTGCCGTCCTTGATCATCTCGCCGTCGGAATCGTCGCCGTAATAGCGGCGGGTGTCGGTGGTGACGTTGCGGATCAACACGTCGCCGACGCCCTCGTGGATCACGGCAGGCTGCCCGTCGTCGCGCCATCCATGCAGCACCATCTTGATGCGGGGATCGGGGTTGAGAGTGTAATGGGGGCCGTGGGCGTGGTTCATGGTGACGACGTCGGGGATGCGGTCGAGCCGGTACACGCCGTTGTAGTCGGTGGCGATGGTAATGCCGCCGGGTGTGTCGATGTAATAGGTTGAGTGGCCGGCATAGGTGATCGACACCTCGTCGGCTTTTGCGGTCCTGCGCAGGCTGACGGGGACGATGCGCGGCGGGCGCTGCGCCATCGCCAGGCATTCGCTGCCGCGCGCGGCATCCTGCGCGACGGCCGGTTGCGTGGCCGCGACCAGCAGAATGGACAAGGCGAACATCACGGACCGAAATCCCGGCATGGCGGTTCTCCGAATGCGTCGGTGCCAGACTAACTGCAAATCCCGTACCGCGTCGATGGGAGGGATGCGGCGGGTGCCGCTGGACCTCGCCGCGCGAACGACGTAGCAAAACGGGATAGACATCCGGAGTGACCCCGTGGCCGCAAGCCTGAGCCCGTCAGCCTCGATCGAAGCCGTGGAACGCGATCTCGCCTCTGCCGGCTATATCGCCAGCCGGCAGATCGCCACCGCCGTTTATCTGGCGCAGAAGATCGAAAAGCCGATCCTGGTGGAAGGCCCGGCCGGCGTCGGCAAGACCGAACTGGCCAAGGCCATCGCCGCGTCGCGCGGGCTCGAGATGATCCGCATGCAATGCTACGAAGGCCTCGACGAGGCCAAGGCGCTGTACGAGTGGAAATATGCCAAGCAGCTGCTCTACACGCAGATCCTGAAGGACAAGCTGGGCGAGGTGCTGGGCGGCGCCGATACGCTCGACAAGGCGCTGGCGCAGCTGCACGATTTCGGTGACGTTTTCTTCTCCAAGGAATTCGTCGAGCCGCGCCCGCTGCTGCGGGCGCTGGAGCAGCCCAACGGCTGCGTTTTGCTGATCGATGAAATCGACAAGTCCGACGCCGAATTCGAATCGCTGCTGCTGGAGATCCTGTCCGATTTCCAGGTCACCATTCCCGAACTTGGCACCGTTGCAGCCCTCGTGCGGCCGACGGTGATCCTGACCTCGAACGGCGAGCGCGATCTCGGGGACGCCCTGAAGCGCCGCTGCCTGCATCTGCATATTGGTTTTCCCGAGCCCAAGCTCGAGGAGCGCATCGTCGAGACCCGTGTGCCCGGGATCGCGCCCGAGCTGCGAAAACAGCTGGTCGGCTTCGTCAACCAGGTCCGCACGCTGGACCTGAAGAAGCTGCCGTCCGTGAGCGAGACCATCGACTGGGCGCGGGTGCTGGTGTTGCTGGAGGCCCATGAACTCGGCCACGAGATGGTCAAGGATACGCTGAACGTGCTGTTGAAATACGAGGGCGATATCGAGGCGACGCTGCCGCAGGTGACGACCTTCGTGGCGAAGGCCGGCCGCCAGGGCGTGTTCAGCTAGCAATGCGCGCCACGCTGCATCGCTTCTTTCGGGCGGCGCGCGGCGCCGGGGTGCGGATCTCGTCCGCCGAAAGCATCGATGCCATGCGCGCGGTGGCCGAAGTCGGCCCGTCCGACCGCGGCATCCTGCGCGATGCGCTGCTGCTGACGCTGGCCAAGAACGGCGACGAGAAGGCGGCGCTCGCGGACTGCTTCGACGCCTTCTTTACGCAGCCCGACCTCGCCGAAGACCCGCAGCTGTCCGAAGCCGATGAAGAGCAAGACGGCGGCCCCGGCGATGCGCCGCGCGCCCATCCGCCACCGCCGGACCAGCCGTCGCCCGAGCTTGGTCCGCTCGCGCAGATGCTGCTGTCGCAGGATCGCGCGGAGATGGCCGCCGCACTGGCGCAGGCCTCCCAGGCCGCCGGCCTGACCGAGATCCGCGTCTTCACCCAGCGCGGGCTCTATGGCAGCCGCGTTCTTGAACAACTCGGCATCGGCCGCCTGCGCGACGACATCGACGCGCTGAATGCGGCCAATGCGGCGGACGCCGATCGCCTTGCATCGGCGCTGCGCGGATTGCGCGAGACCGTCAGCCAGATGGTGGCGCAGGCGCTGTTGCTGTACGGCCGCGAGGAAACCGAGGCGCTGCGCAACGAGATGCTGCGCAATGCCCCGATGGCGCGGCTGGAGCCGCGGCAGGTGGCGCAGATGCGGGCGCTGATCCGCAAGATGGCGCGGCGGCTGCGCGAGCGCTTCAGCAAGCCGCGCAAGCGCAAGCGCCGCGGCCATCTCGACGTCCGCCGCACCATGCGCCGCAACGCCGCCTGGGGCGGCATCCCCTTCATGACGGCGTGGAAGCGAAAGCACCGCGACCGCCCGAAGATCGTCGCGATCTGCGACGTCTCGGGCTCGGTGGCGCAGGTATCGGACTTCTTCCTGCTGTTGATCCACAGCCTGCACGAGGTGGTGTCCGACGTACGCTCGTTTGCGTTTTCCGGCCACCTGATCGAGGTCAGCGATTTGCTCGAACGCAACACGCCGGAGGAGGCCATGAAGCAGATCATGGCCAGCGTCGGCTACGGCTCGTCGGATTACGGGCGCTCGCTCGTTGATTTAGAGAAGAATTTCATGAGCGCGGTGACGCCGCAGACCACGGTGATCGTGCTCGGCGACGCCCGCAGCAACAATCTCGACCCGCGCGCCGATATCCTGCGCCGGGTCGGCGAGCGCGCCAAGCGGCTGGTCTGGCTCAATCCGGAAGGCCGCATGGCCTGGGGCTTTGGTGATTCCGAAATGCCGCGCTATGCAACCTTCTGCAACGTGGTCAGGCAATGCGCGACGGCGCAGCAGCTCGAGCGCGCGGTGGCGGATATCGTCGCGAGTTATCAGTAGGAGAATGCCCGATGTTGGAAACCCCGCGCGCGCGCCGAGGCATGGTGACCTCGCCGCATCATCTGGCGTCGCAGGCCGGCCTTGAGATCCTGAAATCTGGCGGCACGGCGGTGGAAGCGGCGATCGCCGTGGCCGCCGCACTGGCCGTGGTCTATCCGCACATGACCGGCATCGGCGGCGACGGCTTCTGGCTGATCGCCGAGCCCGGCAAGCCGCCGACCACGGTGGATGCCTGCGGCCGCGCGGGCGCGGCGGTCGATCTCGCATACTATGCCGCGCAGGGCTGCAGCACGATTCCGTTCCGCGGGCCGCTGGCCGCCAATACCGTGGCCGGCACGGTGTCGGGCTGGCAGAAGGCGCTCGACGTCTCTCGCCACTGGCAGCCGCCGATGTCGCGCGAGCAATTGCTGGAAAGCGCGATCTATTATGCGGACCATGGCATCGTGGTCACCCGCAGCCAGTCCGAACTGACCGCCGAAAAGGCCGCTGACCTCCAGAACCAGCCGAATTTTGCAACGACCTTCATGCCCGAGGGCCGCGCGCCGGCCGAAGGCGACATCCTCAAGCTTGCGGCCCTGGGCGCGACGTTGAAGCGGCTCGCCGCGGAAGGGTTCGACAGCTTCTATACCGGCAAGCTCGCCGACAGTATCGCTGCGGATCTCGCTAAGGTCGGCGCGCCGATCACGGCAGCGGACCTGCAACATCACGCAGCCAGCGAGCGCCCGCCGCTTGCCACCACGGTGCGCGGCGCGCAGCTGTTCAACATGGCGCCGCCGACCCAGGGGCTGTCGTCGCTGATGATCCTGGCGATGTTCGACCGTCTCGGCGTGACGCAAGCCGAGAGCTTTGACCACATCCACGGCCTGGTCGAGGCCACCAAACAGGCCTTCATCGTCCGCGACGCCCATGTCGGCGATCCCGATCACATGACGGTCGACGCCGTGAGTTTTCTCGACGAGGCCGGGCTCGACGAACTGGCCCGCCGCATCGACCGCAAGACCGCGCTGCCGTGGCCGCATGTGCGAAAACCCGGCGACACCATCTGGCTCGGCGTCATCGACGACAAGGGACGCTCGGTGTCGTTCATCCAGTCGGTCTATTTCGAATTCGGCTCCGGCGTGGTGCTGCCGGAGACCGGCATCTGCTGGCAGAACCGCGGCGCCTCGTTCCGGCTTGCCGAGGACGGCTGGAACGCGCTGAAGCCCGGGCGAAAGCCGTTCCACACCCTCAACCCGGCGATGGCGATCTTCGACGACGGCCGCCGCATGGTCTACGGCAACATGGGCGGCGAGGGGCAGCCGCAGACCCAGGCGGCGGTGTTCTCGCGCTACGGCATGTTCGGCACGCCGCTGCAGCAGGCCGTCTCGGCACCGCGCTGGCTGCTCGGCAAGACCTGGGGCGACGACAGCATGACGCTGAAGGTGGAAGACCGCTTCGATCCCGCGCTGATCGCGCAGTTGCGCGACGCCGGCCACACCGTCGAAGTGCTCGGCAGCTACACCGGCACCATGGGCCACGCCGGCGCCATCGTGCGACATGCCAACGGCGTGTTGGAAGGCGCGACCGATCCGCGTTCGGATGGTGCTGTCGCGGCGTGGTGAGTTAGGGCATCGACACGTTCACCGGTGTCATGCGCGGGCTTGACCCGCGCATCCATCACTCGTCGTGACAAGGTCGGATGGATTGCCGGGTCAAGCCCGGCAATGCCACATGGTAGGTTTACGCCGCCGCTGCCATCTGCCGGGGATTGGCGACGTGCTCCTTCAGCACCACGCCCGATGGGTCCACCTCGGTCAGATGCACGTCATAGCTCCACAAATCCGCGAGGTGCTGCAGCACGCGCTTGGTGTCGGTCTCGTTGAGCATGGCGCCGTTCAGTACCGCGTGGCGCAGCATCAGCCGGCGATCGCCGGCGAGATCGACGTCGACGACTTCGATATTCGCATCGATCAGCCCGACATCATACTGTCGCGATAGCGCGCGGCGGACGTTGCGGTAGCCGCGCTCGTTGTGGATCGCCTCGACCAGGATGCCTTTGGTGTCGGCGGGATCGTCATGAAGGTGGAACAGGCGCATGTGGCGCATCAGCCGCGGCGACAGGAACTGGCTGATGAAACTCTCGTCGCGATAATTGGCCCAGACGTCGCGTAGCACGCCCATGACGTCGCCGCGGCCGGCGATGTCCGGAAACCACGCGCGGTCTTCGTCATCGGGTTTGCTGACGATGCGCTCGATCTCCTGCATCATGGCAAAGCCGAGCGCATAGGGGTTGAAGCCGGAATAATACTTGCTGTCGAAGTCCGGCTGGAACACGACATTGGTGTGCGACTGCAGGAATTCGAGAAAATTGCCGTCGGAGATCTGGCCGCGTTCGTGCAGCGTGGTCATGATGCGGTAATGCACGTAGGTCGCCGTGCCCTCGTTCATCACCTTGGTCTGGCCCTGCGGATAGAAATATTGCGAGATGTGCCTGACAATGCGGATCAGCTCGCGCTGCCAGGTCCGCAGCCGCGGCGCGGTCTTCTCAAGGAAGTACAGCAGGTTTTCCTGCGGCAAGCCGAGCAGCGCGCGGCGGCGCTCGGCACTGAGCACCTGTGCGTTCTTGGCCGGGCCCGTCGGCACCGTGCGCCAGAGGTCGTTGAAGGAGGCCTCCTCGTGATTGCGGCGTTCGCGCGCGCGCTTCTCCTCAGCGCGCAGGTCGAGCGACTTCTTGCCGGGATAGCGGTCGACGCCGTGGGACATCAGGGCGTGGGCGGCATCCAGCGTCTGCTCGACGGCGAGGCGGCCGTGCTTCTCCTCGCATTGCGCCACATAGCCCTTGGCGAAATCAAGATAATCGAGAATGCCGTCGGCGTCGGTCCACTGCTTGAACAGATAGTTGTTCTTGAAGAAGTGGTTGTGGCCGAAGGCCGCGTGCGCGATCACCAGGGTCTGCATGGTCGCGGTGTTTTCCTCCATCAGGTAGGAAATGCACGGCGACGAATTGATTACGATCTCATAGGCGAGCCCCATCAGGCCTTTGCGGTACGATGCTTCCTGATGCGCGAACTGCTTTCCGAACGACCAGTGCTTGTAATACAGCGGCATGCCGACGGAGGAATAGGCGTCGAGCATCTGCTCGGCGGTGATGACCTCGATCTGGTTGGGATAGACGTCGAGGCCGAGCTCGTTGACGGCGATGTCCTCGCAGGCGTCGTGGATGCGCTGCAGTGTCGAGAAATCCCAGTCGGCGCCTTCGTAAAGCAGTTTGCCTTCGACAGCCTTCATGGAGCCACCTTCTCCTTGCCCTGACGACGCTGGAACAGGTCGTGAAACACCGGAAAGATTTCGCTGCGGTCGTTGACCTTGCGCATCGACAGCGGCGCGCCCTCGTTGCGCAGCCGCTGATACAGCGTCCACAGCGACGACTCCGACATCTCGAACGGATGGTGCCCGCTCTCGCCGACCTCGAGATAGGCAAAGAACTGCGTCACCGGCAGGATCATGTCCTTGAGCAGCCGCCCCGAAAGATCGCCGTCGGAATAGGAGTTGTCGCCGTCGGAGGCCTGCGCGGCGTAGATATTCCAGTCGGCCGGGCGATAGCGCGTCTGCACGATCTCGTGCATCGTCGCCAGCGCGCTCGACACCAGCGTGCCACCGGAGGCCGGGCCGTGGAAGAAGGTCTGCTCGTCGACCTCCTCGGCGCGGTCGGTGTGGCGGATGAACACGATCTCGACGCGGCGGTAGCGCCGCGTCAGGAACACGTAGAGCAGCATGTAGAACCGCTTGGCCAGGTCCTTCATGTGCTCGGACATCGAGCCCGACACGTCCATCAGGCAGAACATCACCGCCTGCGCGACCGGCTTCGGTACCGTCTCGAAGCGGCGGTAGCGGATGTCGATGGGGTCGATGAAGGGGATGCGCCTGGTCTTGGACTTCAGCCGCTCGATCTCCGCCACAAGTTCGTGGCGGCGCTCGTCGCCGGCGTGTTCGAGCTCGGCCTCGAGCGCGGCGATGGTTTCGGGACGCGGCCGCTGCAGGGCCATGCGGCGCGCCATGGCCAGCCGCACGGTGCGACTGACGGAGATGTTGGCAGGCGAGCCGGAGGTCGAATAGCCGGCGCGCCGCAAGCCCTCGTTCTCGACTTCGGCCAGCTTGCGCTTGGATAGGTCGGGCAGTTCGAGGTCGTCGAGAAAGATGTCGACGAACTCGTCCCGCGACAGCACGAAGCGGAACGCGTCCTCGCCGTCGCCTTCGCCGGGCTCCGACGACTTGCCGCTCTTGGATTGCGGCCGCTGCAGGATGTCGCCTTCGACGAACTTCTTGTTGCCCGGCAGCACCATGT
>JBEVEC010000236.1:0-13424 GCA_040512975.1 Tardiphaga sp. | reverse complement strand
TCGAGGTCGGCACCGTGCTGGTGGTGCCGCCGCCGGAACTATGCACCGACACCGGCGCGATGATCGCCTGGGCCGGCGCCGAGCGGCTGGCGCTGGGATTGACCGACACCATGGACGCCCCGCCCCGCGCCCGCTGGCTGCTGGACGCGGATGCCAAGGCGCCGGTCGGCTACGGCAAGACCCGCGCAGCGTATTGAAGGGACGCGATGGTGCTTACGATCGATCGAGCCTCATCTCTCACCTCTCCCCGCCGGGGAGAGGTCGACTTTCGCATGCGAAGCATGCGGAAGGCGGGTGAGGGGGCTCTGTTTTCTAATGAAGAGCCCCCTCACCCGCGCGCAAGAGCGCGCGACCTCTCCCCGGTGGGGAGAGGTGAAGCAGGCGGGCGGCGATGACCCGGTACACATCCATCGCCGTGATCGGCGCCGGCGCCTACGGCACGGCGCTGGCCGATGTCGCCGCGCGCGCCGGGCGTGAAGTGGTGCTGTATGCGCGCTCCGCCGTGGCGGCGGAGCAGATCCAGACCTCGCGCAACAATCCGAAGCTTGCGTCGGCCGCGATCGACGATGGCGTGTTCGTCACCGCGGATCTCACTCTGGCCGCCCGCGCGAATGTCATCCTGCTCGCCGTGCCGTCGCAGCAATTGCGCGACGCGCTGACGGCGCTGGCACCGCATCTGCCCGATGGCATCCCCGTGGTCGCCTGCGCCAAGGGCATCGAGCACGGCACGCATCAATTCATGACCGAGGTGATCGCCGACGTCGCGCCGAGCGCCGTGCCTGCGATCCTGTCCGGCCCGAATTTCGCCGACGACGTCGCCGCTGGCCTGCCGACCGCCGTCACGCTGGCCTGCGCCGACGAGGCCATCGCCATCGACCTCGTGCAGGCGCTGGGCTCGGCCACCTTCCGGCCCTATCACTCCACCGACGTGCGCGGCGTCGAGATCGGCGGCGCGGCCAAGAACGTGCTGGCGATCGCCGCCGGCATCGTCGCCGGTCGCGAACTCGGCGCCTCGGCGCTGGCCGCGCTGACCACGCGCGGCTTCTCGGAATTGCTGCGCCTCGGCCTCGCCTGCGGCGCGCGCGCCGAGACGCTGTCCGGCCTGTCGGGCCTCGGTGATCTACTGCTGAGCTGCGCCAGCGCCCAGTCGCGCAATTTTTCGCTCGGCGTGGCGTTCGGCCGCGGCGAGCCGCCGCTACCCGGCAAGCTCGCCGAAGGCGAATTCACCGCGCCGGTGCTGATCGAGCTGGCAACATCGAAAGGCGTCGACATGCCGGTGGCAGCGGCCGTCGCGGCGATCCTCAACGGCACCGCCACGGTCGATCAGGCGATCGAGAGCCTGCTGACCCGGCCATTCAAGGCAGAAGGTTAGACGACACGATGCAATACTGGCTGATCAAATCGGAGCCCGACGCCTGGTCGTGGGACCAGCAGAAAGCGGCCGGCGCCAAGGGCACCGAATGGACAGGTATCCGCAACCACACCGCAAAGCTGAACATGATGAAGATGAAGAAGGGGGATCGCGCCTTTTTCTATCATTCCAATATCGGCAAGGAGATCGTGGGGATCGCCGAGGTCGTCAAGGAGCACCATCCCGACCCGACCGCCGAGCCGGGATCGCCCTGGGTCTGCGTCGACGTCAAGGCCGTCCAGGACCTGCCGCGACTGGTCTCGCTGGCCGCGATCAAGGCCGAGCCGAAGCTCGCTGATATCGCCATCGTGAAGCAATCCCGCCTGTCGGTGCCGCCGATCACGGCTGAGGAATGGAAGCTGCTCTGCAAGATGGGCGGATTGTGAGCGCCGCGGGCGCAACGCCTGCCATCGCCGATCCGACCGGGTTCATCCGCGCCAATACGCGGCTGCTGCCGGTGCCGCTGGTGCCGGAAATCATGCTGCGTGTCGCCGACGAGGCCGTGCCGCTGTGGACCAAGACCGAGGAGGAATTGGGCGAAGCCGGCCTGCCGCCGCCGTTCTGGGCCTTTGCCTGGGCCGGCGGACAGGCGCTGGCGCGGTTCATCCTCGACCATCCCGATTACGTCGCCGGCAAGCAGGTCATCGACTTTGCCTCGGGGTCCGGGCTGGTGGCGATCGCAGCGCTGAAGGCCGGCGCGGCAAAGGTTTTTGCGTTCGACATCGACGCCTTTGCGCGCACGGCGATGGCGCTCAACGCCGCGGCGAACGGCGTCACGTTCGAGGCGCGCAGCGACGATTTGCTCGGCGATGCGACGGCGCCCGACGCGCAGACGATATTGGCCGGCGACATCTTCTACGAACGCGAAACGGCCGCGCGCGCCTTTGCGTTTCTCGCAGCGGCATCCGCGCGCGGCGTGACCGTCCTGATCGGGGATCCCGGGCGCAGCTATCTTCCGAAGGACAAGCTGCGCAAGCTGATGGAATATCAGGTGCCGGTGACGCGCGATCTGGAGGATGCGGAGATCAAGAATACGGCGGTGTGGGTGTTGAAATAAACGCCTCTCCACGCGTCGTCCCCGCGAAGGCGGGGACCGATACGGCGCGGATTTGCTATTAAACCGCTGGGGCGGCTGCTTTGCTCAATAGGAGACCTCCGGGGTTATGGGTCTCCGCGTTGCGGGGACGACAACTGCCCGGCTCACCCAGCCTCCGCCACCACCTGCAACAGCAATTTCTCACGCTTGGACTGCGAACGGTAACCACTCTGCTTGGCGGCAATGCGGGCCAGCGCCCCATTTTCGAACGCCGTGAAAATCGTATCGTGCACATAACTCTTGCGGCAGATCGCGGCGGTGTTGGACAACTCGTCCGCCGCCGAGCGCACGGCGTCCAGCACCTGTTTCTTGCGGCCGCGGATGGTTTCGGCCGGTTCGATATTGGCCAGCGTTTCCACCACGGTGGCCGACGCCATCAGCGTGCGGAAATCCTTCATCGAGATCTTGATGCCGGCGATCTCGCGCAGGAAATGGTTCACCGCCGCGGTGTTGACCTTGTGGATGCGGCCGGCGGCGTCGTGATACTGGAACAGACGACGGCCCGGCACCTCGTGCAGGATGCTGATCGCGCGCACCAGCTTGGAGGCATTGCACTCCTTGCGCACGGCCTTGCCGCCCTTGGCCTTGAAGCTCAGCACGATGCAATCGTTTTCGAGCTGCACGTTGGACTTCATCAGCGTGGTGGCGCCGCGGGTGCCAGACACTTTCATGTAGCTCTCGTTGCCGGCGCGGATCGCGGTACGCGTCACCAGCTCGATGACGGCGGCAAGTGCGAATTCGCGCGTCGGCTCGTCGCCGGCCAGCAGCTGCGACACCTTGCGGCGGATCTTCGGCAACGCCGCCACCAGCCGCGCCAGGCGATCGGCCTTGCGCTGCTCGCGGACCTTCTCCCAGTCGGTGTGGTAGCGATATTGCAACCGGCCCGCGGCATCGCGGCCAACGGCCTGCAGATGGGAAGTCGGATCGGCGGCGTAGCGCACCTCGGCATAGGCCGGCGGCACCGCCATCGAATTCAGCCGCCGGATGGTGCCGGCATGTTTGATGGCGCTGCCATTGGCGCGCACGAAGGCATAGGTTTTGCCGCGCTTGAGGCGACGGATGGTGAGGTCGCTCTGATCGCCCAGGGTCAGCCCGAGCTCGCGGGCCAGCGCCTCGACGCTATGAGATCCCGACCGCTGCGGACGCCGGGCCGCGAGCTTGCCGGCCAGCACTTTCGCCGCCGTTAAGGCAGAGCGCGCCGACGCTCCGCGTGCCGCCGCAAAATTCTGTTGCTCCATCATAGCTTTACATGCCTTCGATCGCCTTGCTGCGCGATAATGCCGATGTTCCGAAATTCGTTCCGGACCCCGGCAAGCCCTCTCATCCGCGCCAATTAGGTATTCGGCGGCCCGTTGACGAGCCCCGATGGTCGTTTTGACGGTTTCAGAGTACCCAGGAGGTGGTCAAACGGTATTCATGATAAACCGGATGGCCTGCGCACAACGCGAATGTGATAGCGCCGGGGCGCAGCCGCGCCGAAATGCTGAGACGCCTTCGGCTTGTCCGGGAGGCCGGCGCCGACGCATAATCGCGGAACCAATCAGAAACGGCTCGTGCCGCTTGCGGCGGTTTCACGAGATGACGTGGAGGGGACGATGTCCGACAAGATTTATGACGTGCCGAGCGAATGGACCACCCGCGCCTTCGTCGACGATGCCGACTACAACGAGATGTACCGCCGCTCGGTGACCGAGTCCGACGCGTTCTGGGCCGACCAGGCCCAGCATCTCGACTGGATCGACGCCCCGACCAAGGTCGAGAACACGTCCTTTGCGCCGGGCAAGATCTCGATCAAGTGGTTCGAGGACGGCGTGCTCAACGTCGCCTACAACTGCATCGACCGCCATCTGCCGGAGCGCGCCGAGCAGATCGCCATCATCTGGGAAGGCGACGATCCCTCGCAGTCCCGCCACATCACCTATCAGGAGCTGCACGACGAGGTCTGCAAGATGGCCAACGTCTTGCGCAACCGCAATGTCGAGAAAGGCGACCGCGTCACCATCTATCTGCCGATGATCCCGGAAGCCGCCTACGCCATGCTGGCCTGTGCGCGGATCGGTGCGATCCATTCGGTGGTGTTCGCCGGCTTCTCGCCGGACTCGCTGGCCCAGCGCATCACGGACTGCAAATCCAAGGTCGTCATAACCGCCGACGAAGGCCTGCGCGGCGGCAAGAAGGTGCCGCTAAAGAACAACGTCGATGCGGCGATCGCCAAAATGGGCGGCAAGTCGGGCAATGTCGACTGGGTCGTGGTGGTCAAGCACACCGGCGGCGCCGTCGAGATGGATCCGGTGCGCGACTTCTGGTACCGCGAGGCCGCGGAGATGGTGACATCGGATTGCCCGTGTGAGCCGATGAATGCGGAAGACCCGCTGTTCATCCTCTACACCTCGGGCTCCACCGGCCAGCCCAAGGGCGTGCTGCATACCTCGGGCGGCTATCTGCTGTTCGCGTCGATGACGCATCACTACGTGTTCGACTATCACGACGGTGACATCTACTGGTGCACCGCCGATGTCGGCTGGGTCACCGGCCACAGCTACATCGTCTACGGGCCGCTCGCCAACGGCGCCACCACGCTGATGTTCGAGGGCGTGCCGAACTATCCCACCATGAGCCGGTTCTGGGAGGTGATCGACAAGCACCAGGTCAATATCTTCTACACCGCGCCGACCGCGATCCGCGCGCTGATGCAGGCCGGCGACGCGCCGGTGACCAAAACCTCGCGCCAGAGCCTTCGCCTGCTCGGCTCGGTCGGCGAGCCGATCAATCCCGAGGCGTGGGAGTGGTACTACAACGTGGTCGGCGACAAGCGCTGCCCGATCGTCGACACCTGGTGGCAGACCGAGACCGGCGGCATTTTGATCACCCCGCTGCCGGGCGCGACAAAACTCAAGCCCGGCTCGGCGACGCGGCCGTTCTTCGGCGTGGTGCCTGAAATCGTCGATGCCGAAGGTGTCGTGCTGGACGGCGAAGCCACCGGAAACCTGTGCATCGCGAAGTCATGGCCGGGACAGATGCGCACCGTCTACGGCGACCACGGGCGCTTCGAGCAGACCTATTTCTCCACCTACAAGGGCAAGTACTTTACGGGCGACGGCTGCCGCCGCGATGCCGACGGTTATTACTGGATCACCGGCCGCGTCGACGACGTCATCAACGTCTCCGGCCACCGCATGGGCACTGCCGAGGTAGAGTCGTCGCTGGTGGCGCATCCGAAAGTCTCGGAAGCCGCCGTGGTCGGCTATCCCCATGACATCAAGGGCCAGGGCATCTACGCCTATGTCACCCTGATGACCGGCGTCGAGGCCACCGAGGAGCTGCGCAAGGAGCTGGTCGCCTGGGTTCGCAAGGACATCGGCCCGATCGCCTCGCCGGACCTGATCCAGTTCGCCCCGGGATTGCCGAAGACGCGCTCGGGCAAGATCATGCGACGGATCCTGCGCAAGATCGCGGAGGATGAGTCCGGCACGCTGGGCGATACGTCGACGCTGGCGGATCCGGCGGTGGTGACGGATCTGGTGGAGCACCGGCAGAACAAGAAGGCAGGGGTGTAACAAGCCCCGCCAAACCAAAAACTGTTACCACCCGCGAAAGCGGGTGGCCCAGTATTCCAGGGCGCGCGAGACGATCACGAACGCCCTGGAATACTGGATCGCCCGGTCAAGCCGGGCGAAGACAAAAGAGAGTGCGGGTGTAGATTTCGACGGAGTGATGCGATGATCAATCGACGTTTTCTCCTGGTAGGCGGCGCCGCTCTGCTATCAGGTGTCTCCCTCGCGCGCGCCCAGCATGCCGGCCATCAATCCCTCCCTGCCGCCCCCTCCTCCCCTGACCCGTTCGCCAAACTGCAAGGCGGCGCGCCGCATCACCTCACGCCCGAGCAGGAATCCCAGCGCGTCATCGACAGTCCCGCGCCGAAGGGGCCGCCCGGCCAGTGGCAATCCCGCGCGGCCTTGCCGCTGCCGCGCAGCGAGATGGCCTGGGCGACCGCGTGGGCGGGCCGCATGCATATCGTCGGCGGCTATGGCGAAGGCCGCGTCGACCGGCCGTATCACCACGTCTACGATCCTGGCGCCGACCAATGGCTCACCGCCGCGCCGCTGCCGCGCGGCGCCAACCACGTGGCCGTGGTTGCCGATGCCGGCCGGGTCTATGCGCTCGGCGGCTTCACCCAGCAGAACCGCGCCTCCGACGCCCAGGCCTTTGCCTATGACGTCGCCGCCGACCGCTGGGACAGCATCGCGCCGCTGCCGCGCCCGCGCGGCGCCGCGGCGGCGGTGGCGCTTAACGGCAGGATCCATCTGATCGGCGGCGCTTCGGAGCCGGCGGCGGAGCGCGCCAGCGTCGGCTGGCATGAGGTCTACGATCCCGCGGCCGACAAATGGGAAACGCGAAAAGCCCTGCCCGGCGCGCGCGACCATGTCGGCTGCGTTGCCACGCGCGGCGTCATCCATGTGATCGGCGGCCGCTTCAACACCTTCGAATACAACACCGACCTGCATCACGTTTATCTGCCGGAGCGCGATACGTGGGAATTGCGCGCACTGATGCCAACCACGCGCTCCGGCCACGGCCTGGTGCTGTACCGGGACCGGCTGTTCGCCATGGGCGGCGAATCGGGCGTGCAGCGCGACGGCCAGCTCACCCAGCAGAAGGTGTTCGGCCAGATGGAGAGCTACGATCCGGCCACCGACAGCTGGCAGAGCCACGCGCCGATGCTCACCCCGCGCCACGCGGTGGGCGCGACGGCGATCGGCGACCGCATCTATGTCGCCGGCGGCGGGGCCGTGACCGGCGGCGCCGTGCAGTCCGCGGTGCACGAGGCGTTTTCGCTGGGATAAGTGAGTTCGCCACCGAGCCCCGCGTCGTCCCTGCGCACGCGGGGATGACGGGCGACTGCGCGCGACGCCACTCATCGTCGCGGACCATCGCCATCATCACGCAAACGTCAGTCGTGGATCATCGTACAGCGCGGTTTCCCGGCGGGTGTTGTTTTCCGGTTATTTACTTTGGCCGGGGGATTTTATTGTAGTTCAGCATCGGCGCAGCCCGGCGTCGATCGACAACCGGTTGTTTACGTCACCGAATTATCATTCACGCGTGCGTTTGCCGTGCTGCCGGGTGCAGCACTCCGGCCGGGCTTGCCGCGCCGTTTTGGAGAGATCGATGTCGTTCAGGATTGCAGCCGTCGTTGCCAGTGCGTTCCTAACTGCCGTCCTCGCCGCGCCGGCGGCTGAGGCATCGCCGAGCGTGGTCGGCTTTCACGGCGACTACGCTCCCGGCACCATCGTGGTGAAGACCAGCGAGCGCCGGCTCTATCTGGTGCTGCCGGAAGGCCAGGCGGTGCGCTACCCGGTCGGCGTCGGCAAGGCCGGCAAGCAGTGGGCCGGCGTCACCAAGATCGACGGCAAGTATCTCCAGCCGGCCTGGGCGCCGCCGGAAGACGTCAAACACGACAATCCGAACATTCCCGACGTCATCGCCGGCGGCTCGCCCGCCAATCCGATGGGCGTCGCGGCGATGACTTTGGCCGGCGGCGAATACGCCATCCACGGCACCAACCGCCCGCATTCGATCGGCGGCTACGTCTCCTATGGCTGCGTGCGCATGTACAACGAGGACATCACCGACCTGTTCGACCGCGTGCCGGTCGGCACCAAGGTGATCGTGACGCAGCGCTGAGCGCGAAGCGGCAGCATTCAATTCAATACGCGGCGTCATCGCCCGGCCTGGCGCGCTCTCTGCGCGCCTGGACCGGGCGACCCAGTATTCCAGGGCGTTTGTTGTCAATCACGAGCGCCCTGGGGATACTGGGCCACCCGCTTTCGCAGGTGGTAACAGTTTGTGGTGAAGACGTGGTGGGATCACCACCGCCCGCACCAGCCACTGCGGTGGCCGCCATTGTAGCTGCGCGCGTAGCCGCCGGCGAGAAGCGCTGCCGAGACGTTCGGCGTCCGCCTGGTCGCCACATCGGCCACCACGCGGCCGGGATATTTGTCCGGCCCGATATTGTAGATCGCCACCCCGCCTTCCTTGAGCAGCTTGTCCAGCGCCCCGGCCGCGGTCTCCGCCATGCGGGTTTCCGACGCGCATTGCCCCTTCAGCTCCGGCGCATCGATGCCGCGCAGGCGGATGCGCGCCACGAGATCCTGGCCAGGCGTCAGATGCACGCGGGCGCCAAAGGTGTCGCCGTCGATGGTGTAAAGCACGTCGGCGGCATGGCGGACGTCGGCGGCGCCGGCCTGTTTCCAGATCGTCTCGGCATCGCGCGCCGCCTGCGACTGCTCCCGGTCCGCAAACGGCAGCCAGCGCTTCATCGGCAGCATGGAACCTGCGGCGACGCCGAGCACGAACACCCACGGCAGCGCCGCGGAGACCCGCGCCCGCCATGGTGACGCATGATGAATGCGTGATGTGGGATGCATGTTGCTGCGATCGCCCCCGTCGCTCGCCACGCAAGATCGTTACGGTTCGAACCCTAGAAGTCTGACGCGATGCCCTTGCGTTCCCAGTCACCAAATCGCGTCGGCTCGGGACCCTCGGGACCTTGAAACTCCTTCGCCGCAGGAACAGATGCTGTCGCGGCCGCACGGCGCGCCTCGGCTTCGGCCAACGCGCGCTGCGCGGCTGGTGGTAGAACTTTCTTCGGCAGCTCGGGCGCCTCGGCGGCAAGATCAACGCCTGCCGTCGCGTCGGAAGATTTGTCGTTCATTTCGGTCATCCCTGCTCAACCCTTCGCCGCCTGCCGTGACCGCGCATTGTCGCGATCACAATCGAACAGATGTCGTCAGACCGTGAACATATAGGGGCGATTCTTACATTTGGCATATTCGCATGCGACAGAATCGTCCCCATTGAAGCTGCGTATCGTGACGTCGTCAGCGCCGCGCCCTGTCCTCCGTCGTGAATTCATCGCATGTCGCAAGTGAGATACGCACCGCCCACCGAGGTCCCGGGCCTCGCCGCGCGACGGATTGCGGCGGATATTCTCGACGGCGTGCTGCACAAGCACCGCACCCTCGACGACCAGCTCGAAGGCGCCGCCGCGCATCCGGGCCTGAAGACATTGTCCGACCGCGACCGCGCGCTGATGCGCCGGCTGGTGGCGACCATTTTGCGCCGGCTTGGCACCCTTGGCCACATCCTGTCGCGACTGCTCGACCGCGGCGTTCCCACCGACGCGCCGCGGGCGCAGAGCGCGCTGCTGATCGGCGCCGCACAGATCCTCTGGATGGATGTTCCCGATCACGCTGCTGTGGATCTGTCGGTGCGCATGGTGCAGTCCGACCGCCGCGCCGCCAAATATGCCGGGCTCGTCAATGCCGTGCTGCGCCGCTGCGCCCGCGAGGGCAAGGACCTGATCGATGAGGTGGCCGGGCAGTCACTGGACATTCCGCCATGGCTGATGGCGCGCTGGACCGCCCATTACGGCGAGGCCACCGCGCGCGACATCGCCACCGCGCTCAGCCATGAGCCGTCGCTGGACCTGACCGTGAAGTCCGATGCCGCCGCCTGGGCGACGCGGCTGCACGGCGAGGTGCTGCCGACCGGTTCCGTGCGAACGCTGCTGCAGGGCTCGGTGACCATGCTGCCCGGCTTCAGCGACGGCCAGTGGTGGGTCCAGGACGCCGCCGCGGCGCTGCCGGCGCGGCTGTTCGGCGACATCCAGGGCAAGCGCATCGTCGATCTCTGCGCCGCGCCCGGCGGCAAGACCGCGCAGCTTGTGCATGGCGGCGCTGCGGTGACGGCGATCGATCGCTCCCCCAACCGGGTGGCGCGGCTGCGCGAAAACCTGGCGCGGCTGTCGCTGCAGGCCGAGACCGTGGTCGCCGACGGCACCGAATTCGCCGGCGAGGGCTTTGACGGCGTGCTGCTGGATGCGCCCTGCTCGTCGACCGGCACCATCCGCCGGCATCCCGACGTGGCCTGGCTGAAGCAGGACGCCGATATCGCGATGCTGACGGCGCTGCAGCGCCGGCTGCTGCAGAAGGCGGGCGCCATGCTGAAGCCGGGCGGCATCCTGGTCTATTGCACCTGTTCGCTGGAGCCGGAAGAGGGCGAGCAGGCGGTGGGCGCCCTGCTGGCGGAGGATTCCAGCCTGAAGCGGATGCCGGTCGACGCCGGCGAGGTGGCGGGGCTGGCCGAGATCGTCACGGCCGACGGCGACCTGCGGACTTTGCCGAGCCATTTGCCCCATGCCGACCCGCGTCTGGGCGGCCTCGATGGCTTTTATGCCGCGCGACTGGTCAAATCCTGACATCGAGAATCGATTCTCTGCGATTCGCGGGGCGTCCACAGGGCCGCTTCAGTGTACTGTGTGCAAATTGCGTTTCCGGCTAAAAGGATTCGCAATATCGATTCAATCTTTCGCCGAATCCCACCAGGACACGCGTGGTCGCACATCGCAGACGTATATCGGGGCTGATCCTCGGCCGCTTCGCGCAGGGCGCGATGGCGCGCGCGGCGGGCGGCACCGTGGCTCTGTCGCGGCTGTGGCCGGGACGCACCGACCGATTGATGATCGCGCCGCACGACCTGCGCACCGCCGACGCCACCCGCGCCGCCGAGATCTATGCCGGGCGCTTCGTGTTCGCCGGCAAGATCGTGACCTGCCACGGCCGCTCGATCTTTGATCTCGAACCGCCGTCGGAGGACTGGGAAGTCTCGCTGCTGGGCTTCGGCTGGCTGCGCCACCTGCGCGCCGCCGATACCGCGATCACCCGCGCCAATGCCCGTTCGCTGATCGACGACTGGCTGTCCAACCCGTCGCGCAAGAGCGCGGTCGGCCGCCGCGCCGACGTGGTGGCCCGCCGGGTAATCTCGCTGCTGTCGCAGGCGCCTCTGGTGCTGGGCGACACCGACGGCAAGTTCTATCGGCGCTATCTGCGCGCGCTGGCGCGCGAGATCCGCTTGCTGCGGCATTCGCTGGCCACGGCGCCGGATGGCGTGCCGCGGCTGCAGGTGCTGATCGCGTTGTGCTACGCATCGCTCTGCCTCGCCAACCAGGCCGGCAACATCCGCAATGCGACGCGCCGGCTGTCCGAGGAACTGCAACGCCAGATCCTGCCCGACGGCGGCCACTTCTCGCGCAATCCGGGCGCGCTGATCGAACTGCTGATCGACCTGCTGCCGCTGCGCCAGACCTTCGCGGCGCGCAACATCGCGCCGCCGCCGGCGTTGCTCAACGCCATCGACCGCATGATGCCGATGCTGCGGTTCTTCCGCCACGGCGACGGCTCGTTCGCACTGTTCAACGGCATGAGCAGCGCACCGACGCATCTCTTGGCGACCCTGATGGCCTATGACGACACCCACGGCGTGCCGATGGCGCACATGCCGCATACCGGCTTCCAGCGCCTCGATGCCGGACAGATGACGGTCATCATCGACACCGGCACGCCGCCGCCCTCCAGCGTCAGCCACGACGCCCATGCCGGCACGCTGTCGTTCGAACTGTCGTCGGGCCAGTGTCGCATCGTGGTGAATTGCGGCATGCCGGCCACCGGCCGCGACAACTGGCGCCCCTTTGCGCGCGGTACGCCGGCGCATTCGACCATGACCTATCACAACGCGTCGTCGAGCCAGTTCGTCGAGCGCGGCGCGGTGAAGCGCTTCCTGCGCGGCGCGCCGATCATCAACGGCCCGCATCTGGTGGAGAGCTATCGCGAGATCACCTCGGGCGGCACCATGCTGACCACCTCGCATGACGGCTACCTGCCGCGCTTCGGCGTGATGCACCGCCGCATCCTCAACATCGCCGCCGACGGCAACCGTATCGACGGCGAGGACATTGTGGCGCCGGTGCCCGGCGCGCGGCTCAAGGGCAACAACACCGACTACGCGCTGCGTTTCCATCTGCACCCGTCGGTCAAGGCCAGCCGCCTCGCTGACTCTCGCGGCGTCATGCTGGTGCTGCCGAACCGCGACGTCTGGACCTTCGAGGCGCTCGACGACAAGGTCGATCTCGAGGACAGCGTCTTTCTCGCCGGCAATGACGGCGCCCGCCGCACGGTGCAGATCGTGATCCACCAGAACGCCTCGCAGACCTCCAGCGTCCGCTGGATGTTCGCCCGCTCCAACGCCTCGCCTTCGGCAACGTCGACACGCAGGAATGTCAGGCAGGAACCGGAATTGCCGTTGTAGGCATTGCCAAAATACGAAGCGTCATCGCCCGACTTGATCGGGCGACCCAGTAATCCAGGGCGCTCGTGATTGATCATGAACACTTTGGAATACTGGGCCACCCGCTTTCGCGTGTGGTGACGGCTGTGGTTGGGACACCCCCGTGCCTGCTGGAGCCGGATATCCGCCCCCTAAATTCCACGGTTTCTCGCGCCGCAAAACCATGCTACGCGGCTCGCTTCTCCCAAGGGATACGCATCATGACCGACCATCCGCGCAAGATTACCCGCGCCCTGCTGTCCGTTTCCGACAAATCCGGGCTGATCGAATTTGCGCGCGCGCTGTCGGCCCACGGCGTCGACCTGGTGTCCACCGGCGTCACCGCCAAGGCGATCGCGGCGGCGGGCCTCAAGGTGTCCGACGTCTCCGACCTCACCGGTTTTCCCGAGATGATGGACGGCCGCGTCAAGACGCTGCATCCGAAAGTGCACGGCGGACTGCTGGCGATCCGCGGCAATGCCGAGCACCAGAAGGCGATGACCGAGCACGGCATCGCGCCGATCGATCTGCTGGTGGTCAACCTCTATCCGTTCGAGGCCACCGTCGCGAAGAACGCATCCTACGAGGATTGCATCGAGAACATCGACATCGGCGGCCCGGCGATGATCCGCGCGGCTTCGAAGAACCATGACGACGTCACCGTGGTGGTGGAGCCCTCCGACTATCAGTCGGTGCTCGACGAACTCGCCACCAACAAGGGCGCTACCACGCTGACGCTGCGCAAGCGCCTTG
>JBEVEC010000117.1:0-10851 GCA_040512975.1 Tardiphaga sp. | reverse complement strand
CATGGGCCAGCTCGTGGGCTGCCTGAAGGGCATCGGCGAGGCCTGCATTGCACTCGACTTCCCGATCGTGTCCGGCAACGTGTCGCTCTACAATGAGACCAACGGCCGCGGCATTCTGCCGACGCCCTCGATCGGCGGCGTCGGCGTGCTCGACGACTTCACCAAGTCGGCGACACTGGCGTTCAAGACGCCGGGCGAGGCGATCCTGTGGATCGGCGAGACCAAGGGCTGGCTCGGCCAGTCCGTCTATCTCCGCGACATCTGCGGCCGCGAAGAGGGCGCCCCGCCGCCGGTCGATCTAACTTGCGAGAAGCGCAACGGCGACGTGGTGCGCGGCATGATCCATGGCGGCACCGCGACCGCGGTGCATGACGTGTCTGACGGCGGCCTGCTGGTGGCGATTGCGGAAATGGCGATGGCTTCCGGCATCGGCGCCATGCTCGACCCCGCGCCGGCTGCGATCGTGCCGCATGCGTGGTGGTTCGGCGAGGACCAGGCGCGCTACTTGGTGACGGTCGCGGAAGACGACCTGCTCACCGTGCTGTCGAAGCTGAAGAACGTCGGCGTGCCCTGCGTGCAGATCGGCAGGACCGGCGGCCATGCGGTGGCCATTGCAGGCGAGCGTGCGGTGGACATCAAGGCGCTGGCGCATGCCCACGAATGCTGGCTGCCGAACTACATGAGTGGCAAGGTGGCATAGGACGCCTCTGGTATTGATGCACCTTTAAGTTTAGTATTCCCGCTGACCTGTCAGCGGGGATATGCTGGATTGAGCATCGAAACGGTTCGGCGCAACGAGCGGCGGAAGCTGAGCGCGACATTGTGCAACACGGTTGCCGCTGGATTGTTGACCGTTGGCGTTTTCGCGCCGACCGTTGCACTCGTTCTTCACGTCGAAGATGCGCGAAACAGTACCATTACGTTGATCGGCCTGTTCGTGGTTGCCCTTACGATCTCGGCAGCCTTCCATCTCGGCGGTCGCCAGATTCTGGAGAGGCTCGAGGAATGACAGAGATCGAAATTCTCGCGATTGCCGCGCCTGTCGTGGGCGGGATGTTTGTCGGTGTCCTTGTGTTCGTGACCAACCATCTCGACAACAAGAAAGCTGACGCAGAGCGCGACGCCCATATCGCGGCACGCAACGACAATCCTCCGAGGCCGGCTCCGGCAGCCGAGTAAGGGCCGTCAAAGCCAAGCCTGCTCGTTCAATAGCTCAACGTTCGATCCACCACATGCAGCAGCGGCTGGCCGGCTTCGCAGCGTGCGATATTGTCGGCGATCTTGTCCGATGCCGAGCCGACGCGGGTGGCGGCCGCAACGTGCGGGGAGATCACGACGCCCGGATGCGACCAGAACGGATGATCCGCTGGCACCGGCTCCGTGCGGAACACATCGAGCGTCGCCTGCGCCACCTGTCCGCTGTCGAGCGCGGCGATTAGCGCGCCGTCGTCGATCAGGGTGCCGCGTCCGGCATTCAGGATGAAGCAACCTCTCGGCAGCAGCGCCAGCCGTTCGGCATCGAGAAGGTCGATGGTTTCCCGCGTCTGCGGCAGCAGCCCGACCAGGATGTCCGCCGCGGCGAGCGCCTGCGGCAGGTTCTCCGCCCCCGCCAGACACCTGACGCCCGGCACTTCGCGCGGATTGCGGCTCCAGCCGGTGACGCGGAAGCCGAGTTGGAAGAGCGCCGTCGCCGCGGCGGAGCCAAGCTCGCCGAGGCCGAGCACCGTGACGGAGCGCTCGGTAGCCAGCGGCGGCACGTGCTGCTCCCAGCCCAGCGGCTTCGCGCCAACATAGCGGTCCATGCCAAGATGCGCACGCAGCGTATGGCCAACCACCCATTCGACCATGCCCTGGCGCAGCCCGTCATCGACCATGCGACACAGCGGTTGCGTCAGCGTGGTGTTGCCGACGATCTTTTCGACTCCGGCCCACAGGCTCAGCACAGCACGCGCGTTGCTGAACGGGCTGAAGTCGGCAATGGGCCCGCCGGTCGCATGAATGATGTAATCGACGTCCGCAGGCGCGACGTCGCCGACAAGCGCAATGTCGGCTCTGATGCCTCGGCGGTCGAGCGCATGGCGAATGGACTCGCGATAGTCGTCGAACAGCGCCGGCGTGACGTTGAATAAAAGGTTGATCGCCTTGTCGTCGCTGCGTGCACCCATGCCGGTCTCCTGCATTTCATTCGCTGATCGTCCTGCAGGCTTGATACCCGATCATGCGGCGATTCATGAGGATATTTCGCCGCTCGGCACTTTGTTCACCGCTGACAAACGCGCGTTGGCGGTGTCATAATCGGACCGAGCGCTGCCTTCCCTACGCGTGGCCAAGGAGGACGTCATGGCGCGCTTGCTTTCGGTCAATGTCGGCCTGCCGCGGGACATCGCGTGGCAGGGCAAGACCGTCCACACCGGCGTCTGGAAAGATCCGGTCGAGGGCCGGCGCATGGTCCGCCGGCTCAATGTCGATGGCGACGGGCAGGGCGATCTCGCCGGGCATGGCGGCGAGCACCGCGCCGTGTTCGTTTATCAGATGGACTCCTATCGCTTCTGGCAGAGCGAGCTCGGCCGCAACGACTTCAGCTACGGACAATTTGGCGAGAATTTCACGGTCGACGGCCTGACCGATCGCGAGGTGTGCATCGGTGACCGCTACCGGATCGGCAAGGCGCTGTTCGAAGTGACACAGCCGCGCGTGACCTGTTATCGCGTCGGCATCCGCATGAACGAGCCGCAGATGGCCGCGCTGCTGGTCGCGCACGGCAGGCCCGGTTTCTATCTGCGCGTTCTCGCGGAGGGCGAGGTCGGGGCCGGCGACGAGATCGTTCAGGTCGCGACCGGCGACGAGCGCATGACCGTTGCCGAGGTCGACGCGCTGCTCTACCAGCCAGGCCACCCGCGTGAGGCACTCAAGCGCGCGCTGCGTATTCCCGCGTTGAGCGCGGGCTGGCGCGGATCGTTCGAGGCGCTGCTGGCACAAGAGGACGCCGGCACGGCGACGGGCAATGCCGGGCTCGGTCCGGCTTCTGCGCCGCCGGCCTGGACCGGTTTCCGTCCCCTGCGGGTGGCGCACAAGGTGCACGAGAGCGACAGCGTGATGTCGCTGACGCTCGCGTCCGCGGATGGTCAGCCGTTGCCGGCAGCGTTGCCCGGACAGTTCGTGGTGCTGCGCCTCGATGTTGCGCCGGGTGCGCCCGCGCTGCTGCGCAGCTACTCGCTGTCGGGCGCACCGGGCGATCCTTCGTATCGGATCAGCGTCAAGCGCGAGCCGCACGGCGTGGCGAGCGTCTATGTCGACGAGCGCATGCAGGTCGGCGACGTGCTGCAGGTCAGCGCGCCGCGCGGCAGTTTTACGCTCCGGCCGGGTGACGGTCCGGTGGTGCTGTTGAGTGCGGGTGTCGGTGCAACACCGGTCATGGCGATGCTGCACGCATTGACGGCGCAGGCCTCGCCGCGGGAGATCTGGTGGCTGCACGGCGCGCGGCGCGGACGCGAGCATCCGTTCGCGCGCGAGGTGCAAGCTTTGCTGCAGGCGCTGCCCCACGCCCATCGTCATATCAGCTACAGCGCGCCGGATCCCGGCGACCGGCCAGGTATGGATTTCGATGCTACCGGACGTCTGGATATGGCTGCCCTCGGCGAACTGGACATGCCGCGCGATGCCGATTTCTACATCTGCGGGCCGGCGGCCTTCATCAGCGAACTGACCGCAGGTCTGGGGGCATGGGGCATCGCCACGGGACGCATCCACGCCGAGCTGTTCGGCGCCGGACCGTCGAGCACCCCGGGCATTGCCGCCGCAGTGCCGCGGCCGCCGCATCTGCCTTCGGGGCCGCCCGGCACGGGCCCGCTGGTGTCATTCGCCCGAAGCGGCGTCAGTGTGCGTTGGGGTGCCGCCTATCAAAGCGTGCTTGAGCTTGCCGAGGCGTGTGATGTGCCGGTGCGCTGGTCGTGTCGCACCGGGGTCTGTCATTCCTGCGAAAGCGGACTGGTGGCCGGGACTGTCGCGTATGCGCCCGATCCCATTGACGCACCGGCCGCCGGCAATGTGCTGATCTGCTGCGCGCAGCCGCAGGGCGATGTGGTGATCGATCTGTAGCCCGGATGAAGCGCAGTGCAATCCGGGGCAGGCGGGTCACGGCGTCTGAAACCCGGGTACGCTGCGCTCCACCCGGGCTACGGCTACAACACCCGCTTTGCGCCGGGGATACTGCGCAGCGCCTTCGTTACCGCCCAACTCGCTGCCAGCGTGCCGGCGAACACGATCAGCGCCTTCGGGATCGCACCGATGCCGACGTCCAGCAGCGCGTATTGCAGCCACAGCACCGGGATGTAGTGCACCACATAGATGCCATAGGCATCCTCGCGCACGGGATCGAAGATGCTGCGCTCGCCCTGCGCAAAGCGCAGGAACAGCGCCAGCACGGCGAGGCAGATCAGTGCGCAGGCCACCGCATAGATCACGCCGTAGCTCGACTGCCACCAGAACGGCGGCGCGCCGGTCAGGTTGGCGAGCTTCATGCGGCGGAAATTGACAAGGAAGGTGAGGGCGCCGAACGACGCCGCAGCAGCAATGGTCCAGGCGAGCCATTGCCGCGCCAGCGCGCCGGTGCGCGCCAGCAGGCCCTGGTCGATATTGGCGGCGCCGATGCCCATGCCGGCGAAAAAGAATACGCCGTAGATCACCACCCGCGAGAGCTGCACCTGCAGCGGCCCCCAGTTGAACCACCGAACCGCGCCGACACCGAACAGCATCGGCACGTAGGTCGCGATGGAGGCCGCGGCGAGCACGCCGGCGAACAGCAGCGGACGCGCGAAGGCGCGGAGCGACAGCCGGTTGATGGCGTCGATCAGTTTCGGCGCGAAGAAGAACACCGGGATCGCGACGAGATCGAGAAACAGCAGATACCAGATGAACCAGCCGGGCCCGTCGAACCAGACGCCCTGCCTGAAATTGCCGAGCCAGAATTCGATGAAGCCGGCCTTGTTGCTGGAAAGCCGGAACGAGGCGTAATAGGCGATCGGCATCAGCACGAGGATCATCGCCAGGAACGGCAGCCCGAGCCGAAGCGCGCGGTCGCGCAGGAAATGCGCGATGCTTTTGCGCTTCAGGCTCGGCCACACGAACAAGCCCGACAGCAGGAACATCAGGCACATGAAGAACGCGTCGTTGAACAGCGTCAGGATGTTGAAGCCGATGAAGCGCTGGCTGTCGACGACGGGAGCGGACGACCACAGGTAATGGTTGGGATAATAGCGCCCGAACTGCGTGTAGGCGACCACCGCATGGTTGGCCAGCACCAGCAGCGTGATGAAGGTGCGGGCGCGGTCGAGCGCGGCATTCCGATCTGACATGGTCCGGCGCAAGCCCTTCGCTGCGATGGCGACGTCGGTCGCCATCGGTGATGCATGCGGTGATGATAGGGGCCGGAGGCTGGTCCGGCAATCGACGCCGTTAAGCCGAGACTTCCTCGATCTTCACTTTGTCCGGATAGAAGGCGAGGAAATCCTTGATCTCGGCCATGGCCGGATAGGGCTCTTCATAGGTCCAGATCGCATTGTCGAGCAGCTTGTCGCCGGCCTTGATGCTGTAGTAATTCGCGTCGCCTTTGTAGGGGCAGTGCGTCACGCGCTCGGTGCGCGTGGTCAGGTCCATCCTGGCATCGTCGCGCGGGATGTAGAGCACCGCGGGGTAGCTCGCTTCCTTCAGGCTCAGCGCCCGGGTGGTGTCTGCGATGACGGTCTCGCCGATGGTGACGCGGATGTGTTTGCCGGCGGGGGCGATGGTGATCGGGTGGTCGGGGCCGGGGAGCTTCATGGGAGAACCCTTGTGGTGGTCAAGTCAGTCCTCACACATGTGCGATCCCGACGGGGTTTAAAAGGGGCGGCCGGGGGATTATCGTTGGCTGCGGCATGGAAAGCCGTGACGCGGTGCGGCAGCCGGGATAGGCTTGTCCTCTGACGCAACCGGTCGCTGATTGCGCCGAATTTTCTGGAGAACACTGAATGCCGATGGACGCCCGCGATATCGAGACCATGATCAAGGCGGCGATTCCCGACGCGCAGGTGACGATCCGCGACCTCGCCGGCGACGGCGACCATTACGCCGCAACCGTGCTCTCGGAGTCGTTCCGCGGCAAGTCCCGCGTCGCCCAGCACCAGATCGTCTATCAGTCGCTGAAAGGCCAGATGGGCGGCGTGCTGCACGCCGTGGCGCTGCAGACCGGCGTGCCGGAGGGGTAGACCTTCTGCAACACGAAGATGGCATCACCCGCGAAAGCGGGTGATCCAGTCATAGCACGCCTCGGTAATTACTGAGTCGCCCGGTCAAGCCGGGCGATGACCGTCTGGACGCGAGGCAGGGCTAATCCACAGCCATCAGCGCATGCACCGAAAACTGCTTGTCGGCATCCGTCCATGACGCCTTCGGCTCCCAGCCGGAGCCGCGGGCGAGGGCCGCGAAGCGCTCGAGGCTGTATTTGTAGCTCGACTCCGTATGGATGCTTTCGCCGGCGCGGAAATCGAAGCTGCGGCCGAGCACGTGGACGGTCTGCGGCTGCTTGGCGATCAGGTGCATCTCGATGCGGTGGCGCTCCTTGTTGTAGATCGCGCGATGCGCAAAGGCGCCGAGATCGAAGTCGCCGCCGAGCTCGCGGTTGATGCGCACCAGCACGTTCTTGTTGAACTGCCCGGTGACGCCGGCCGCGTCGTTATAGGCGGCATGCAGCACGTGCTCGTCCTTTTCGAGGTCGATGCCGATCAGCATCAATGCGCCCTCGCCGAGGATCTGGCGCGCCGAGCGCAGGAAGGCGCAGGCCTCGTGCGGTTCGAAATTGCCCAGCGTCGAGCCGGGGAAGAAGCCGACCTTGGGCATCGCCTTGACGGCGTCGGGCAGCTCGAACGGCGTGGTGAAGTCGGCGACCACCGGGTGCACGTCCAGCGTCGGAAAATCCTGGCGCAGCTCGGCGGCCTGGGCGGTGAGGAAATCGCCGGAAATGTCCACCGGCACATAGGCGCCGAACTGGCACTGCCCAAGCAGCAGCCGCACTTTTGTCGTGGCGCCGGCGCCGAATTCCACCAGTGCGGCATTGCCGGGAATAATCGCGCTGATGTCCTTGCCGCGCTCGCTCAGGATGCTGAGTTCGGTGCGCGTCGGATAGTACTCCGGCAGTTTCGTGATCTGCTCGAACAGCTGCGATCCAGCCTCGTCATAGAAATATTTCGGCGACAGCTTTTTCGGATGCTGCGACAGCGCCTCGGCGACGTCGGCAGCGAAACTCGACGTGGTGGCGTCGAGCGGGGCAGGGGCCAGCGGGGCATGAACGTTCATGTCGGTCTCCTCGGCGCCTCACGGCGCTGCGATTGAAAAAGGGAGGTCAGCTGCCGTATTCGGCGAGCCGCAAGCCCGTGAATTGCCAGCGATGATGTGGGTAGAAAAAATTGCGGTAGGTGACGCGGCTATGGTCGTCCGGCGTGGCCAGCGACGAGCCACGCAGCACCAGCTGGTTGATCATGAACTTGCCGTTGTATTCGCCGAGCGCGCCTTCGATGGCGCGGTAGCCGGGATAGGCGGCATAGGCCGAGCGCGTCCATTGCCAGACGATGCCGAAGGCGTCGTTGAGGGCGCCGGCGCGGGCCGCGACTTCCCATTCCATCTCGGTCGGCAGATGCTTGCCGCTCCAGCGCGCAAAGGCGTCGGCCTCGTAATAGCTGACGTGGCAAACTGGGGCGTCGAGGTCGATCGGCTGCAAGCCGGCCAGGGTCATGATGCGCCACTCGCCGTTCACGCGGCGCCAGTGGCCGGGGGCCTGCCACTCCTCGCGCGCGGCGGCGGCAAAGCCGTCCATCAGCCACAGCGTGGCCTGGTCGTAGCCGCCGGCGTCCATGAAGGCGAGCCATTCGCGGTTGGTGACGAGATTGCGCGCCAGCCGGACCGGGCCGACCAGGGCACGGTGGACCGGCTTTTCATTATCGAAATGGAAGCTGTCGCCCTGATGGCCGATGCTGTGGATGCCCTCGGTCAAAGGCAGCCATTCGTCGCCGGTCCGGGTCGCGACAGGAAAACGCCAGTCGGGATCGTAAGCCGGCGGGATCGGGTTCTGCGCGAAGGCGTGTAAGATATCGGTGAGCATCAACTCCTGATGCTGCTGCTCGTGGTTGAAACCGACTTCCAGCAGCGGCACGAGACCGTTCAACTTGTCGTCATTGGCCTGGCCGAAAAACTTGATCACGGCTCCGTCGACATGGCGGCGATAGGCGGTCACTTCATCGGCGCCGGGCCGGGTCAGATGCCCGCGCTGGGCGCGGGCATGGCGGGGACCCGCGGACACGTAATAGGAATTGAAAAGGTAAGCATAATCCGGGTGATAGACCTGGTAGCCGGGGGCATGCTCGACCAGCAGAAACTGCTCCCAGAACCACGTCACATGGGCGCGGTGCCACTTGGCGGGGCTGGCATCGGGCATCGACTGGACGAGTTGATCTTCCGGGGACAGCGCCGCGGCGCGTCGCTCGGTCTCGTTGCGCACCTTCAAGAAGGCTTCGCTCAAACGGCGAGCGAGGGTGCTGGGATCGGAAACCTGGGTCGTCTGGGATGGCGCGGCTGAACTGTACGCGTGATTCGACACGAAAGACTCCAATATTGGAGGGAAACGTTGCTCTCGAACATCGGTTCCACGGAAGGTTTTACCTAGATAGGCGACAACCCAGTGTTTGAAAGGCTCCTCGTCATATAATTCGGCCGTTGCGGAAGGCGGGCTTCCGATGGCGTCGAATCCGGCCCTATGCCGTTCGGCTTTTGCCTTGGGGTGCAGTTCGGGTTACGCTACATATATGACGGTCTGACCGGGCGTCGCGCCCGATGGTGAGGCCGCAACAGGAACGCGATCATGAGCATTGAGCAATTCATCGAGAACGAAGTGAAGACCAACGACGTGGTGCTGTTCATGAAGGGCACGCCGCAGTTTCCGCAGTGCGGATTCTCGGGCCAGGTGGTGCAGATCCTCGACCATGTCGGCGTCGGCTATAAAGGTCTCAACGTCCTCGAGTCCGCCGAACTGCGCGACGGCATCAAGACCTATTCGAACTGGCCGACGATCCCGCAGCTTTATGTGAAGGGCGAATTCGTTGGCGGCTGCGACATCATCCGCGAGATGTTCCAGGCGGGCGAACTGCAGACCCTGCTTAGCGAAGCCGGCGTGATTCCGGCGACCGCCACGGCCTGATCGAACCGGCACGGCGACCGCCCGGTCGCCGCTGCCATTCTGATTTCGATTTTACCTTCTGACGATGTTCTGGCCGCTGCCGCTTCAGCGTGAGACGCATGAGCGCTTGCCGGGCCTTGTAACAACCCATCCCGCCGTTACACTCGATGAGACGTAACGGAAGGATGTTTGATGACCATGCGGCACGGGTTCCGCTCGTTGATCGGCGGCGTATTTCTGCTTGCTGCATCTCACGCCGCCGCGGAAGATCGCTTCGCCTCCGAAGGCAGTTTCGACATTCCGGCCGGCGCGCATTTCTCGCAGGACAAGCTGGCGCGGATCGGGGAGTTCTTCCGCAAGGAGATCGACAACGGCAAGATCCCCGGTGCCATCGTGCTGATCCAGCAGCATGGCAAGCCGGTGTATCGGGAATTCTTCGGCATCCGCGATCCCGATACCAACGCGCCGATGACGGCGGACACGATCTTCCGGCTGCATTCGATGACCAAGCCGATCACGTCGTTCGCGGCGATGATGCTCATCGACCAAGGCAAGCTGAAGCTCGACGATCCCGTGTCGAAATACATCCCGTCCTTCGCCGGCATCAAGGTCGGTGTTGAGACCGGCGAGGACGACAAGAAATCGCTCGATCTGGTCCCGCCGGTGCGCCCGGTCACTGTGCGCGACCTGCTGCTGCACACGTCGGGCATCACCTACGGCTTCTACGGCAAGAGCGTGGTGCGCACGGCCTATGGCAAGGCCGACATTTATGACGGCGACTTCAACAACAAGGAATTCGCCGACCGCATCGCGCAGCTGCCGCTGGAGCACCAGCCCGGCACCATGTGGGACTACGGCCACTCCACCGATGTGCTCGGACGCGTCATCGAGGTGGTGTCCGGCAAGTCGCTGCTGGGCTTCGAGCGTGAGGCGTTTCTCGGGCCGCTCGGCATGTCGGACACGGCCTTCTTCATCAAGGACAAGGCAAGGCAGGCGCGGCTGGCGAAGCCGATGGGCTGGGATCGCGATTTTCGCACCGGCCGCCAGAATCGGCCCGACACCTATCAGGAGTGGGAGTCGGGCAGCGGCGGCATGATCTCGACCCTGGATGACTACACCAAATTCGCGCAGATGCTGCTGAACGGCGGTGAATATGACGGCAAGCGCTATATGAGCGCGGCGACCTTCAAGGACATGGCCACCGATCACATCGGCAAGGACTCCGGCGTCGGTCGCGACTACCTGTATTTCCCCGGCGACGGTTTCGGCTTCGGCTATGGTTTTGCCGTGCGCACAGACGCCGGCAATGCCAAGCCGCCGCCGCCGGGATCGTTGGGCGAGTTGAAATGGGACGGCGCGTCGGGCTGCTATTTCATCATCGATCCCAAACAGGATTTCTTTGTCATCCTGCTGGAGCAGACGCCGTCCGAACGGCAGCGCATCCAGAGATCATTGAAGCTGCTGGTCTATGAAGCGCTGGAGAACTAGCCGCGTCGCAACGCTGCTGCTGGCGCTGGGCGGCTTCTGCCTTGCGGCACAGCCACCCGCCGGGGGGGCGGCACACACGGCCGCCCCACCCGCGGCCCGGGCGGTGTGCGCGGCCCAGCGCGCGCGGGGCGGGGCCGACTTCAACATGATGAACGCGCCCC
>JBEVEC010000105.1:0-9739 GCA_040512975.1 Tardiphaga sp. | reverse complement strand
GGTCACCATCCGGCTTCTTGAAATCGGGCTTGCGCGGACGCTTGCTGGAATAGTCGCGATCCTCGGGCCGCGGACGGCTCGAGGCCACCGCGCCTTCGGGGCCGTTCGGCAGCGGCTCGATGAAGAGATTGTCTTCCTTGTCGGGGCGCTTGATCATGGTCGCGAACTTCTCGGCCGCGGCGGCCGAGATCTCGAATTCCGAAGTGGCGTCGTAGATCTTGATGGCGCCGATGTCGTTCTTCTCGACGCCGCCGCGGCGGCAGATCATCGGGAGCAGCCAGCGCGCCTCGGCATTCTTGTGCCGGCCGATGGCCACGCGGAACCACTTCGAGCCTTCGCCCATCGGCTCGCTGCGCTTCGGCGTCTTGCGCACCGGCGCGCCTTCCTCGTCGCGGCGACGGCTGCCCGCACGATCGGGACGTTCATCACGGCCACGGAACGTGCCGGGGTCCTGGACGTCTTCCGGCGACGGCAGCCGCGAACGATACATCTTCGCCAGCGCCGTCGCGATCTCCTCGGCCGAACGCTCGGCGAGCATCGCGCGCGCCAGCACCAGATCGTCCTCGGTGGTCTCTTCGGAGAACAGCGCGTCCTTCAGCATGCGCTGCTGATCGAGCACGCGGATTTCCTCGACAGTGGGCGCGCTGCCCCACTCCGCCTCGGTCCCCGCCAGACTCAGCAGCGATTCGGCGCGGCGACGGCGCGACGGCGGCACCAGGAGGACGCTGACGCCCTTGCGGCCGGCACGGCCGGTCCGGCCGGACCGATGCTGCATCACTTCGGGATCGTTCGGCAGGTCGGAATGAATGACGAGTCCCAGGTTCGGCAGATCGATGCCGCGGGCGGCGACGTCGGTGGCGACGCAAACGCGCGCGCGGCCGTCGCGCAGGGCCTGCAGCGCGTGCGTGCGCTCGTTTTGCGACAATTCGCCGGACAGCGCGACCACCGAGAAGCCGCGCTCCAGCAGCACCGTCTGCAGATGGTTCACCGCGTTGCGGGTGTTGCAGAACACGATCGACGTCGGCGATTCAAAAAACCGCAGCACATTGACGACGGCATGCTCGACGTCGTTCGGCGAAATGCGGATGGCGCGGTATTCGATGTCGGAGTGACCGCCTTCGGTGGCGGCGACTTCGATGCGGTGGGCCTGGCGCTGGTACTGCTTGGCCAGGTTGGCGATGGCACGCGGCAGCGTTGCTGAAAACAGCAAGGTGCGGCGCGTGGCCGGCGTGGTCTTGAGGATGAACTCCATGTCCTCGCGAAAACCCATGTCGAGCATCTCGTCGGCTTCGTCGAGCACGACGGCTTTCAGCTGCGAGACGTCCAGACGGTTGCGACGCAGATGGTCGCACAGCCGGCCAGGCGTGCCGACGACGATATGGGCGCCGGAGGCGAGCTCGCGCTGCTCCTTGCGCGGGTCCATGCCGCCGACGCAGGAGACGACGCGGGCGCCGGCATATTGATAGAGCCACGACAATTCGCCGTGCACCTGCAGCGCCAGTTCGCGCGTCGGCGCCACGATCAGCGCCAGCGGCGTTGCCGCCTTCGGCAGCGTCTCCGCGCCTTCGAGGAGATTGTCGGCGATGGCGAGGCCGTAGGCGACGGTCTTGCCGGAGCCGGTCTGCGCCGACACCAAGAGGTCGCGGCCAGTGGCATCGTCGGCCAGCACGGCGGCCTGAACGGGCGTGGATTCGCTGTAGTTGCGCTCAGCCAAAGCACGGGCGAGCGACGGACCTGTCGATTTGAATGACACGGAGATAACCTCAAATGCAAAGCGACCGCGCGGCGGCCGGGACTCGTCGAGATAGCTGGACCAGGCGGAAACGAATCTGCCGCCCTTCACTGGCGGTCACGTCGGGTCCAAGGAGTCCGGTGCGTATCGGGATCGAGCGAGGCTTTACGCTGCTTTGCAGCAAAAAGCCAATCATTGCTGCCATGCGTGTTGAATCCGGGCCGCCTTGGCTCTGCCGAGGTCGTATTCTGCGGCATCTTAGGCCCAGCCCGTCGGCCTAATTTTCGCTGTGAGGCTTTGTCATTTCTTCCTGATGCTGGCCGTCTTCCGTCTTGAACGGCACCAGCAGCCACAGCGTCAGGAAGGTGAACAGTGAGATCACCACCGCGACGTCATAGGCGCCCAGACCGACGGCTGCGCCCGTTGCGCCAGTGGCCCAGAGGCTTGCGGCCGTCGCCGTGCCGCGCACCGAGCCGTTGTCTTTGATGATGGCGCCACCGCCGATAAAGCCCATGCCGGTCATGAGGCCTTCGATGATGCGCGCGGTGCCCTCCGGATGCCCGTTCAGGAAGCCTTCGGTGGCTTGCACGATGCCGCAGGTCGCCAGCGCCACCAGCGGAAAGGTGCGCAATCCGGCACTGCGCTCGGCGCGCTCCCGGTTCCAGCCGATCGGCAGGGCCAGCAGATAGGCGATCGACATTGCGATAAGGTGGGGCAGCACGCGAAAGCTGTCCGACATTTCCAGAAGTGTTTTCAAAGAGCGTCCTCGGTGACGGTCGGCCGCTTGATGCGCCGGGCTGCTGCGGGATGCCTTGGGCAGGCAACGCGGTTAAACTCGCCGCATGAGTCGCGGTTGCAGCGACGCAACGCCTCATGGCCGGACGCTGCCTTGGAAACGACGCTCTATCTACCCGTGAAGAATTTCCTCGAAGGCCTCGGCTTCACCGTCAAAGGCGAAATCGGCGGCTGCGACGTGGTGGCGTTGAGCGGCGACGACCCGCCGATCGTGGTGATCGGCGAGCTCAAGCTCTCCTTCAATCTCGAACTGATCCTGCAAGCTGTCGACCGCGCCGGCGCCTGCGACGAGGTGTGGGTGGCCGCAAAATTGTCGATCCGCGGCAAGGGCCGTGAAAGCGATGCGCGCTATCGCAATCTGTGCCGTCGGCTCGGTTTCGGCATGCTGGGGATCACCGACGCCGGCGGCGTCGAGGTGCTGGTGCCGCCGGCCACCGTCAATCCGCGCAAGAACCCGAAGAAGCGCTCGCGGCTGATCGTGGAGCACACCAAGCGGCGCGGCGATCCCGCACTCGGCGGCAGCACACGCGCGCCGATCATGACGGCCTACCGGCAGCAGGCACTGGCCTGCGCGGCGATGCTGAGCGGCGGTCCGCGCAAGGTTCGCGAGCTCAGTCCCGACTACCCTGATGCGCAGAAAATCCTGCATCGCAACGTGTATGGCTGGTTCGAAAGCGGCGGCCGCGGCATCTATGTACTCACCGATGCAGGACACGCTGCACTGAAACGGTGGCCGCAACCCCAAAGGGTTCCGGAAATACCTTCTACTTTGCCATAAAGCTATCTTGGCGGCCGATTAATCATCCGGGGTCGAAATCTGCATGGCAGCGGCGCCACGCCAATTCCATATTGCAATGCAATATGAGCTTGGCTAAGAAACGCGGATCAACACCGAGGCAGGCATGAGCGAAGACTGGAATACGAAATATGGCGTGCGGCGCGTGCGACGCGACCCGCCGACTTTGGAAGAGGCGATTTTCGCCGCCATGGGCATTACCGAGGATCTCGAGCAGCAGGCCGAGATCGCGGCGTCGCTCATGGGCCTGCCGCTCGACGTCGTGCAGCCCGAAGTCAAGAAAGCCAGCCGTGCCACCCTGCGGGTGACGCGCGTCATCGCCGGCGAGCAAGGCGCGCAACGATCGATCGTGGTGGAACGCCGCGTCACGCGAAAGTTCGGCAACGACAAGCGCGTCTGATTGCCGCCAAAGACGGGCAGCACCCTGCCCCGACAGCAAAAAGGCTTCGCTCAGCGAAGCCTTTTTCTTTGACGACGACCAATGTGACCGAGCGCCGTTCAGGACGGCTTGCTTGCCCCGTACATCCTGAACCACATACCCCAGTAGGCGCGGTTATAGTCGGACACCGCGCGTGCGACGTCGATGGCGGAAGCCTTCGGCTGCGCGACTGCGGCAGCTTCGGCCTGCATCAGGTCAATGGTGCCGGTCGACTCGCCATGGCGGAATGACAGCCGTGCGCCGAACTTGTTGGCGAGCGCGCGCATCGCATCGTTCTGCGCGCCGGTGGTGATGCGCAGCTGTTCGAACCCCATCGACCGCGCCTTGGCGATCAGCTTGGCGAACAGAATGCTGCCGACGCCCTGCCGGCGCACCGAAGCCTCCACGCTGAAGGCGATCTCGGGATACGAATCCGACGACAGATCGGGCTGGTGCAGTTCGGCCGCGCCGCGCACCACGTCGTGTTCGAAATAGGCCAGGATGACGGTGCCGTCCTGAACCGATCGCTCGGCATAGCGCGACACCCAGTCATCGTCGAGCGAACCGTTGAAGCGGTCGCGACGGCTCTCGCGGTCGAGCCGCAGCAGATGCTCACGAAACAGCGGCAACTCGCGCGCGGCCAACACGCGGACATGGCCTGGGGCGGCGTTGCGCAACGATGGGATCTTGCTGGACATGGTGTTCGGCATGGGAAAACCCTCAAGGCGACCTCGAGGAAAGCGTCGAGTCTCTCGACAGCTAATATTGTGCGTCGCAGCATAATTTGCAAGGCCCAGGTTGTCGCGGATGACCGCGTTAACTGCATTCGAGCCCCGCAGATATTTCAGGGTTAAACCATTTTTAAGACTCTGGCGCCCCTCACAGCACTAGCTGCGTTTGCGTCACCACCGCCACGAGCCGGCCGTCCTCCGTCTCGATCCGCGTCTGCCAGACCTGGGTCTGCCGCCCGCGATGCACCGGCGCGGCAATTGCGCGGACCGTCGCCCCGGCCTTGGCGCGGCCGACGAAATTGGTCTTGCTCTCGATGGTGGTGGTGCCCGCGGCGCTGTCCGGCAGATTGATCACGGTGGCCGCCGCCCCGACCGCATCGGCCAGCGCCATCACCGCGCCGCCATGGATGGTATGACCGAGCGTGCAGAGATCCTCGCGCACCAGCATAGTGGCGACGACCCGGTCGGGGTCGGCTTCCGTAAAACTGACGCCCATCGACACCGAAAACGGCATCGCGAGGCTGTGGATCTTTTCAAGCGGAGTCATGGGCTGTGACCTCCCTGGGCTTGCCCGTCTGCGCGGGCCATCGCCGAATTTCGACTCCGCGTCGGCGCCGTGACAAGGGTTTTGTTTCGCGGCATACCGGCATCATGCGCGTCTTCCCTCCCCGCCGGATCGTCTGCCTCACCGAAGAGACGGTGGAGACGTTGTATCTGCTCGGCGAGCAGGACCGCATCGTCGGGGTGTCCGGCTATGCCGTGCGGCCGCCGCAGGTGCGCCGCGAGAAGCCGCGGGTGTCGGCCTTCATCTCGGCCGACCTGCCGAAGATCCTGGCGCTCGAGCCTGACTTGGTGCTGTGCTTCTCCGACCTGCAGAGCGAGATCGCTGCGGCGCTGGTGCGCGCCGGCGTTGCCATCCACGTCTTCAACCAGCGCGACGTCGCCGGCATTCTGGCGATGATCCGCCTTCTGGGCCACATGGTCGGCGCCGGCGAACGCGCCGAGGCGCTGGCGGCGAAATATGAGCAGCGGCTGGCGGACGTGGCGGCGATCCCGCGTGCCGGCCGCCCCAAAGTTTATTTCGAGGAATGGGACGATCCGCTGATCACCGGCATCGGCTGGGTGGCGGAATTGATCGAGATCGCCGGCGGCGCGGATGCGTTTCCGCTGATGCGTTTCCAGAAAGCCGCCAAGGACCGCATCGTGACCCCGGACGACGTCCGCGCCGCGATGCCCGACGTGATCCTGGCGTCGTGGTGCGGCAAAAAGGTCGTGCCCGACAGGATCCGCGCACGGCCGGGCTGGCGTGACATTCCGGCGGTGCGCGACGACCGCATCCACGAAATCAAGTCGCCGCTGATCCTGCAGCCCGGCCCGGCGGCGCTGACGGACGGGCTGGATGCGATCGTGAAGGCGTTGTGGCCAGACTGACCCCTCACACCATCCTGAGGCGCTCGCCGACTTCGGCGAGCCTCGAAGGATGCGGCCGCGCGCATTGCGGCCCATCCGTCGAGACGCCACGCAAGCGCGGCTCAGGATGACGGAAGTGTGTTTGGCGCGGTCAAATGGCCTCGACGCCGCACCACTCGGCGATGAACAGCGCCGTCGCTTTCGTCGATTTGCGCAGCGAGTCCAGATCGACATATTCGTTGAAGCCGTGCATCGCCTGGCCGGTCGCGCCGAAGCACAGGCTCGGGATGTCGTAGTTCAGCCCGTAAAAGCGCGTGTCGGTCAGCGCGGTGAACACGAGGTCGTCCGGCTTGCCGCCGCCATAGACGGCGTCGAACGCCTTGGCGAAAGCCGCTTCCGGCGCGGCCGAGTTGGTCAGCTCGTAGCCTTCCGACAGATAGCCGGACCATTCCACCTGCGGCGGATTGTTCGACAGAAATTTATGGTTGCGCGCGGCATTGTTGATGCAGGCGAGGATCTCGGCCTGGGCGTCCTTCACCGACCAGCCAGGCAGGATGGCGATGCGGCAGTCGACGTCGCACCAGGCCGGCACGCTGGAGGCCCAGTCGCCGCCCTTGATGATGCCGGGGTTGAAATTGATCGGATGGTTGAGCTTGTCGAAATGCGGCGAGGACTCCGCGCGCTTATTCCATTCGATCTCCAGCTGCTGGACCGCATGGATCAGATCATAGGCGGCCACGATGGCATTGGAGCCGACACCGGCTTCGAACACATGCGCCGGGAAGCCGCGCACCTTGAGCCGAAACCAGATCACGCCGACCTGGGCGCGCACCATCTTGTTGCCGGTCGGTTCCGGAATGAAACAGGCATCGGCGCGATAGCCGCGCTGCAAAGTCGACAGCGCGCCGACACCGGTGCTCTCTTCCTCGATCACCGACTGGAAGTGAATGCGCGCCGTCGGCTTCAGCCCGGCGGCCCTGATCGCATCCAGCGCATACAACGCGCCGATGGTGCCCGACTTCATGTCGCAGGCGCCGCGGCCATACATCTTGCCGTCCCTGATGACGGCGTCGAACGGCGGCGTGTCCCACATGTCGAGCGGCCCGGTCGGGACCACGTCGCAGTGGCCCTGCAGGATGAGCGATTTGCCGGCTGTGGTGGCCGGGCGATAGGTGCCGACCACGCTGCGGGCCTTGGAGAAGTCGTGTGCGATGATGCCGTTGCCGCGCAGGCCCTCGAGCTCAGTCATTTCGATGTGCCAGTCGTCGACTTCGTAACCGCGCTCGCGCAACAGATCGCCGATCATGTCCTGGCAAGGGCCCTCGGCGCCGCGCGTGGACGGGATCGCGACGAAATCGCGGGTGGTCGCAAGCTGTGCGTCGAAGCCGGCATCGACGGCGTCCAGGATCTTGCGTTGGGTATCGGTCGGCATTGGCAGCTCCGGTTGAAGGCAAAAGGAAAAAGCGCGGCAGCCTAGCCCGCGCAACCGGATGTCGAAACTGCCGGAAACGGCCTGCAGATGCGCTTTATGCGGGCAGATTGCATCGCGGACAGGCTGGCTTGCTGCCTTCGCGAATCGAGCGCGCATCTCTACACTTCGCAGAACCCGTCCGCATGGAGACCTTGATGTCCGGCAATCGCAACGTGCTCTTCCTGATCATCGGCGCGCTGGTCGTCGGGATCGGCGTGCTTGGCTACAATCTCTATCAGACCAAAAAAGAACCGAGCGGGCTGCAGATCAATGTCGGCCCCGAGGGCCTCAAGGTGCAGAACAAGTAGCGGGGATTTGGCGATGCGCATCACGTGGTGGCTGGGACTCGCCGCCTGCGTCGCGACGACGCCGGCGATGGCGGTGGACCAGGTCTCTCGCGAGCAGGACATTCTGCAGCTGCGGCTTGGCCAACGCGTGCAGGTCGACGACGGCTCATGCCCGACCGGCCAGATCAAGGAAATCCAGGGCACCACGCTGACCACCGGCGGCGTCACGCGGACGCGCAAATGCGTGCCGCGGATGGGCACCAAGACGCGCTGACAAGGGTTCAGCGGCGGCGGGGCGAGACCAGGCATGACGACCGGTCTCGGCAGCCAGCATTGGGTCAGAACATGCCGTTGCCGTTCGCCGACTTTTCCGGCACCGGCTGAATGACATCCCAATGCTCGACGATCTTGCCGTTTTCGAGCTTGAAGATATCGACGATGGCATTGCCCCGCGTGCCCTTCTCGCGCACCGCATGGACGTGCAGGATCACCATGTCGCCGTCGGCGAAGGCCTGCTTGATCTCGCCATGGGAGTCCGGGAATTTCTCGCGCAGGAAACCGACGAACGTCTTGAAGCCCTCGATGCCGTCGGGCGCGGTCGGATTGTGCTGGATGTAGCGCGGACCGAAATATTTGGATGCAGCCTCGAAATCCTTCTGGTTGAGGCCCTTATCGTAGAATTCGAGCACGGCTTTCTTGTTGGCTTCCTCGGTGGCAGTGCCGCCGGCCATCGCCGCCGAACTTGTCACCGTCAGCGCCAGCAGAACACCCGCGGCTAAACGTCGTTTCATTGCAAATGCCCTCGCTCGATCGCCCCAACGGCGATGCCGGGCAACCTAGCATCACGCTGCGCGCGGCCAAGGGCGTTTTTCGCTGCACGTCGGACGACGACGGTTAGCGCACGGAAACGGAGAACGCTGCCGGCCCGGTGTCGGTCGCGGGCGTGCCGTTATAAGCGAAGGTACCGGCCCCCGGCAGGCTGCCATCGGCGACGTCGCCCAGCGACGGTATGGCAAGAACGAAAGCAAACGCGATGATGAAACTGGTCCTGCGCATCTGACGTCTCCGGTTGGGCATGACGATCCGCCGCGGCGTAGGCAGATCGATAACCGAGGGCCGTTTCGGGACGTTTGCGGAGACGGGGATAAATGATGTCGTCGCACGGCCGTTATGTTTCGTTGCGGATACACCACGACACGCAGCTGAACCAAGTTCGGCGTGGCGACAAATGCGCATCCGTCGCACGACGTTAATAAAATTGAACCATAAGGCCGCTAAAGCCAGCGCAACGGGCGCATGCAACTTTTCCTGCGCCCTCTGCGTTTGCGTTCAAATGACGAAAAAGGAGCTTATCGTGGAACCCGGCAACAACGATGTTGGCATGGAAACCTCGATCGCCCCCGCCGACGCCCCGGCTTCGGCCGACAAGGCGAAACGGCGTGGCCAGGGCGCAATGTCGCAGCAGGGCTTTGGCTGGCACGGCAACGAATGCTATCCGCAGAAGCTGGTGCAGCTGGTCGGGCACCGCGAACCGCGCACGGCGCCCGAGATGTGGGATCGCTTGCGCAAGGCGCACGCGACCCAGACCGCTACTTGATGAAGTCGCCGCATTTCTGAATGGCGGTGTCGGCCTGGCCCCACGGCATGATCGGCACCGACGACGTCGAGTTTTTCGGCGAGCCTTCGATGATGCGGTCCGAATACACCATGTAGACCAGCACGTTTCGCTTGGCGTCGCAGCCGCGCACGATCTGCATCTTTTTAAAGAAAAGCGAACGGCGCTGGCGGAACATGTCCTCGCCCTGCTCGCTCGAGGCCTTGAACTTGATCGGGCCGACCTGGCGGCAGGCCAGCGAGATGTCCGAGACTTCCTCGGCTAATCCGAGCCAGCCCTTGTACCCGCCCTTTTCAGGCACCGTGAAATGACAGGCGACGCCGTCGATTTCGGGATCGTCGAGGCCGTAGGTGGCGAGCTTGTCGTTTGGACTAAGCCACTTGAACACCGTCGAGCGACGGAAGATCAGGTCCGGCTCATCCGCCGCCCGGGCAGCCGGTGCCAATGCGAGAATCAGTAGCGCCAGCGCGGCGGACGCGCCGCG
>JBEVEC010000093.1:0-27262 GCA_040512975.1 Tardiphaga sp. | reverse complement strand
GCCGCTGCGGCGGCGGCACGCCGGCCCTTCAGCATCACCGGGCCGCACACCGCGTCATAGATCGGCGCCCATTTCGCGTAGGCATTCGCTACCACGGAAGTATCGAGATCCAGCGTCGACATGCGCCCATCCGTTCAGCGTGCCCGGGAGAATCGGACAACTCGTTGGCTGATGGGGTGGTATCAAGCGTGTGCGACAGCGGAACGACAGCATGTCGCAGGCAGCACGCGCTCAATAATAAGCGTGAAAATGATGGACAGGGCCATGGCCGTGGCCGACTGTAAAGCGATCCGCGCTTTCGATCGCCGCGGTGACATAGGCCTTGGCGAACCGCACCGCGCTTTCCATTTTCTCGCCCTTGGCCAACGCCGCGGCGATGGCGGAGGACAGCGTGCAGCCGGTGCCGTGGGTGTTTGGCGTGGTCACGCGCGGCGCTGGCAAGGCGAGCGTCGTATTCGCTGTGACGTAATGATCGATGCTCTGCGCAGTGCTGCCATGGCCGCCCTTGATCAGCACGGCCCTGCAGCCCAGCGCCAGCAGGCGGCGGCCCTGCGCCTCGATGTCGGTCTCGCTCACCGCGATCCCCTCGTCGAGCAGGGCCGCGGCTTCCGGCAGGTTCGGCGTGATGAGGTCGGCGCGCGGGATCAGGATCGTGCGCAGCGCCTCGACAGCCTCCGGCGCCAGCAGGCGGTCGCCGGAGGTCGCCACCATCACCGGATCGAGCACGACATGCTTCGGCGTCCAGCGCGCGATGCCGGCAGCGATCGCGGCGATCACGTCGCGTTGCGAGACCATGCCGATTTTCACCGCGCCTGCGTCCAAATCCTCGAACACGGCGTCGATCTGCTCGGTGACGAAGCCGGCCGGCACCGGATAGACGCCGGTCACGCCGCGCGTGTTCTGCGCCGTCAGCGCGGTGATTGCCGAGGCGCCATAGACGCCGCAGGCGGCGAAGGTCTTGAGATCGGCCTGGATGCCGGCGCCGCCCGAGGAATCCGAGCCGGCAATCGTGAGCGCAACGGGGGTGGCCATGAAAACTCGCATGAAAACCGAAGGATACTGCGTGATGCGGTATTGCTAGCCTGCCCGGCCCGGGGCGGCAACCGCGGCCCCACGCCGGCTTGCCACGCCACCTTGTTTTGGGCTTGATGGCGGCGAAATCAAATATGCCCGGAGAGCCCGATGGTCCCCTTCTTTGTCCAGTTCAAGTGCAAGCTTGGCCAGTCCTACGCCGTCGCCAACGCGCTGGCCGAAGCCGAGATCGCCTCGGAGATCTATTCCACCGCCGGGCATTACGATCTGCTGGTGAAATTCTACGTCGACAACGCCACCGACATCGGCCATTTCGTCAACGAGAAGGTCCAGACCATCGAGGGCATCCAGGACACGCACACGATCATCACGTTCAAGGCGTTTTGAGCGAGGCACCGGCCTCAGCGCTCGGCGCGGTTCTTCACCTCTCCCACCGGGGAGAGGTCGGCGCGCAGCGCCGGGAGGGGGCGCCGCGCCATCGATGGTGCGTAACCCCTCACCCGGATGTCCTCGCTGCGCTCCGACATCCGACCTCTCCCCGGTGGGGAGAGGTGACAACCACAAGCGCAGAGCGCGCGGCCCCCAACTACACTTTCACCCGCCGCTGCCGTCGCCGCGGCCGCGGTTTGTCCGCCGCCTGCTTTTGCAGCCGATCCAGATGCGCCAGAAACTCCCGGAACACATCGAACTCCCGCGGGGTCGATGCCTTCGTTTCGGTGTGGATCGACCGCAGCATGCTGTGCAACGCGTCCATGACGATGCTCCTTCAGCCGTGACAGATTTACTGATCGCGCTCGCGCTCGCCGCCCTCGCCCCGCGCGTCGTCATCGCGCCGCCACTGTCGCGCGTTGCGGCGGTTGAACAGCGCGAGCTGGCGGATGAATTCATCGAAGCGGCGCGAGGCGCCGGCGAGCTCGCGCAGGGCGAACAGCGCCGCGGCACTGGCCATGCTGGCCCACAGGAACAGCGCCAGATGGGCGAGGTCGCCGCGTTCGGTGAACACGTTGATGAGGTCGGACATGAAATTCATGGGCACACGGCGGCGATGGCGGCGCGGGCTACGCGTCACGCAGGACAGATGCAGAAATATCGGCAGATGGGCGTCAGCCCAGGATCTCGATCACGTCCACCGGCCCGCCGGGCACGTCGTCGTCGAACACGCCGACCACCAGCCGCCCGGTCTTCCAGGCGCAGGCGTCGAGATTGCTGCGCCCGGCCGTCAGCAGGGGGCCGTCGACATGGCGGTCATGGCCGTGCACCACATGGCGCGCGCCGTGGCCACGCGTGTCGTCGTCGGCGTAGCGCTTGGTCATCATCAGCCTGGCCTCCTGCCGCGCCAGCGACACCGTCGGATCGACGCCGGCATGGACATAGACCCGGTGCGCATCGACATGCAGCAGCGGCCGGCCGTCGAGCCAGTCGAGGTCGTGCAGCGGCACGTCGGCGACCTCGCCGCCATAGGACGCGAGCGCGATGGCGCCGCCCTTGGCCAGCCAGTCGTCCATGCGCCCGTCCGCGCGCGACGCCGCGGGATCGCGCAGCGCCGCCACCATCATCGCGTCGTGGTTGCCCTTCAGCATCGCCAGGCGCCACGGCGCCGGCATGCCGGCGCGCAGCCGCGCGATCACGCCGCGCGAGTCCGGGCCCTTGTCCACGTAGTCACCCAGCACCACCAGCGTCGACGCCGCACCACCGGCATGGTCACAAAGGCGCGCGAGCGCGCGGTCGAGCAGATCGCGGCGGCCATGCAGATCCGGGATGACATAAGTAAGCGGCATGCGCGAAACACTGACCCCCACCGGCGACAGGAATGACGCGGCCGTGGTGAATCCGTTCCCTATCCGAGCCGGTCGCCGCCCTCCACCGGGCCATAGCCCACCGCCTCGCGCTTTTCGTTCAGCGTCAGAAAGTCCGCGGCGCTGACGCGCTCCCACAGCGCGACGCGGTCGGCGGCCAGCGCGTCGATGCGGTCGGTGTCGATTGCGACGCGGATGGCGTCGCCGAAGGCCGGCGCCAGCCATTGCGCCAGCGCCTGGCCGGTGCGCGTCGCCAGCGGCAGCACGGTCTGGCGGAAGAACACGCGGTTGGCCTCCGCGTAATTGGCAAAGGTGTTGTCGCCGGGAATGCCGAGCAGCATCGGCGGTACGCCGAAGGCCAGCGCGATTTCGCGCGCGGCCGAGTGCTTCGCCTCGAGGAAGTCCATGTCCTTCGGCGTCAGCGACATCGCCTTCCAGTCGAGCCCGCCTTCCAGTAGCAGCGGCCGCCCGGCATTTACGGCGCCGGCATAGTTCTTTTCCAGCTCGCGCTTCAGCCGGTCGAATTGCGCGTCGGGCAGCAGCGCGCTGTCGGGCGCGGCGAACACCAGCGCGCCGGACGGCCGCGCGGCGTTGTCGAGCAGCGCCTTGTTCCATTTGGTCGCGGCGTTGTGGGTGTCGAGCGCCGTGGCGGCGGCCTCGATCGGCGCCAGGCCGTAATGGTCGTCGAGCGGATGGAAGAAGGTCAGATGCAGGATCGGCGGCACGTTTGATGCGAGCTGGTCGAAGCGCACGCTGCGGCCGGCGACGCTGTAGTCATAGGCCTCGGCCCAGCCGTCGCCGCCCGGCACCAGCCGCATGCGGTCCGGCCGCAGCGCGTAGAGCTCGCGCACGTGGCTGTCCAGGGTGACGGCCTCCACATAGGCATTGCCGGCGAGCAACAGATGCGCATACAGCGTCTCGAAAAACACGCCGCCGTCCTGCCGCGGGTTGGGCCGCGTCAACAGCTGCGCCAGCGGATGCGCCGCGCGCTCCTGCGCGCCGTCGAACACCAGGAATGTACACGCCGCGGCGTTCTCGGCAATCAATCGGATCGAGCGATGCACCACGGCATTGGCGAGATAGCCCTCCCTTGCAAGTCCCGCGTAATCCTTGGCGGTCCACCTCGCCCGCCCACCGGATTCAAACGCCAGCAATCGCGCCGCCCGCGACGCCTTGGCTTCCGGTGCCGCCAGAAAGGTTTTCCATCGATCGAACATGATATCATCCGTTGGTGAGGCGAACCTGCAACTACACAATGAGCTGTTATCACCCGCGAAAGCGGGTGACCCAGTATTCCAGAGCGTTCATTATCCGCACGGACGCTCTGGAATACTGGATCGCCCGGTCAAGCCGGGCGATGACAGTCTGTGGATGTGTTACAACTGCCGTATCCTCGGCCCCTGATAACCCGGCACCAGCGCCAGCGAGGCCACCGCCCACACCAGGGCATCCACGCGATCCGGCGACCGTCCCGACGATAATCCGGCGCTCGCGAAATCACACATCTCGTCCTCCAGCGCGGCAAAGGCGCCGGCGTGCTTCACGCGGCCCTGCTCGTACAGCGTCGCCACCGGCTCGGCGCGCAGCCACTTGCCGCGCAGCGCGCGCACCGCCGTCACCGGCACCGCGGCGTCGACCTCGTTGATCACCGCGCGCACCATCTCGCCGCCCTGGTTGGTCTCCACGATCAGCGCGTCGGCGTCGAGCCTGCGCCACAGCGCGATCGCCTTGTTCGCCCACATGGTCGGCGTCACCGACGACACCGTGTCGTCCGCGATCACATACACCAATCCGCCGTCGGTGATCCCCGCCGCGACGATGCCGCAGGCGTCGGCGCGCTTGCCCGACGACACCGGCGGATCGACCGCCACCACGATGCGCCGCAGCGGCGGCACCTCGGCCACCCGGCAGCGCTCCAGCAGGTCGCGCGACCACAGCGCGTCCGGCCGGTCGTCGATGATCTCGCCGTCGAGCTCCTGCCGCCCCAGCCGCGTGCCGGCATAGCGGCCCATCACGCCCTGCAGAAACGTCGGCGCCAGGTTCATCGCATTGGCTGTCGTCGCAGCGCGCGTCGTCACCGTCGCGGGATCGCCCATCAGGCGCTTCAGCAGCGGCAGCGGTCGCGGCGTGGTGGTGATCAACTGCCGCGGCCGGCTGCCCAGCCGCAATCCGAATTGCAGCATGTCGAAGGCGGTGTCGGCATAGCGCCACTTGGCCAGCTCATCGGACCAGGCGCAGGCGAATTGCGGTCCGCGCAGGCTCTCGGGGTCCTCCGCCGAAAACGCCTGCGCCACCGCGCCTGAGGTCGGCCATTCCAGCCGTTTGCGCGAGGGGATCCACAGCGGCCGCTCGTGACGCGCATGCACCGACATCAATCCCGACACGCCCTCGATCATCACCTCGCGAACGTCGTGCTCGGTCTGGCCCACCAATGCGATCTGCATCGACCGCTCCTGCGCCAGCGGCGCGCGGCCGAGAGCCTGCGCCCTTACCCATTCGGCGCCGGCGCGGGTCTTGCCGGATCCGCGGCCACCGATCATCAGCCAGGTCAGCCACGGCGCATCATTTTCAGCACGCTCCGGCGGCAACTGGTGCGGCAGCGCGAACAGCGGCCAGTGCGACGCGATGGCATCGATGTCAGAGGGGCGGCTCTTCGTCAGGGTGTACTGTCTTTGCTTCAGCGACAGTGATGCCCAGCCGTCGCGCGAGGTCCAGTCGAAAGGCTTCGTCGTCTCCGGCAGCGAGCGTGTCATCGGCGGCTTTCATCGGCAGATCCACGGATTGGAGCTTCTTCAGTTCGGACAGCGTGCGCGCCAGCGACGCCAGCGTGCGCGCGCGACGCTCGGCATCGGTGCGCTGGCCCGGCCCGGCATTCGGCCGGCCGACGATTGTCTCGATCATGTCGAGTTCATCTTCGATGGCACTGACCACGCGATCGGCCAGCGGCGTGACGTCGTCGCCCGCGGGCGGCGCCCGTCGACGCCGTGGCGCAGGACGCTTGATCGACTTCGCCGCCGTCGCGCGCCGCGACGGCGGCTTGACGCTGCGCGGGCGCTTGCGGACCGCCGTGGTCGGCGCAGGCTCGTCGGACGGGTCATCGCCCGTTTCCGGTTCAGGCGCCGCTGCGGTGTTCGCGCCTTTCAATTTTCTCGTCTTGTCCTTGGCGCGCATGTCCTTGGCGCGCTTGTCCTTCGACGCCTTGTCCTTCGATTTCGGTTTCGCACCCTTGGCCATCGATACCCCCATCCGAGCGAGCAGAACGGCGCACAAAAAAAGCCCGCCGGCAAAGACCGGTCGAGCTGTCAACGAAACATCATGGGAGGGCGCGGACCGACCGTTTTCGATCGGCCGATCACCGCGGCTGATTACGTCCTGAAAAATACAAACCAGACGACGCCGAGAATCAGAACCGCAAGACCGGTGCTGATGGCCATCAATGCCAACACCGACGGCCCCGCCTCGCCCTGGCGGGCTTCTGTGGTCGTTTCAACGATCTGCCCGTTCTCCTTAATTGCCATAACATCCTCGCTTCCTGATTGTTTTCCAGCCGTACCTGTCAGCACGGTTAGCAAAAGCAACGCGTCATACTGGGCGAGGTTCCGGAAGCGCCACGGGCGCACGACGCCGCATCCGCGATCATTTGCAGGTCGATTCGCGAGATGGTTGGCAGGTCCAGGAAAGCGCAGGATCGGTTCACGTCGTCGGCGCTTGCAACACCGATGTCCCTTGAACCCAGTTCTGGAGCATGCGGTAAACCTACTGCGGCAGCGTTACGCTGTCAAGCCTATATTCCTATTTTCTGATTTTTATCCTGTTCGCTCGCTAAGTTGTTGCGTGCGTGACGCTATTGCCGCGACCAGGCAGCTCCCGGCGCGCCGGTGACCTTGCCGGGATAGTCGACGTTGACAACGCAATTGCCGCGCAGGTCGGCGGCGGCCTGCAGGCACTGTTGATAGTCGAAGAACCGGCAGATAGCCGGCAAGCTCCCCGGCCCCCGCGGCCCTCCCGTCAGCACGCAGAACGGCGGAATCGAGGATCGCACGGTCTTGACCGGTCGCGCATGCACCGCATCGACGCCTGCGATCGCGTTGCAGGCAACGATCAAGGCCGCGGCCATCACGACACTCGTTCTTTCAATGGTCATCGTCGTGATCCCTGTCAAAAGAGCGGCTGCATGCCATCAGCGCGCGCGACGCGTGCGGCGGGGCATCGGCGCGTCAGCGGGCGCGCCGTGATACTCGATGTTCTGGACGCAATTGCCGCGGCTCTCTGCGGCGGCCTGCAGACATTGCTGATAATCGGCGTAGACGCAGTTGCCGACATAGGACGCATCACCGTTGACGCTGCTGCGGGCGATACAGTACTGCGCGCCGGCGGCCGAAGCCGGTGGGGCGGTCAAAGCCAGAATGATGATTGCGGCAAGGCCGGCGGCCGCGAGGCCCGCGCTCACGAGCGGTGAAGATGTTGCAAATCGCGTCGATGTCATGACGGTCGCCCACATGAAAGAAACGGGCCTGCCGCCCGCCCCGATCATATAGGTATTTTGCTGCCGATCCAAAGCAGCGCTTTCGCATCGATCTCGCACGGTGCCGGCATGCGCCGGCGCGAGGCTACTTCAGCGATGCGTTCACGGCGGCATAGCGGCCGTTCAGCGTGGTGCCCAGACCCTGCACGGCGGTGATGATGGCCAGGGCAATACCCGCCGCGATCAGCGCATATTCGATCGCGGTGGCGCCGGCTTCGTCGTCCATGAACTGCAGGATCAATCGTCGCACCACAACCTCCCATCGACGACCGCACACATGCGCGCGGCTTTGTTGTGTGGCGGCCAACCTAGCCGGTAAATGTTTCGGGAAGGTTTGCCGACAGGGCGAATTTAGCAATGTTAAAAAGGTAACTACCTGCCACGGGACGGCCTTGCCGGCCGTCCCGTGACAATTCGGCCTCGTCGTATCGCTAGTCGAGATCGATCGCCTGATAGCGGCCGTTTTCATCCAGCTGGGTGCCCCAGACCTTGTGCGACGCCTGATGTTCGCCGCGGCCGAAGCTGAACGCCGTCCCGAGCCCCATGTCGAGCTGGCGCATGCCTTCAAGGCTGTCGACCACCCGCTCGATATCAAGGTTCGGGCCGGCCTGCCGCAGCGCCTGGATCAGCAGATTGCCCGTCACATAGCCCTCGAGGGAAACGTAGTCCGCGGCTTCGCCCGGGAAGTACTTGGCCAGCGACGTCTTGTATTCCAGGATCGCCGACGAATAGCCGTCGACCGCCGGCACCACCTGGGTGACGACCACGCCATTCGTGAAGCGTGGCCCGAGCAGCTTCAGTTCGTCCGCAAACGCGGTGGCGCCGACAAAGGACACGTTGGTGTAGACCATGCCGGGATACAGATCGTGGGTTTTCTCGATGAACTTGGCCGCCGCCCGATAGGTCGCGGCCATGATGATTGCCTTGACCGGCTGCTTCAACGCACGCAGCTGGTTGACCGCCTCATCGACGTCCACCGTGTTACGCTTGTAGTTGAGACGAACCACCGAGGTGCCGCCACCGCCAAGCGCGCGCATGGCCTTGTTGACGCCGGCAAAACCGGAATCGCCGAACGCGTCCTGCTGGGCGAACACGACGATCTGCCGCGGCTGCAGACGGCGCACCTTGATCAGATAGTGAACGGCGGCATCGGTTTCTTCGGCGGTGCTGGGCCGGTAGTTGAAGACGTAGCGATCCGGAGGATCGCGGCGCAGCACCTCGCCCCCCGACAGTGCGCCGAAGAACAGCATCCGCCGCTCCAGCGCATAAGGCACCGCGACCAGCGCGGTTGGCGTGCCCACATTGCCGATCACGCCGAACACCTGGTCCCTGTCGTAAAGCTGCGCCATGGCGGCGCCGGTTCGGCTCGGCTCATAGCCGTCATCAGCCGAAATCAGGCGCAACATCCGGCCCTCGATCCCGCCGGCGTCGTTGACGCGGTTGAAGGCCGTATCGATGCCAAGCTTCATCTGGCGCCCGAGTTCGCGGGATGCGCCGGAAAACGGCGCAGCGATGCCGAACCGGATTTCACGATCGGTCACGCCACGAACCGACATGCCCGAATTGGCCGGAGGGACCGACGAGGTGACCGCCGGTGGTGGCGGCGGCGGCGGCGTCATCGGCACGGGCGCAAAGGCCGATGCCGATCCCGACGAGTCGACGGGCCCCGATGACACGATCGAACGTTCCAGATCTGCAAACTGCCGTTCCGCCGTTGCGCAATCGGTTTGCGCGCTGGTCAGGGCACGACGACCCTCGGCGACGCTGCGATCGAGCTGCTGCACGATCGAGATGCGCTCCTGCTCGCTCGAAGCGGCGTCCTTGATGACCATCGAAAACTTGTCGATCATCGTCTGAATGCGCATCCGTGCGATGTTCTGGCACGACGACGCCGCGCCGACGATCGTGCCGATGCGGCTCGCCAGCGTGCGCACCACCGCCGCCTTGTCGCCGGGCGCGGCAATGGCCGGAGACCCGATCGTCAGGGCCCATGCGACAGCCAGCGAGCCGAAGGCGCGCTGACTCGTGACGCGCGTCGCAGTTCGAGAATGCTGCGGAATACACTTCATGTGACCATCCAATCGTCAAATTGAAAGCAGATTCTGAGGCTCTAGTGATCGGAAGCCGTAGTTCTGCCGGTGATCGTTTGAACGACATGCTGCCGTTTTGCGGCAGCGTATCGCTCGATTGTCGTGTCGTGTTCGTTCTTATCGTCCTGGAGACACGACATGTTCAACGCCCCCCAAGACGCTTCATCGTTTGTCCTAATCGAGATCGATCGCTCGATAGCGACCGTTTTCATCCAGCGCCGTACCCCAAACCTTATGAGATCCCTGATGCTCGCTGCGGCCGTAGCTGAGCTGCGTGCCGAGACCCATGTCCAGGCCGCGGATGCTTTCCAGGCTGTCCACAAGCCGCTCGGTGTCGAGTTGCTGGCCGGCCTGCTTCAAGCCCTGGATCAGAACGTTCGCCCCGATATAACCCTCAAGCGAAACATAGCCCGGCGCCTCGCCCGGGAAATATTTGGCCAGCGCCGCCTTGTATTCGAGGATGGCCGACGAATACGCATCAACCGCGGGCACGACCTGCGTGACGATGACGCCGCTGGTGTATTTCGGGCCGAGCAGCTTCAACTCCTCAGCGAGCTCCGAACTGCCGACAATCGAAATGTTGGTGTAGAGCATGCCGGGATACAGATCGTGGGTCCGTTCGATCAGCTTGGCAGCCGTGCGATAGGTACCGATCACGACAATGGCCTTGATGGTCCCCTTGCGCAGGGCCAACTGGCCAATTGCATCGGTCACGTCGATCGAGTTGCGCTTGTACTGCAGGCGCGCAGCCACGCCGTCCCCTGCTCCCAGCGTCCGCATCACTTTGGTCACGCCGCCGTACACGATTTCACCGAAGGCGTCGTCCTGCACCAGCACGGCGATCTGCTGCGGGCGCAACCGTCGGACCTTGACGAGGAAACGCACCGACGCCTCGACTTCTTCGGCAAGGCTGGCGCGGTAGTTGAAGACATAGCGATCCGGCGGATCGCGGCGCAGCACCGGCGAACCGGTGAATCCGCCGAAGAACAACGTCCGGCGTTCCATGGCAAAGGGCGCCGCAACGGCGGCAGTGGGCGTGCCGACATTGCCGATGTAGCCGAAGACCTGATCGCTTTCGTAAAGTTGTGTCATGGCTCCGAGAGTCCGGCCCTGTTCATAGCCGTCGTCCGCCGCAATCAGCCGGAGCTTGCGTCCGGCAATGCCGCCATCATCGTTCACGCGGTTGAACGCCGCATCGATGCCGAGCTTCATTTGACGGCCGAGTTCTTTGGAGGCGCCGGAAAACGGCGCGACGATGCCGAAGCGGACTTCACGGTCGGTCACGCCACGAACCGCCGAGCTCGATGCTGCCGGCGCAGTGGCAGTCTGCGGAGGCAGTGCAGCGGGCGTCGGCGCGACCGCCTGCAACGAGGTCAGCGGGGCGAAGGACGAAGCGAAGGAGCTGACACCGATGGACTGTTCGAGATCGGCGAATTGACGTTCGGTCGTATTGCAATCGGTCTGCGCGCTCGTCAGCGCCCGACGGCCGTCGGCCACGCTCCGGTCGAGAAGTTGCGCGATGCTGACGCGCTCCTGTTCGTTCGACGCGGCGTCCCTGATCACCGACGAGAACTTGTCGATGACCGTCTGGATACGTGTCCGGCCGATGGTCTGGCATGAAGAGGCTGCACCGACAACGGCGCCGACGCGGCCTGCCAATGTGCGGACCACCGCCGCCTTGTCGCCGGGCGCGGCACTGACCGCGGATGCCAGCGTCAGGGCGCACACGACCGCCAGTGAGCCGACAGCGAATGCCGTCGTGCTGCGGGCCTCGATCCGTAAGTACTGCGATGCGTAGTTCATAATGGCGTCCAATCAAAAAATGAGATCAAGGTCTAAAGCCTTGCCGACCAGCAGTCGCACCGCTAACGCCGTGCCCACGCAATCTCCGTCCCATTGACAGCCGTTGCTGTGAACCAGCCGCTGCCATATCGTTTTTGTCGCTTTGTCTTCCGTCACATCGTTCCGGAAAGGCGACTGCATGAGCCGCCTGCCCCGAACGTCGCATCGTGTGTCCTAGTCGAAATCTATCGCCTGATAGCGACCGCTCTGATCGAGCATCGTGCCCCAGACCTTGTGCGAGGCTTGATGCTCGGCCCGGCCGAAACTCAGAAGTGTGCCGAGGCCCATGTCGAGCCCGCGAATGCTCTCGAGGCTATCGACGAGCTTCTCGGTGTCCAGCTGCGGACCGGTCTGCCTGAGCGCCTGGATGAGCACGTTGGCCTGGATATAGCCCTCAAGCGAGACGTAGCCCGGCGCCTCGCCCGGCGAATATTTGTTGAGCGCCGATTTGTATTCGAGGATCGCCGACGAATAGCCGTCCACGGCCGGCACCACCTGCGTGACGATGACGCCATTGGTGTATTGCGGCCCTAGCAGCTTCAATTCCTCGGCCAGCTCGGTGCTGCCGACAAAGGAGATGTTGGTGTAGATTAGCCCGGGATTGATATCATGGGCCTTCTCGATCAGCTTCGCCGCCGCGCGGTAGGTGCCGATGATGAGGACTGCCTTGATGTTCGCCTTCTGCGGCGCCAGCGCCGCCATGGCTTCGGTCACATCGATCGTGCCACGCTTGTAGCGCAGCCGCAGCGCGATGCCGCCGTTGGGCGAGTTCAATCGCATGGCCTTGACCACGCCGCCATAGGCGGCCTCACCGAACGCGTCGTCCTGCGAGAACACGGCGATCTGGCGGGGCTGCAGCCGCTGCACCTTGATGAGATAGCGCGCGGATGCGTCCAGTTCCTCGGCGATGCTGGCGCGGTAGTTGAAGACGTAAAGATCCGGCGGATCGTGGCGCAGCACCGGCGTGCCGGTGAAGGCGCCGAAGAACAGTGCGCGGCGCTCGAGCGCGTAAGGCGCCGCGATCGCGGCCGTGGGCGTACCGACATTGCCGATGTAGCAGAACACCTGGTCCTTGTCGTAGAGCTGCGCCATGGCGGCGGCCGTGCGGCTCGGCTCATAGCCGTCGTCGGCGGCGATCAGGCGCAGCATGCGCCCGGCCACGCCTCCGGCGTCGTTGGCCTGGGCGAATGCGGCGTCGATGCCGAGCTTCATCTGGCGCCCGAGCTCCTTGGATGGGCCCGAAAACGCCCCGACCATGCCGAAACGAATCTCACGATCGGTGACGCCGCGCACATTGGTGCCCGACGACGGCCGGCTATCGACCGATTGCGTCGTCGGTGGCGGCGACAGTGCCGGCGGCGTGACGGACACCGGCGATGCGCTGCTGGTGGCGGCGCCAACGCCGATCGATTGCTCGAGGTCGGCGAACTGGCGCTCGGTCATGCTGCAGTCGGTCTGCGCGTTGCTCATGGCGCGGCGACCATCCGCAATGCCGCGATCGAGCAGCTGCGCGATACCCGCGCGGTCCTGCTCGTTCGCCGCGGCTTCTTTGATCACCATCGAGAACTTGTCGACGACCGTCTGGATACGCGTCCGCCCGATGTTCTGGCATGAGGAAGCCGCGCCGACGACGGCGCCGATGCGGCCCGCCAATGTGCGCACCACGGCTGCCTTGTCGCCGGGCGCCGCCACCGCCGAAGGCGCCAGCGCAAGGGCGCATGCGATCGCCAACGAGCCGAACGTTAGCGCCGTTGCGCCGCGAACCGCGATGCGAGACTGCTGCGAGGTATCATTCATGGTGTCTTCCAGTCGATATCAAAGTCTAAAGCTCACCTGACCCGCAGCCGGTCTGCGCCAGGGAGCCCGCACAAGCCGCCTGCCGAACGATGCTGCCCATGCATCGATCCGCCGTCGTTTCGGCCCGGGAGCGAGACTTGGTCGCGGCCCCCGAGACGTCGCATCGTTCGATTTAGTCGAAATCAATCGCCTGATAGCGCCCGTTTTCGTCCAGCATGGTCGCCCATACCTTGTGCGACGCCTGATGCTCGGTGCGGCCGAAGTTCAAGGTCGTGCCGAGTCCCAGATCAAGTCCGCGCATGGCTTCCAGGCTGTCGACCAGGCGCTCGGTATCGAGCTGCGGTCCGGTCTGCTTCAGCGCTTCGATCAGGATCTTGGCTTCGATGTAACCCTCGAGCGAAACGTAGTCCGGCGCCTCGCCGGGGAAGTACTTGGCCAGCGCCGTCCTGTATTCGAGGATCGCCGACGAGTAACCGTCGACCGCCGGCACCACCTGGGTCACGATCACCCCGGCAGTGTAGTGCGGGCCAAGCAGCTTCAGCTCGTCGGCAAGGGCGGTGCTGCCCGTGAAGGACACGTTGGTGTAGATGACCCCCGGATACAGATCGCGCGTCTTCTCGATGAATTTGGCAGCGGCGCGATAGGTGCCGACCATGACGATCGCCTTGATGACACCCTTGTGGGCGCGGAGTTGACTGACGGCTTCGGCCACGTCGACGGTGTTGCGCTTGTAGCCAAGGCGCAGCGTCACGCCTTCGCCGGCGCCAAGCGCGCGGAGGGCCTTCACCACACCGGCATAGCCGGCCTCGCCGTAGCCGTCCTGCTGCGCAAACACCGCGATCTGGCGCGGCTGCAGGTGGCGCACCTTGACCAGGTAATGAACGGTGGCCTCGGTCTCCTCGGCGTAGCTCGCGCGATAATTGAAGACATATCGATCCGGCGGGTCGCGACGCAGGATCGGGGCGCCGGTGAAGGCTCCGAAGAACAGCATGCGGCGATCCAGCGCGTAAGGCACCGCCGCGGCGGCTGTTGCCGTGCCGACATTGCCGATGATACCGAACACCTGCTCCTTGTCGGAGAGCTGCGCCATCGCCGCCGGCGTCTGTGCGGGTTCGTAGCCATCATCGGCCGCGATCAGCCGCAGCATGCGCCCAGCGACGCCGCCGGCGTCGTTGGCTCGGTTGAAGGCGGTATCGATGCCGAGCTTGAGCTGTCGCCCCAGTTCTTTCGAGGCGCCGGAGAACGGCGCGACCATGCCGAAGCGGATATCGCGATCGCTGACGCCGCGGATGTCCGCCGTCGACGGCGCAGGAATGGCCGACGTCTGTATCACCTGCGGCGCCGAGATCATCTGTGGCGACGGATCACCTGTCGTGCCGGCGCCGATCGATTGTTCGAGATCAGCGAACTGGCGCTCGGCCGAAGTGCAACTGAGCTGCGCGGCAGTCAGCGCGCGCCGGCCGTCAGCGACGCTGCGGTCCATTTGCTGAACGATGCTGACGCGCTCGGTCTCGTTTGCAGCCGCCCGGTCGATGACCGTCGAGAACTTGTCGATCACCATCTGGATCCGCGCCCGCGCGACGCTCTGGCAGGATGACGCAGCGCCGATGGTCGTGCCGACGCGGACCGCAAGGTCGCGTACTGCGGCAGCCTTGTCGCCGGACGCGGCCTGCACCGGAGCTGTCAGCGTCAGGCCGGTTGCGACAGCAAGAAAGCCGAAGGCGGCCGCGGTGCTGCCGCGCGCGGGGCTCAACCGAAGCCCTGAAGGGAGCGTCATCAATGATGTCCAGTCGACGATAAAAAGCTATCTTACCTATGTAATCATTGAGGGGTGGTTACGGCGTGCCCGCGGAGCCCTTGTTCTTGTCCCAGTTGAGAAACTGCTGCAGCAAAGCGCCTGATTGATCCGGCGTTGTCGCGTCCTGTGCAGATGCAGAACCATCGGACTGAACGGTGGCCTCGGCGGGTGTAACGGTCGCTGAAGTCTGTTCGTTCGACGAACTCGCATCGATGGCCGGCGGCATGGCCGCGGTTCCCTTCTGCGCCACACCGGGCAGCATGCCGACCGCGACAAAGGCCAGCGCGGCGGCCATGATGACAGCTGCAGACGTCGCTGCGGCCAGTTGCCACTTGGCCCGACCGCTCATCCGTTGCAACGCGGTTTCCGGCGGCGCCGGCACGATCTCCGGCGACAGCGGATGCGGCATGGCTTTGACGACGGGCTGGCGCTCGGCCCAGGCATCTTCAGGAACGACGAAAGGCTTCGACGACAGGTCCCTGACGGAGCGCGGCTGACGCGGCGCATAATAAAGCGGATCGGTCGGACTGACTTCGTCCACCTTGTTGAAACTCACCATACGCTATCCCCACAAAGCTTTGCTTCGTCGCCTGGCAATCGCCACCGCATCACGCGCAGGCTTTGCAGGCTTCAGCACAATAACTCACTCACCACGGCGTACCCGAAGACGCTGCGACAAATCCCGCAGGTCCAGCATTACGCAAAGGTATAAATATAGGTTGAAGCACTAGATTGGTACTTAAATGCGATCAACCTGCGCTGGTGAGAAGCTTCCAACAGCCTGAATTTTTAGCGAAGGCAGTGATGCTAATGCGGGCAATGTGCACTGATCTTGCCGACAGGTTGCGACAAGGCGCACCTCATCGCATCCCTCGCGTGTGAACAACGCAACGAGATGATCTCAGATAGTATGCAGCGAAGGTGTAGTGCGCGGGTTTGCTACTCTGAGATCTCGGTCGAGAGTGCCGGACCGGCCAACGGGCGCTCTTCCATCAGCGTGATGAACAGCGCGGCCATTGCAAGCATCGCCGCGGCGGCGCCGAACACGTAGCGGAACGCCGTGACCATCTCGGTCGCCGCGATCGGGTGCAGGCTGCCGGTGCGGTCGGCCGTGATGGAGATGCCCGAGCCCAGTGCCATCAGCAACACCGTCGTGAAAGCGGCCACCGTGAACGACGACGTCAGGGCGCGAAAGAAGTTCATCGCACCCGTTGCAGTTCCCACTTGCGGGCGCGGGACCGCGTTCTGCGTCGAGACCAGGCTCACCGGGAACACCATGCCGAGGCCGATCGACATCACGGCAAGCGCCGTCAGCAGCAACGGCAGCGGCAACGGCGTCGTGACGGCGATGATAAGCCCCATCACGGCGGCGCACCCCGTGCCGACGATCGACACCCACTTGTAGTGCCTGGCACGAACCATCACGCGGCCGGCGACCGCGGCGCCGAGCACCGAGACCGCGGCGATCGGGATCAGCGCAAGACCCGCCTCGGCCGCCGTCAGGCCGTAGACCACTTCATAATACAGTGGCAGATGCACGGTGAGCCCGAGCATCGCACCCATCGCACAACTTCCCGCGGCCATCGCGAACGGCACCACGCGGCCGGACAGCAATGTCAGCGGCAGAAACGGCTGCTCGGTGTGCAGCGCATGCCAGACGAAAGCGAACGCCATCGCGACGGCTGCGCCGACCAGCGCCATGATGGTCGGCGATGTCCAGGACAGCCGCGTGCCGCCCCAGGTCAGCACCAGCATCAAGACCACGGCGGATGCCATCAACAGCACGCCGCCGAGCCAGTCGACCTTGCGCGGACGGTGAAACACCGGGATCTTCTTCATCTTCGGCAACAGCAGTGCCAGCGCGGCGGCGCCAAGCGGCAAATTGATCCAGAAGATCATCGACCAATGGATATGTTCGGCGAAGACGCCGCCGAGGATCGGACCGCTGACGCCGGCGGCGACCCACACACCACTGAAATAGGCCTGGTACTGGCCGCGCTCGCGCGGCGTCACCACGTCGGAGATCACCGTCTGCACGATCGGCAGGATGCCGCCGCCGCCGAGGCCCTGCAGCGCGCGGGCAAAGATCAGCACGATCATGTTCGGCGCCACCGCGCAGAGCAGCGAGCCCGCCATGAACAGCGACATCGCGATCACGATGGTCGCGCGTCGGCCGTAGATGTCGCTGAGCGTCCCGAACACCGGCGCCACCGCCGTCGAGGCCAGCAGATAGGCGGTGATCACCCAGGACAGATTGTTGACGTCGCCGAACTGCCTGCCGATGGTCGGCAGCGCCGTCGCCACGATAGTCTGGTCGAGAGCCGCGAGAAACATTGTCAGCAGCAGGCTGAGAATGATGGTGCGAACCTCGCCTTGCGTCAGCGGCGGGCGCGGCGCGACCGGAGGCGCATCGGTGAAATCCAGCACCTCGGTCGGCAACCGCGATATTTCGCGCGCCGCTTCGTCGGACAATACTTCCACGTCGGCCGTTGAGCGGCTCTGTCGTTCGATCTTGTTCATGGGAAACTTCGAATTCGGAAATCGGGAAGTCCAGCGAGCACGCCGAACCGATGCACCATGAGAGCAATTTATTTCATGGAATGCCTCTACAACAGCCATTTCCTTGCATAGGAGCGTCCCGCCCCATCGCATGTCCGGGAACGCCGTGCTCTAGCCTCGGAGCTTACTTGATGTTGTTGAGCCGCCGCAGGTCCGCATCAATTCGCGACTGCCAATCCGCGCCGCCAGCCCGGTATCTGTCGATGACCTCGTCCTACAGGCGCTGCGAGATCAGTTTGATCCCCGATGCCTTTTCGAGCTCCTGCTCCCGTTGGATGGAAGCTGCGAGTTCCGGGAAGACTTCGGCGAATGGGCGCATCTCGGCAAGTTCCTCCTCGGTGAGCTCAGGATTATCGCCGACCTCGTCCCATTCCGCTTTGGTGTAGCCCTGTCCAGGCTTGAACACTGCTTCAGCCATCGACGAGTTTCCTTTCCTCGCGATTAGCCGGACGCATGCTGGTGACGTTGAAAGCTTCCGTCCCTAGCGTCGCGAAAATGACGACGATCGTGCCGTCAGATAAACGACCGACCGCACGCCGCCGGCCTTGTCTTGCCGGGCCAATAAACGCGCGCGTGAAGAACCCCTCATCGAGATCGGCGAAATCCAGTCCGGGCCTATCACTATTGATCAGGCGCTTACGCTCGTCCCACAGGATCTTCATAGCCTACATCGTAACCACGACATAAGCCAAACTCTACCTCGGATTGCGTTTACGCCGGCCGCTTCTTCAGCTTCGCCTTGCGCGGCAGCAGCGCCGGCCACGCCACGATGTGGTTCTCCAGTTCGTCGTCCGAAATCGTGTCCTCGGTGCCTTCGACCCTGCCCCGCACCGAGACGCCGGCTTCATGCACCGTGTCCGGGCTGCCCGAGATCAGCGGATGCCACCAATAGAGGTCGCGGCCCTCCGCCACGAGCTTGTAGCCGCAGTTCGGTGGCAGCCAGCTGAGGGTGCGGACATTCTCCGGGGTCAGCCGCACGCAATCGGGAACCTGGGCCTGACGGTTCGGATAATCCTTGCAGGCGCACAGCCCGGCATCGAGCAGCTTGCAGGACACGTGGGTGTAATAGATCCGGCCGGAGTCTTCGTCTTCCAGCTTCTCCAAGCAGCAGCGCCCGCAGCCGTCGCACAGGCTTTCCCATTCGGCGCCAGACATCTCTTCCAACGTCTTGGTTTTCCAGAAGAAACCCTGCTGGGGCGACGGACGCGGCGGGCGGGCGGTCATGGCGGCGGGGATACCTGACGTTAAAGGATCGATGTAGGGCCGCGGCGGCGGCGGGGCAAGCGATCCCCGCATCGGGCGGCCGCGGACGACGTTAGCCCTGTCGTCCGAATCCGAAGCATTGTCGTTGGTTTATACACCCTGCTCGGCTAAAACATGACGAGTCTCCCCGTGCGGCGCGATTTTCCGCCGGGAAGCCGTATTCGTCCAGCATGCCGTCCCCGCGATGCCGCCCGGTAGCGCGCGAGCGCTGCAGCAAATCCAAGGGCCCCGGTGCGCCAGATCGTGCCATCGAAATGGAAGACCAAGTTCCGGCATGTCCTGCTGGATCTGGATGCGCGCATCGATTCCGGACTGTTCTCGTCGGGGCGCGGCATCCGCGAACTCTATGAGCGCTACTCGACCTTCATGGACAAGTTCTATGTCGGCCGCTGGAAGCGCTGGCTGTTGATCGAGCCGCTGTCGGAAATGGCCACCATCGGCCTCGGCGGACTGGTGGTCATGCTGGCGCTGGCGCAGCCCGCGTTCCGCGAAACCTCCGATGAAGACTGGCTCAAGAAGTCGGACCTCGCGGTGACCTTCCTCGACCGCTACGGCAACCCGATCGGCAGCCGCGGCATCAAGCATAACGACTCGATTCCGCTGGAAGACTTTCCGGACAACCTGATCAAGGCCACCCTCGCGACGGAAGACCGCCGCTTCTACGACCATTTCGGAATCGACATCGCCGGCACCGCGCGGGCGCTCGTTACCAATGCGCAGGCCGGCGGCGTCCGCCAGGGCGGCTCGTCGCTCACGCAGCAACTCGCCAAGAACCTGTTCCTGTCCAACGAGCGCACCATCGAGCGCAAGGTCAACGAGGCGTTCCTGGCGATCTGGCTGGAAACCCGGCTGACCAAGAACGAGATTCTGAAGCTCTATCTCGACCGCGCCTATATGGGCGGCGGCACCTTCGGCGTCGACGGCGCCGCGCATTTCTACTTCAACAAGTCCGTGCGCGACCTGACGCTCGCCGAGGCCGCGATGCTGGCCGGCTTGTTCAAGGCGCCGACCAAATACGCCCCGCACATCAACCTCCCCGCCGCGCGCGCCCGCGCCAACCAGGTGCTCGACAACCTCGTCGATGCCGGCTTCATGACCGAGGGCCAGGTGTTCGGCGCACGGCGTAATCCCGCCACTGCCGTCGACCGCCGCGAGGAAGTGTCGCCGAACTACTATCTCGACTGGGCCTTCGACGAGATGCGCCGTCTCGTCGATACCTTTCCGAAATCCTATACCGAGCGCGTCTTCGTGGTCCGCACCGCCATCGACATGAACGTGCAGCACGCCGCCGAGAACGCCATCGAGAACCAGCTGCGCCAGTTCGGCCGCGACTATCACGCCACCCAGGCGGCCACCGTGGTGGCCGATCTCGACGGCGGCATCCGCGCCATGGTCGGCGGCCGCGACTACGGCGCCAGCCAGTTCAACCGCGCCGTCGACTCGATGCGGCAGCCGGGCTCGTCGTTCAAACCTTACGTCTACACCACGGCGCTGCTGAACGGCTTCAAGCCGACCTCGATCGTCAATGACGGCCCGATCTGCATCGGCAACTGGTGTCCGCAGAACTACGGCCACTCCTATTCCGGCAATGTCACGCTGATCCAGGCCATCACCCATTCGATCAACGTGGTGCCGGTGAAACTGTCGATCGCCATCGGCAAGGGCAATCCGAAACTTGGCCGCGCCAAAATCGTCGAGGTCGCGCGCCGCTTCGGCCTGACCGCGCCGCTGCCGGACACGCCGTCGCTGCCGATCGGCGCCGACGAAGTCTCGGTGGTCGAGCACGCCACCGCCTATGTCACTTTTCCCAACAAGGGCAAGTCGGTGAAGCCCCATGCCGTGCTGGAAGTGCGCACCGGCGCCGGCGATTCCGTGTGGCGCTACGACCGCGACGGCCCGAAGCCGCTGCAGGCGATTCCTGCTTCGGTGGCGTCCGACATGGCGGGCATGATGAGCCACGTGGTCGCCGAAGGCACCGCGCGCCGCGCCGCGCTCGACGGCATCCCCACCGCCGGCAAGACCGGCACCACCAATGCCTATCGTGACGCCTGGTTCGTCGGCTACACCGGCAACTTCACCTGCGCGGTGTGGTACGGCAACGACGACTACTCGCCGACCAACCGCCTCACCGGCGGTGCGTTGCCGGCGCAGACCTGGCACGACATCATGGTCGCCGCCCACCAGGGCATCGAGATCAAGGAACTGGCCGGCGTCGGCATGGGCGTCAAGAACCCCGCCGCGGCGACGTCGTCCGTGGTCGCGGCCAATGCCGAGGACAACAAGCCCGGCCCGCCGCCGGTGCTGACCCGGCGCGGCGCCGACGTGTTGCTGCGTGTCGAGAAGATGCTCGACGACGCCGGCAAGACCATGGGTCCGACCTCGTCGTCGAGCGATGACGCGGCGAAGTCGCGGGCGTCGTCCGCCCTCGCCTTCCCGGAAAGCTACGCCTCGGCCAATGACACTCCGGCCAATGACGCGCTGGCCAAGCCGGCTCCGGCCTCCCCCGTTGCGGCCAAGCCCGTTGCGGCGTCGCGCAAGAATTGATGCAGCGGTCATGACGGGGCACACGTGCGGCTGATCGTTCTCATCCTGCTGGCGCTCGCCATCGCGACGGCGGTCGGCCTCGGCCTGACCTGGACCACGGCGACGCGCGGCACCGATCTGGGCACGCTGACCATCGGCGCCTGGACCGCGCGGCCGCGCACCGGCTCGAGCGAGATCGATCCCTATGCCCGCGCCGCGATCGCGCGCTCCGGCGATCTGCCGATCGGCACCGGCGACGGCATCACCTTCACCGCCACCACCGACGACAGCAACAAGCCGCTCGACGGCCGCTGCGACGTGGTGGTGTCCGGCGTCACCCCGGCGGCGCGGTTCTGGACCCTGACGCTGTACGACCCGCGCGGCCGGCTCGTCGCCAACACGCTGCAGCGCTACGGCTTCACCAGCCAGGAGGTGGTGCGTAACGCCGACGGCGCCTTTCAGGTCCGCATCGCCTCGCGCGCCCGCGCCGGCAACTGGCTGCCGACCTCGGCCATCGATCGCTACGTGCTGTCGCTGCGGCTCTACGACACGCCGGTCGGCGTCGCCACGCGCACGCAGAAGGACGCGCCGATGCCCAGCATCGCCACGGCGGGCTGCCCATGATCCGGCTATTGTTCGCGATCATCGGCGGCGTGCTGCTCGGCGGCGTCGTGCATCTCGTCAGCGTGCTGGCGCTGCCGCGCATCGCCACGCAAGACGCCTATTCGCGGATCGCCGCGCTGTCACAGGTCAACAACGTGACGGCGCTGCCGCCGACCGAGCCCGCCAATGCGCTGCTGCCCTTCATGGATCCAGCTTTCGCGATGGCGGTGTGCCGCTACGATCTCGGCAGCGGCCCGATCAAGCTCACGGTGCCGGTGAGCCAGTCCTACACTTCGGTGTCGTTCTACACCCGCAGCGACGTCGCCTACTACGCCATCAACGACCGCTCCGCCGGCCGCCGCGTCATCGAGCTCGACCTCATGACCGAGGCGCAGCACGAAGCGCTGCCGGAAGAAGAAGACGTCACCTCCGCCGACCGCCTGATCATCGACTCGCCCACCGCCACGGGCCTGATCGTGCTGAAGGCCCTCGCCGCCGAACCCGGCTTGATGCCCCAGGCGCAAGCCTCGCTCGCCGCCGCGAACTGCAAGGTGCAGACCGATGCGCCACCCAAGCAGGGTGCGGCCAAGCGCTGATGCGCTGCGCGTCGTTCGGATGCGCAACAGCTCGTCGAAGACGACTAAGACGTGCGTGATTTAGTAGTAGCGGCGAAATCACGCCGTATGCATCCACTACGGAAATAAACACCGTTCATCTCTCTTGATGACCCTATCAGCGCTGATGTCATGAAAATTGCTGATTGCACGCGGCGTGATTTCAATCGATTTTGACGCCGGCGGTTTAAGGTTAACGCGGCAATCTCCTGTGAGTAGTAGTCAGCACAGGTGTAACATGTACCAGTATGTGAGTTACGTTCGGTTTCCGCGCTGGGCCTTTCGGCTCTCTCCTTTGACCACACTCGCCGCCAGGGGCAGCGTCGCGAGCGTGATCGCCGCGCTGGCATTGACCGGCGGCACCGGGCGCAGCGCCAATGCCGCTGTCGTCAGCGCCTGCACCGGCGTCAGCCTGCCGCCATCGGTCGTGACGGGACTTCTGGGTCCCGTGCTCACCGACCTCACCGGCGCCCTCGGTGGTCTCGGCGGCATTCTCAATTTGCTGCCGACCGTGACCAGCATCAACAACGGCGCGCCGATCTCGCTGCAGGTGCTCGACGTCAACGGCAACGCCGTCAGCAATACGGCGCCCTGCATCACGACGGCGACGAATTTCCAGCTCACCAATCCCGCGGGCATCGCGTTCGGCGGCAACCAGATCACCGGCCTCGGCAACGGCACGGTCGCCTCCGCCGGCGAAATCAATTCGATCGCCATCGGCAACAACGCGGTGACGTCGAACACGGCCACGGGCGCCATCGCCATCGGCACCGGGGCCAATGTCGGCGCGGTCGGCGGAATGGCCCTCGGCAGCAACGCCGCCGTGACATCGGCGAACAGCGTCGCCCTCGGCGCAAATGCGGTGGCCGGTGCCGCCAATGGCGGCTGGGCCGGAACGACGATCGGCGGCACGACGATCACCTCGAACGTGTTGACGGCCAACGCCGTGGTTGGCGTCTCCGGCGGCGGCATCAACCGGCAGATCACCGGCGTCGCGGACGGCGCCGTGAATGCGACATCGACGGATGCCATCAACGGCTCGCAGCTGTTCTACTCCATCCAGGCGCTCACCACGGCCATCGCCGCCTCAGTGCCGCTCGCGGCGGACAACGTCAACGGCCTGCCCGCGCCGACCGTCGCGCCCGGACAGAACGGCGTGGCCGTCGGTTACGGCGGCACCAGCACCGGCACCAATTCGGTCGCGCTCGGCAACGGCTCCAGCGACGGCGGTCGTGCCAATGTGGTCTCGGTCGGAACGCAGGGCGCGACCCGGCAGGTGATCAACGTCACCGCGGGCACCCAGGCGACCGACGCCGTCAATGTCGCCCAGCTGCAGCCGTTGGTGACGGCACTCGGCGGCGGCACCACCTTCAACTCCATTACCGGTGCGGTCACCGGTCCCACCTACAATGTCGGCGGCACCAATTACGGCGATGTCGGATCGGCCCTCGCCGCGACCAACCGGCTCTCGGTGCAGTACACCGCCGACGCCAACGGCAATCCGACCAACGGCATCGTGCTGTCCGGCGCCAATAACGGCCAGCCGGTCTCGATCTCCAATGTCGCCGCCGGCGTCAACGGCACCGACGCGGTCAACGTGAACCAGTTGCGCGGCGTCAGCAGCCGCGTCGATCAGCTGGCATCGAGCATCAACGGCCTGTCGGGCGCCATTACGCAGAACCAGACCGAAGCGCGGCGCGGCATTGCCACGACCGCCGCCATGGCCAACCTGCCGTTCGGCACCACGCCCGGTCGGTGGTCGCCCGCCATCTCGTTCGGCGGCTTCAAGGACCAGGCCGCGGTGGCGATGGGCGTCCAGTACAATGCCGCCGGCGAGTACCGGGTGAAGTTGCGCGCCACGGCCAGCATCGTGCCGAACACGGGCGACGTCACCTTCGGCGGCGGCGCCGGGATGGAGTTTTGATCCATGACCTTGCAACGATGGGCCATCACTACGGTCGTGGCGGCAGCGGCGCTGGGCCTCGCCACGGCCGGCGCCGCGGCGCAGGCCGGCCGGCCACAGCCGAAGCCGCTGACAATCGCCAGCCTGGTGGATGACGGCGAGACTGCAGACCCCGGCGACATCCTGCGCACCACGCGGATGTTTCCGAACTGGAATCTGAATTGCGAAGTCCTGCTGTCGCAGGGCAAGCATCTCTGCGCCGTCGAATTGCGCTCGGTCGATCACAAAGGGCAGCAGCTGCTGTCCTGGTCGATCGCGCTGTCGGCCAGTGGCGATCCGATCATGGTGCTGCGAATGCCGAGCGACATCGACCGGTCCTACGGCCTCCGCATGACAATCGGCGCCTTCACCACGCTTCTGGTGCCGCAGCCGAGCGACTGCTCGCCGACCGAATGCCGCATGATCGCGCCGTTCGAAGCCGCGCTGCGCACGCTGATAGTAGCGCAGTCGAAGGTCACCTTCGCCCTGACCCGCGAAGGGCAGACCCTGAAGATCGAGGCCCCGCTCGACGGCATGTCCGAAGCCCTCGCCACCGCGCGCCGCGATCCGATCGGCCTGCTCGCCACGCAAAAGGCCAAGACGCCGAAGCCGAGCATGGCCGCGCTGAAGCTGCGGTCGAGCCAGGCGCCGTAGGGGTCGTTGCGGCGGCGTGACAAACGAGCAGTGTGCGGACTGCGGCTTGCTACTTTCGGCGTTGTCGCCGATCGCATAACGCGCACCCTCCACGAGTCGTCCCCGCGAACGCGGGGACCCATACGCCCTGACGTCTCCTCGAAACATCAAAGTCGATCCGGCGCCCGTGCTTTACCGCGCGTCCTCCCGGTATCGGTCCCCGCGTTCGCGGGGACGACCAACGAGCGTCATCCCATCACGACAACCTGATCGACCCCCGGCGAATGACTGCCACCCTCGATCCAGGGTTTCCATGCGGCGGAATGAGCGTTACGTCCCGCTTTTCCCGTCTAGCTAATCATGGAAGCTAAATGTCAAAGATTGATGATGCGCTCAGCCGGCCCGGCCTGCGACTGTGGCTGCTGCGGCTGTTCGGCCTCGTCCTGTTTGCGTTCGGCGCCATCCTTGCCATCGGCGGCTTCAGGCTCGCGCTGCTTGGCGGCAGCCCCTACTACCTGCTGATCGGTATCATCCTCGCCGCTTCGGGCGCGCTGAAGATGCTCGGCCGGGTGCAGGGCTATCATCTCTACGTCTTTGCGTTTGTCGCCACCTTCGCCTGGTCGCTCTACGAGTCCGGCTTCAACGGCTGGGCGCTGGTGCCGCGGCTGGTTGGGCCCTTCATCCTGCTGATCGTCGCGCTGTTGCTGGTGCCGACGCGGCTGCCGAGCGGCAGAGCGAGCGGTCGCCTCACCGGCGCGGTGGTCGCCGTGGCGTCCTTCATCGTGTTGTGCTTCGGCGTGCAGATCGACAACCGGCAGCCCGCGCCTTTGCCGCTGCCGACCGCCTCGAACGACAACGCGTTCTTCAACGACGTGACCACGCCCGCGGCCAAGGACTGGCCGACCTTCGGCGGTGGCGCCGGCGCGCAGCGCTTCTCGGACCTGTCGCAGATTACCCCGGAGAACGTCAGTCAGCTCAAGCAGGCCTGGGTCTATCACACCCACGATACGCCGAAGAACTACGGCGTCGAGATGACGCCGCTGAAGATCGACGACACGCTGTATGGCTGCTCGTCGCGCCACAAGCTGTTCGCCCTCGACGCCGCCACCGGCCAGCAGAAGTGGGAGTTCGATCCGAAGACACCCGCCGCCTACGGCCCGCCGAATTCGGCCTGCCGCGGCGTCGCCTTCTACAAGCAGCCCAACGCGACGGCGGGCGCAGACTGTGCCGCGCGCATCGTCGCCGGCACGCTGGATGGCAAGCTGATGGCGGTCGATGCCGCCAGCGGCAAGCTGTGCGGCGCCTTCGGCAAGGACGGCTATGCCGACCTCAACGAAGGCATGAGCGACTCCGTCCCCAACATGGTGTCGGTGACCTCGGCGCCGACCATCGTGCATGGCGTCATCGTCACCAGCCAGCAGGTGCAGGACGGCCAGCGCCGTTATGCGCCGTCCGGCGTGGTGCGCGGCTATGACGCCGTCACCGGCAAACTGCGCTTCGCCTGGGACATGGGCCAGCCCGACATCACCACCCTGCCCCCCGCCGGCAAGACCTATACGCCCGGTACGCCGAACATGTGGACCACTGCCGTGGGCGACGAAGCGCTCGGCCTGGTCTATCTGCCGATGGCCAATCCGGCCGGCGACTATCTGAGTTCGTCGCGCAAACCTGAGGAACGCCAATACGGCTCGTCCGTCACCGCGCTCGACGTCGAGACCGGCAAGCCGCGCTGGGTGCACCAGTTCGTCAAGAACGACGTCTGGGACTACGACACGCCTTCGCAGCCGAGCCTGGTCGACTTTCCGACGGCGAACGGCAAGGTGCCTGCTCTGGTGCAGACCACCAAAATGGGCGACATCTTCATCCTCGACCGCCGCAGCGGCGACCTGCTGAGCAAGACCTATGAGATGAAGGCGCCGCAAGGCGGCGTCGAGGCGTCGGAGCGTTCGCCGACGCAGACGCGCTCGGCCTACAACACCACGCAGCAGCCAGACATCACCGAAAGCCAGATGTGGGGTATCTCGCCGATCGACCAGATGCTGTGCCGCATCCAGTTCCGGCAGGCAAACTACCAGGGCATCTTCACGCCGCCCTCGGTCGACAAGCCGTTCATCGAATATCCCGGCAACACTGGCGGCTCCGACTGGGGCAGCCTGTCGGTGGACGTGCGCCGCGGCGTGATCGTCGAGAACTACAACATGTTCCCGAGCTATACAAAGCTGGTGGAGCGCGCCGTCGCCGACAC
>JBEVEC010000073.1:0-14136 GCA_040512975.1 Tardiphaga sp. | reverse complement strand
ACAGCCGCGCATCCTGGAACACGTAGCCGATCCGCCGGCGGTGCGGCGGCACGTGGATGCCCTTCGCCGTGTCATCCAGCGTTTCGTCGTCGAGCGCGATGCTGCCGCGATCCGGCCGCAGCAAGCCGGCGATCATGTTGATCAGCGAACTCTTGCCGGCGCCGGACGCGCCGAACAGGCCGGTGACGCGGCCCTGGCTTTCGAATGTGGCTTCGAGCGAGAATTCGCCGAGCTGCTTCGTGATATCGACGCGCAGCATGGTCAGTTCCCGTGCAGGCGTTTGGTCGCGCGCCGCGCGAACCATTCGGAAGCAATCAGCGCCCCCATCGCGATCACCACGGAGATCAGCACCAGGCGCGCTGCGGCGGTGTCGCCATCGGGGGTCTGGATCAGCGAATAGATCGCCGACGAAATGGTCTGGGTCTCGCCGGGGATGTTGGAAACGAAGGTGATGGTGGCGCCGAATTCGCCGATCGCCTTGGCAAAGCCGAGCACCATGCCGGCCAGCACGCCGGGCAGCGCCAGCGGCAGCGTCACGGTGGCGAATACCTGCCACGGCGCGGCGCCGAGCGTGCTCGATGCTTGTTCGAGGCGACGGTCGACCGCCTCGATGGAGAGGCGGATCGGCCGCACCAACAGCGGAAACGACATCACGCCGCAGGCCAGCGCCGCGCCGGTCCAGCGGAACGCGAACACGATGCCGAGGTTTTCCGCGAGCCATGCGCCGACCATGCCGCGGCGGCCGAAGGTCAGCAGCAGCAGATAGCCGGTGACGACCGGCGGCAGCACCAGCGGCAAATGCACCAGCGCATCGAGGACCGACTTGCCCCAGAAATCATATCGCGCCAGCAACCATGCCAGCGCGATACCGAACGGCGTCGCCACCAGCGTCGCGATCACAGCGACGCGCAGCGACAGCAGGATGGCCGTCCATTCGGCCGGCGTGATCTCGCCCATCAGGTCGCAAACATCAGGTCGTCGGCGACACCAGGAACTTGAAGCCGTACTTCTCGAGGATGGTCTTCGCCGCGGTCGACCGCAGGAAGGCGAGGTAGTCGGTGGTCTCCGGCTTCGCGGTCGTGGTCGCCGCGACCGGATAGATGATCGCCGGGTGCGAGTCGGCCGGGAACGTGCCGACCACCTTGACGCCGGGCTCGACCTTGGCGTCGGTCGAATACACGATGCCGAGCGCCGCTTCGCCGCGGGCCACCAGCGTCAGCGCCGCGCGCACACTCTCCGCCATCGCGAATTTCGGCTCCGCGGCCTGCCACGAACCGAGCTTCTCCAGCGCCGCCTTGGCATATTTGCCGACCGGCACGGACTTGACGTCGCCGGTGGCGATCTTGCCGTCGCCGGCGAGCTTGGAAAGGTCGAAGCCGGCGCCGATGTTCACATTGTCGATCTTGGAATCCTTCGGCGCGACCAGCACGATGCTGTTGCCGAGCAGGTTGACCCGGCTGGCCTCGTTGATGTTCTTTTTCCCGATCGCGTAGTCCATCCAGTCGGTGTCGGCCGAAACGAACACGTCGGCCGGTGCGCCCTGTTCGATCTGCTTGGCGAGCGCGGAACTCGCCGCGTAGCTTGCCGTGACCTTGACGCCGGTCTTGGCGGTATAGGCGGCGTCGAGTTCGTCGAGCGCGTTCTTCATCGAGGCTGCGGCGAACACGGTGAGGGTCTTGTCCTGCGCGACGGCGGGTGCATGCGGCGCGGCGAACAGGATGACGAGGGCGGCGAAAATTCCGGTAAGGCGAGACATTTTTAGCGCTCCATGCGAGCTTGCGGGCACGCGGTTTGCGCGCCGGAAGCAGGCGTTGGTTGAGACAAAAGCGACGGGCGGAAGCGCTGTTCCGGCAATCCCGGCGGCTTACGGCCGGCCGGATTATCGCTGCGGGCGGACCATAGCAGGCTGGCTAACCCGGTCAAAGTGACGCTTCGTCCCGCATGCCGGCCGCGGGCCGTGAAGCGACCAGGCTGGTTAACCGTTCAGTGCTTCACGTCCGGCGCTTTCAGCACCGCCTTGCAGGCCGGCGGCAGCGAGGCCATCGTCATCGGCGGTTTCGGCTTCGGCGGCACCGGCGGGGGCTTGGGATGCAGCACCGCATCGCTGAACCAGTAGGCGAGGTCGCCGGCGCCGCAGCCCTCGCCCTCGTTCGGCTCGGGCTGGCTGTCGCACTCCCCGGCGCCGGGCGGGCATTTGATGCGGATGTGGAAGTGGTAGTCGTGGCCGTACATCGGCCGCACCTTGTGCAGCCAGTCGCGGCTGCCCCTGGCTTCCCGGCACAGCGCCTTCTTGATCGCGGCGTTGACGAAGATGCGCTGCACCGTCGGTTCCAGCGCGGCGGCGCGGATCACCGCAAGGTGCGTCGGCGTCCAGGCGTGCGGATCGATATCGAGCCGGTCGGTGCGCACCATCATCACCGCCGACATGTCCTCGCGCTCGTTGCGCGAAAGCTGCCGCTCCGGCATCGGCGTCAGCCAGATGTCGGCATCGAGCCCGACCTGGTGGCTGGCATGCCCGGTGAACATCGGCCCGCCGCGCGGCTGCGACATGTCGCCGACCAGGATGCCCGGCCAGCCGGCATCCTTGCGCGCCTTGGCGGCGAGCCGCTTGATCAGCGCGACGAGGTCCGGGTGTCCCCAGTTGCGGTTGCGCGACAGCCGCATCACCTGCCAGTTGTCGCCATTGATCGGCAGGCCGTCGGCGCCCGCGATGCAGCCATGGGCGTAGAACCCGAGCACGCGCGTCGGCATCGCCGCCGGCAGCATCTTGCGGCCGAACAGTTCCTTGGCGGCGACGCCGGGGTCGTCGGGATTGGCCAGCGGCGGCAGCGGCTTCGGCGTGACCGTGCCCTTGGTCTGCGCCGATACGGCCGTCGCATTGGCGGCTACGATCAGGGCGATCAGCGGTATCAGAATCAGGCGAGGGTGCATCGGATCACTCTGTTCCGGCGAATCTAGCATGAAAGCGGCGGGAGGTGAAAAGTGAGGCAGCGCCCGCCGGACTTAACCGTGCGCTAACCCTGAACTTCATCAATGCAGGCATGTGCCAATGCGTGGCGTTTCGCGCATTCCTTGTGTGACCACGCATCCCGTCGCGTGGCCACGCTGAATTGCCCCATCGATATCCAGCCGCCACAGGTCGATTCGACGGGTCGCACACGCACAGCGTGTGCGATCCCCCTGCAAGCCACCGGCGCCGGCCGGAGTTTGGCGGGAATGAGACATAGTTTCTTCAGATACACATCGGAAAACTTTACACGCAGAGTGCGAGTAGAGTGGAACGATGCCAAAGAAGCGAGGGACGGCTGCGAAAGTGAAGCGGGCGACGGCGCCGCGTTTTCCGGGGCGGCGAGCAAAGCCTGTCATCGAGCCGCGGGGTGAAGTCGAGGCCGCGCTCGCCGAGGCGCGCACGTCGCATGAGCGCCTGCGCGCGGCGATCGACATGCTGCCGCAGGGCATCGTGTTCCTCGATGCCGAGGGCCGCTACATTCTCTGGAACGAGAAATATGCGGAGATGTATCGCCGCAGTTCGGACCTGTTCAAGCCGGGCGTGCGGCTGGAAGATACGATCCGCGTCGGGGTTGCGCGCGGTGCCTACCCCGAGGCGATCGGGCGCGAAGAGGAGTGGATCGCCGCGCGGCTCGAGAAACTGTACCATCCCGGCGAGCGTCACGAGCAGCGCCTCGCGGATGGCCGCGTCATCCTGATCGATGAGCGCCTCACCAATGATGGCGGCATCATCGGCCTGCGCGTCGACATCACCGAACTGAAGCAGCGCGAGGCCTCGTTCCGCCTGCTGTTCGACAGCAATCCCGTTCCGATGCTGGTATGCGCGATCGGCGACGAGCGGATCCTCGCCGTCAACGATGCGGCGGTCGAGCACTACGGCTACAGCCGTAGCGAGTTCGAGAAGCTGACGATCCGCAGCCTGCAGGCCTTCGACGTTGAGCCGCCATGGGCCGCCGAGGCGACCGGCGATGCAAGCGCCTCGAAGCATGTCAGGGCGGACGGTGCGCTGATCGATCTCGCGGTGTATTCGCGCAAGCTGGTCTACGGCGAACAGCCGGCTGTCCTGCTGGCGCTGATCGACACCACCGAGCGCAAGCGCGCCGAAGCGCGGCTGACCTTCATGGCCCAGCATGACGGGCTGACCGGGCTGCCGAACCGCACCCTGCTGCGCCAGCGGATGGACGACGCCTTGCTCCGCGCGCGACGCAGTGCCGGCAAGGTCGCCGTGCTGATGCTCGGGCTCGACCATTTCAAGGCGGTCAACGATACGCTCGGCCACGGCGTCGGCGACAAGCTGCTGCGCGGTGTCGGCAAGCGGTTGCGATCGGTGTTGCGCGACGACGATGCGCTGGCGCGCCTCAACTCCGACGAATTCGCGGTGGTCCAGAACGGCGCGACGCGGCCCGAGGACGCGGTATTGCTGGCGCGGCGGCTGCTTGATGCGATCGGCGATCCCTTTCTGCTCGACGGCCATTCCGTCGTGATCGGCGCCAGCATCGGCATCGCGCTCTCGCCCGGCGACGGCGACGATGCGGAGAAGCTTCTAAAGAACGCCGACCTCGCGCTGTCGCGCGCCAAGAACTGTTCCCGCGGCACCTTCGCGTTCTTCGAGGCCGGCATGGATGCGCGGGCGCAGGGCCGGCGCAAGATCGAGACCGAACTGCGCGAGGCGATCAGGACCGAGGTGCTGCGGCCTCACTATCAGCCCTTGATCGATCTTTCGAGCGGGCGCATCACCGGCTTCGAGGCGCTGGTGCGCTGGCCCCATTCCGAGCGTGGCCTGATTTCGCCGGCCGAGTTCATTCCCGTGGCGGAGGAGACCGGGCTGATCAACGCGATCGGCGCCCTGATGCTGCGGCGGGCCTGTATCGACGCCGCGCAATGGCCCGACGAGGTGCGCGTCGCCGTCAACCTGTCGCCGCTGCAGTTTCGCGTCGGCAACCTGCTGTCGCTGGTCATGGACACGCTGCGGCAGTCCGGCCTGCCGGCGCGGCGGCTCGAGCTCGAAATCACCGAGACGCTGCTGCTGGAAAAGAGCAGCGAGGTGCTGGCGACGCTGCATGCGCTGCGCGCGCTCGGCGTCCGCATCTCGATGGACGATTTCGGCACCGGCTATTCCAGCCTGAGCTATCTGCGCAGCTTTCCGTTCGACAAGATCAAGATCGACCAGTCCTTCGTGCGCGACCTCGCGGTCAATCGCGACGCCCAGGCGATCGTGCGATCGATCATCAGCCTGGGCAAGGGCCTCGGCGTCACCATCACCGCGGAAGGCGTCGAGACCGAAGCCGAGGTCGACTGCCTGCGCCGGGAGGGTTGCCACGAAGGCCAGGGCTTCCTGTTCAGCGGCGCCCGGCCGAACGCGGAAGTCATCGGCCTGCTCAAGGCGCAGGGCGACTGGACCGCGGCGCTGGTAGCGTGAACCGTAGCCTGGATGAGCCAGCGGAAACGATTCCTCGTGGAGGGCGAGAAGCAATCATCTGGCCGTCCCTTCTTTCGCAGGGACGACGAAGGTCTCGTAGGGTGGGTTAGGCGAAGCCGTAACCCACCGACGGTCTCGATGCGAGGCGATAGTGCCGGTGGGTCACGCTGCGCCAACCCACCCTGCAAGAAGGCCGCGCCGCTACGTCTTCCGCTTTCGCAAATGATACGTCAGCGCCAGCGCGATGCAGTGGCGCAGCGCGGCCTCGGGCAACGGGTCGCGGGCATCGAGCAGGATGCTGCGATTGCCGCCATAGCGCAGTTCCGGATACAGCTCGCGAAAGGTCTCGACCAGATCGGTCTGGCAGTGGAAATAGATCGCATAGCGGCCGGGTTCGGTTTTCACCTGGTCGATCCGGACCGTGCTGCCGCTTTTGCTCTCCGTCGTGAGGAAGCTCGGCTGTCCCCATTTCAGCGCCTCTTCCAGCGCGCCGACGCCTGCGGTGTGTTTCGCGGTCTCGAGGACCAGCCGGCGCAGCGCCAGCAGCTTCGGCCTGACCGGCGCCGGATAGCCGGCGAACACGGCGTCGACGGCGTCGACGGCGTCATTGCCAGCCGCACGCGGTTTTCCGGCAACAGGCTTCGACGCCTTCTTTCCTGTCGATGCTTTCATGAAGGCCCGCGCACCCTGCCGAGAGCTGTCGATCGCAGCGTAGGGCAGGATGCCGACTGGCGGAAGTGAAAACGCGGGCGCGGTCGTGTTCCTGCGACCCGCGTATCCTCGCCTAGGCCGCGTTGCGCAGTCCCGCCAGGAACGTGTCGACGCTCTTGTACAGTGCGTCGGCCTGGCGGCCGAGCTGGCCGGTTGCCGTTGCCACGTTCTCGGTCAGCGCGCGCGACTGGTCGGCGGCCTGGCTGGCGCCGGCAACGTTGGCGGAGACTTCATTGGTACCGGCGGCGGCTTGCTGCACGCTGCGGGCGATTTCGCGTGTCGCCGAGTCCTGTTCCTCGACCGCAGCGGCGATCGTCGTGGCGATGCCGCTGATCTCGCGGATCGTGTCGCTGATGCTGCCGATCGCGGTCACGCAATCGCCGGTGGCCGACTGGATCGCCGCGACCTGTCCGGCGATCTCGTCGGTCGCTTTCGCGGTCTGCGTGGCGAGTTCCTTGACCTCGGCGGCGACGACGGCGAAGCCGCGGCCCGCTTCGCCGGCCCGCGCCGCCTCGATGGTCGCGTTCAGCGCCAGCAGGTTGGTCTGGCTGGCGATCGCGCCGATCAGCCGCAGCACGTCGCCGATCTTCTCGGCGGCGGTTGCCAGGCTGCTCACCATCTCGGTGGTCTCGCCGGCCTTGACCACGGCATTGTCGGCGACCTGGCTGGAATGGGTGACCTGGCGGCCGATCTCGGCCACCGAGGAGGCCAGTTGCTCGGTCGCGGCGGCAACCGCATTGACGCTGCCTGACGCCTCGTCCGACGCGGCGGCGGCCGCCGCCGTGCGCTGTGAGGTGCCGCTGACACTGTTGGCGATCTCGCCGGCCACGCGCTGCATGTCGGCGGTGGCGTGGGCAACCGCGGCGACGACGCTCTTGACGTCGGTTTCGAATCGGTCGGCCATCTGGCGCTGCAGCGCCTTCTTGTCGGCCTCGGTCTGCTGCTTGGAGGATTCCTGGGTCTCGCGCATGTCGCGTGATTCGATCATGCTGCGGCGGAAGACGTCGACCGCGCTGGCCATAGTGCCGAGTTCGTCACGGCGTTCGCGGCCCGGGATCGTGACGTCGACCTCGCCACCGGACAGCCGGTTCATGACTGCGGTGATTGCCGCGAGCGGGCGCGACAGGCCGCGGCCGAGCAGGAACGCCAGGACGATGGCGCCGGCCAGGATGGCGATCGTGCCGATGATCAGGCTGCGCTGCGAATTCGCCGCCGCCGCCTCATACTCCGTCGTGTCCTTGATGATCTCGAGAATGCCGACCGGCTGGCCGGCATAGTTCCTGATCTGCCCGATATAAAGCGCGGCCGGCTGGCCGTTGATCGTGGCGTCGCGGCGCAGAGGCTGGCCGCTGAACACGCTCTTGAGCTCATCCTGCGTCGTGACCGCGGCGTCGCCGAAGGTCGAGGACAGCTTCTTGAATTCCTTGCCGTCGTGGGAATAAACGGCAAGGTCGATGCCGAAGCGCTTCTTGGCGCGCTCGACGAATTCCTTGCCGAAGGCGGCGCCGACGTCGACATTGCCCAGCGTCTTGCCGTCGCGGACGATCGGCGTCATGCCGAAGATCGCCAGTGCATCGCGGCCGGGCTCGACGCCGACGATGGACTTGCCGGTCTTGATCGAATCCACCACGGTGATGCGCCGCGTCGAGGCATCGTCATCGAATACCTTCGGGTTGTGGACGCGGAAAACCGAAGTCGCCGGCGCGCGCCAGAACGAGATCAGCGGAATGCCCTGCGTTTTCAGCGCCTCGAGCGGTTCGCCGAGCAGCTTGCCGAGCGCGTCGCGATCGTTCTTTGCGATGGCTTCACCCACCGGCGGCAGGTTCGCGAGCACCGACGAGACCGCCAGCGCGGAGCGGCCCTCGTAGTCGATCGCCGCGATCACGCTCTCATACTGCAGCTTGAGCTGCTGATCGAGCGCGAGCTGCGTCAGCGAGCGCTGCTGGACGATCGAGAAAGTTCCAAGCACGCCGCAGGCGACGGCGACGGTGAGCGAAATGGCGAGGATCAGGCGGGCCGCAATCGAACGAATTTTGAACATGAACTTCCCAAGGCTCCGGGCAACAGGCTCCTTAAGGAATTCCATAGATTGCTTAACAACAGGGGGCGGGGAGCGACCCGTATTACTACTGACGTCGACGCCGCCGGATTCCGCACGGCACCTGCCCCGTTGAGAGAATGTCTCGATCCCCGCCTGATGCGATACCGGTCCGTGGTCCGCGATCGTATTTTCTTCCGGCTACGCGGCGTCGCGCAGGCCTGCCAGGAATTTGTCGACGCTCCTCGACAAGGCATCGGCCTGCCGGCCCAACTGGCTGGTCGCCGTCGCCACATTTTCGGCCAGTGCGCGCGATTGCTCGGCCGACTGGCTGGCGCCGGCGACATTGGCTGAAACCTCATTGGTGCCGGTGGCCGCCCGCTGGACGCTGCGGGCAATCTCCCGCGTGGCCGAATCCTGCTCTTCCACCGCCGCGGCGATCGTGCCGGCGATGCCGCTGATTTCGCGGATCGTGGTGCTGATGCTGCCGATCGCGGTCACGCAGTCGCCGGTGGCCGACTGGATCGCCGCCACCTGCCCGGCGATTTCGTCGGTCGCCTTTGCGGTCTGGTTGGCGAGTTCCTTGACCTCGGCGGCCACCACGGCAAACCCGCGGCCGGCTTCGCCGGCCCGCGCCGCCTCGATGGTCGCGTTCAGCGCCAGCAGGTTGGTCTGGCTGGCGATCGCGCCGATCAGCCGCAGCACGTCGCCGATCTTCTCGGCCGCCGAAGCGAGGCTGCCGACCATCTCGGTGGTTTCGCCGGCCTTGATCACGGCGCTGTCGGCGACCTCGCTGGAATGGGTGGCCTGGCGGCCGATCTCGGCCACGGAAGAGGCCAGTTGCGCGGTCGCGGCGGCGACCTCGCTGACGCTCCCGGACGCCTCGCCCGACGCGGCGGCCGCCGCATTGGTGCGCTGTGAGGTGTCGCCGACGCTGTTCGCGATCTCGCCGGCGACGCGCTGCATCTCGGTGGTCGCTTGTGCGACCGCGGCGACGACGCTGCGAACGTCGGTTTCGAAGCGGTCGGCCATCTGGCCCTGCAGGGCCCTCTTGTCGTGTTCGGATTGCTGCTTGGAGACTTCCTGCGTCTCGCGCATGCCGCGTGCCTCGATCATGCTGCGGCGGAACACGTCGACCGCGCCGGCCATGGTGCCGAGTTCGTCGCGACGCTCCCGGCCGGGAATCGTGACGTCGACTTCGCCGCCGGAGAGCCGGTTCATCACCGCGGTGATGGCGGCCAGCGGACGCGACAGGCCGCGACCAAGCAGGAATGCCAGCACGATGGCGACGGCCAGGATGGCGGCGGTTGCCAGCAGCAGGTCGCGCCGGGCGCGCGTCGCGGCCGCTTCATATTCGGTCGTGTCCTTGATGACTTCGATCACGGCGATCGGCTTGCCGGCGTAGTTCTTGACCTGTCCGACATAGACGGCGGCGGGATGGCCGCCGATCGACGCCTCGCGCTGCAGCGTTTCGCCGTCGAGTACGCGCTTGAGCTCTTCCTGCGTGGCGACGACGCCATCGCCGAAGGTCGACGACAGCCTCTTGAAGGACTTGCCGTCGAACCAGTGCACGGCGAGGTCGATGCCGAAACGGTTCTTGGCGCGATCGACGAATTCCTGGCCGAAGGTAACGCCGACGTCGGTCACGGCGAGGCTCTTGCCGTCGCGCATGATCGGCTTGATGGCGAAGATGCCGAGCGTATCGCGGCCCGGTTCGACGCCGACGATCGGCTGCCCGGTCTTGTTCGCGGTCACCACGGTAAGGCGCCGTCCCGAGATGTCGTCGCCGAACGCCTTGGGATCGTGAACGCGCAGGAACATCGTCGCGGGCGGCAGGATCAGGTTCATCAGGGGCATGCCCTGGGCTTTCAGCGCGTTGTTGGCGTCGGCGAGCAGCGCCGACAAGGCGGCGCGGTCGTTCCGGGCGACGGCTTCGGCAACCGGGGGCAGGGCGGCAACCGTCGTGCTGACTGCAAGCGCGGCGCGTCCTTCATAGTCGAGCGCCGCGATCACGCTGTCATATTGCAGCTTGAGCTGTTGATCGAGCGCGAGTTGGGTCAGCGAGCGCTGCTGGATGATCGAGAAGGTCCCGAGAATGCCGCAGGCAATCGCGACCGTGAACGAAATGGCGAGGATCAGGCGCGCGGCGATCGAGCGGATCTTGAACATCGGACGGAGGCTCCGGGACGAGAGGCTCCGTCAGGAATTCCATGGATTGCTTAACAACAGGGGCGGCTGACGACCCGTAGTACTACCAAGCACGCGGTCGCCGGCGGTATCTCACCCACCGCTCGAGGGGCGGGAGAAGATGGGACAAGAATAGCGGACGGTCGTATTACGCAGCGTCAACGTGCCGTCGGCATTCCCTTGAGATCGCCCGACAGAATCGCCTTGCCGACATCCTCGTAATGCGAGTCGCGGCCCTGGATCTGCTGCGCGATGGCGTGCATGTCGCGAAAGCGGCGCTCGAACGGGTTGGCGCTGAACACCGCCGTCGCGCCGGCCATGTGATAGGCGGTGTCGACGACGGCAGCCGATTGATGGATGCTCCACGTCGAAGCCATGCGCATCGCGATGCGATGGGCCTCAGAGACCGTCCCGCCGCGTACCAGATCGCCCCAGACATCCGCTGCCGTTGCATACAGATAGGCGCGGGTGGCGCGCCACTGCGCCTCCAGGCGGCCGACGACGCCGTGCACGGAATTGTTCTCCCGCATCGCCTTTTGCGCCTGCGGGGTCTTGCCGCGCGACAGCTCGATCGCCGCATCGAGCGTGGCGCGGGCAACGCCGACCGAGGTCGCGGCGAAGCCCATGGCGAACACCATGTTGGTGGAAATCCTGTACAGCGGACCGTTCTCGCGCCGGGCCTCCGGCTCGTCGCGCAGCGCCGCGAATTTCTCGGGAATGAAGAGGTTCTCGACCGAATAGGAATCGGTGCCGGTGCCGCGCAGGCCGATCGTGTCCCACACGTCGTACATCGTGGCGCTGGACATCGGGAACAGGATGGTGCGGATTTCGGGCGAGCCGTCGGGCTTCAGCCGCGTCGTGCCGTCGGCCTCGACGACGCCGACATGCGCGCCGAGCCAGCTCGCCTGCCGCGAACCGGAGGCGAAATCCCAGCGCGCGTTCGCCATGTAGCCGCCGGGAACCACCTGCACCTGATGCTTGACGGCGCCCCAGGCCAGGATGCCGGGCGCGACATTCCAGATCTCGCTGGCGGCTTCCGGATCGAGATAGGCCGCGGTCATCGCGCAGACGCTGCACTGGCCGAGGCACCATGCGGTCGAGGCGTCGGCCTTGGCGATTTCCTCCTGCATGCGCATGAAGCTTTCGAGCGGCAGTTCCGCGCCGCCGAGACTCTGCGGCAGCAGCGAACGGTACAGCCCGTTCTCGATCAGCGCCTGCGTCACCGCCGGCGTCAGCCGCCGCGTGCGCTCGATCTCCCTGGCGTCGCGTGTGATCAGGGGAGCCAGCGCGCGTGCCCGCTCCACGAGGTCGATGCCCGGATTCTTGTTCATGCGTTCCCCGTATTGTCTTGTTCTTGTGTGGGACGTGTTCTCTGGGTTGCCGCGATGGTGACCTATCCGCCATCGCGGATCAAGACGGGGATAACGCGATCGTCACGCCGCCGCCCGCCCGAGTTCGAGCGATTGCGGCGGGCGTCGCGCCGACGGGAAGCTCAACGCCACCGCGACGGCGGCCATGCCGATCGCGAACGAGCCGACATAGAGCCACTGATAGGTATGGAAGCTGTCGAACACCAGGCCGCCGGCCAGCGGCCCCAGCGCCATGCCGAGGCTGGCGAAGGCGGACACCGCGCCGAACATGCTGCCCATGATGCGCACGCCGAAATATTCGCGCACCAGGACCGCGTAGAGCGGCATGACGCCGCCATAGGCGATGCCGAAGACCACCGACAGCGCGTAGAACTCGCCGAGCTGGCCGACTGCGAGATAGGTCGCAATCGCCATCGCCTGCACGAACAGGCCGCCGACCAGCACGTGCTTGGCGCCGAGACGATCAGCGAGCACGCCGAGCAGCAGCCTGCCGCCGAGGCCGGAGAAGCCGGCGAGGCTGTAGACGGTGACGGCGGTCAACGGCGCGACGCCGCAGATCATGGCGTAGCTGACCATGTGGAAGATCGGCCCGGAATGTGCCGCGCAGCAGGCGAAATGCGCCAGCGCCAGCGTGATGAATTGCGGCGTCCGCAGCGCCTGCGCGACGGTCCACTCCCGCTCGACCGCGCCGGCTCCGTTGGCGGCGCCCGGCGTCACGGGCTGTGCCGGCGGCGGCCGCACCAGCAGGGAGGCCGGGATCAGCAGCGCGAGCGCGACGATGCCGATCACCAGCATCGCGGTGCGCCAGTCATAGGCATTGATCAGCCAACTCGCGAACGGCGCCACCGTGACCGGCGACACGCCCATGCCGGCCGACACCAGCGCCACCGCCAGGCTGCGCTGCCGGTCGATCCACGCGCTCGCGGCGGCGACCATCGGCGCGTAGAAACTGCCGGCCGCGACACCGATCAATCCGCCGAACGCAAGCTGGAATTGCCACAGCGTGGTGGCCTGGCTCGCCGCGATCAGGCCGGCGCCGAGCAGCACCGCTCCGCATAGCACGACGATGCGGGTGCCGAACCGGTCGGAAAGCGCGCCCCAGAAGAACGCCGCCAGCCCCATCGCCAGAAAGTCGATCGTCGCCGCCGCCGAAACCCCGCTGCGCGACCAGCCCATCGATTCCGAAATCGGTTGCAGGAATACCGCCAGCGACAGCATCGACCCGAAGCCGACACACGTCATCAGCGCGCCGACCGCGACCACGACCCAACCGTAGGACGACCCGGAGGACCTCATGCGTTTCCCTGCTCGTTTTTGGTTTATGATTTGAGCAGATGTGATGGTGGCCGATCTGCCGGGCGAGGGCAAGACGAACGGGATCTTGACATGGACCGTTGTTAGACCTGCGCCGCTATCCGTCATGGCCGGGCTTGTCCCGGCCATCCACGTCTATCTTGGATGGCTAAGGCGAGGACGTCGATGCCCGGGACAAGCCCGGGCATGACGGATCAGGAGGCCGCTGCGGTTATCGCGCCAGGCCAAGCACGACGAGCAGCGCGCGATCGAGTTCTTGGGACGTTTCTGAATCGATCTGACCGATGACCTGTCGAACCCTGTCCTGACGCAGCGATATCATCTTGTCGGTCATGATCTGCGAGCGGAGACGGAGACCACTGGATGGCGCAGGTTGAATGATGGGCCGCAGCATCAGCCCTTCCTGAACATCCGACGAGAGCGGGCAGACAAAGACGGTCGAAAGATCCTCGTTGTACTCGTCAGCCTGTACGATCACGCCGGGACGCGGCCGTCCCAGTTCGCTGGGAACGACCGCCAGCACGACATCGCCGCGCTTCACCGCCATCCGCTCCAGTCGTAAGCGGCTTCATTCCAGGTATCGATGGCATCGTTCTCGGGATGTTGCGCCATCAGCTTTGCTTGTCGGCGCAACTCGGCCTGGACCTTCGGATCACGCAGGTCCGGTACCCAATGCTGCACCGGCCGCAGCCCCCGCGCGCGTAGTCGATCCCGCCTTGACGCCATGCGTTGCTGGGCGGTGCGCGGCTTGGTCTTGTTCGGAGGTGTAGCCATGCCGTAAGCGTAACATGTTACGCCAGGAAGCTCAACCGGCCCACGGCTTGCTCCTTTGCATGGGGTTGTTTTCGACTTTTTGGTTGGCCGGCGAGAAGAGCCGGCGTCGGACGCCATCCCCTCACACCGGCAGCGGCCGGGTCGGCCGCCTCAGCTATCCACCTTCAGCGCGGCGATGAACGCTTCCTGCGGGATGTCGACCTTGCCGAACTGCCGCATCTTCTTCTTGCCTTCCTTCTGCTTCTCCAGAAGCTTGCGCTTGCGCGTGATGTCGCCGCCGTAGCACTTGGCGGTGACGTCCTTGCGCAGCGCGC
>JBEVEC010000047.1:0-4074 GCA_040512975.1 Tardiphaga sp. | reverse complement strand
GAGCCGACCCGATCGCGGGGCTGCTGCCGTGAACGTGATGTTAAATAGCCTCCGCATAGAACGGACCGAAGTGAAAGGACAGGGATTGTCTCATGCCGGTTCGCAAGCGTTTTCGTATCGAAGAAGCCATTGGTGGCAGCCTGATGCCCGAGCCGGAATTTGGCGGCGGCGAGATCGGCCCTCAGCACAAGGAAATCATGGACGAGCTCCGCGCGATCCGCGCCCAGATGGCCTCCGGCATCCGTAGCGGTGGCCACGATTCGCCGAGCGCGGCCAACGCCGCGATTGAAGAGTCCGCCGCCCGCGAGGTCGCCGAGGCGCGCGCGCTGCTCGAAACCTATCGCGCTCAGATCGAGCAGTGCGAAAAGCTGAAGGTCGAGCTCGACCTGATCCATGATGCGATCAACCGCACCAAGGGCGAGATCGCCACGCTCCACGCCAAGAGCTTCAACGGCGAAGAGATGGCCAAGGTCAATGGCGAGCTCGGCGCGGTCGTCGGCGGCACCGAGCAGGCGACACAGCAGATTCTCGAAGCCGCAGAAGCCATCGACAATGCCGCCAGCGCGCTCGGCAAGGTGACCTCGCCGGATCAGCAGAAGATCCTGAGCGAGGACATCCAGGAGCGCGTGGTCGCGATCTTCGAGGCCTGTAACTTCCAGGACCTCACCGGTCAGCGCATCAGCAAGGTGATGACCACGATGAAGTTCATCGAGCAGCACATCCTGGAGATGATGGATATCTGGGGCGGCGTCGACGCCATCAAGGCGCATGCGCCGCCGATCGTCGACACCCGCGAGGGCGACGCCAAGCTGCTGAACGGCCCGAAGCTCGACGGCGACGCCGGCCACGCATCGCAGGACGATATCGACGCGCTGTTCAACTGACCGAGGCGGCGGCCTCTGCCGACGCCTCCCGTCATCAGACAAAAAGAACGCCGGCGAGCTGCCGGCGTTTCAGATCGCTGACAAACCCCGTCGATTTCGGCGGGGTTTTGTTATGGGTAGCGAGATGGAGTGGTTCTCAGGCCATTCTGGGGCTGAGAGCCAGGGCGAGAGCTATCTTTTTGATGTTCTGGGCGGCGGCGGCCAGCAGGCATTGGCCGGCTACGGCCACAAGGCCACGGAAGCGGGCATAGCGATGACCGTGGAGTTGTTTGGCATCGGCGAAGGAACGCTCGACGGTCTCTTTCCGGCGCCTGTAGATCCGTTTGCCCCAGGCTGTCAGCCGATGAGCATCAGCCCGCTCGCGAGCGTCTGCCCAGACATGGCGTATGATCAGGCGGGTCGCGCTGCGGCTCGATGTGCATGAGGCCAGCAGCGGGCAGGTTCGACAGATTACCGGATCGCTTTTGTAGTGGCGGTAGCCGGTACGATCGGTAGTGACATAGGAAAGCAGTTGTCCCTGCGGGCAGTGATAGCCGTCGGGTTCTCGCTCATAGGTAAACGCCTTGGCCGGCATCATGCCGGGCCGAGCCGGCGTGGGACGGCGATAGCCGGTGACGCCAAGAATCCGGCGCCGCTCCAGCCCCTGCGCGATGCCTGATGTGGCGTAGCCCGCATCCAATCCAACGGCGGCTACATCAAACCCGAAGCGTTCTCGCTGGCGGTCGAGACGGCCCGGATAAACGATGGAATCATGCACATTGGCTGGCGTCGCATAGGTATCGGTGATGAGGCCGAGCCGGCCGTCCACGGTGCGATGATCGAGATAGAAGAAGCCCTTTGGCTTGCCGTCGCGCACCATGTAGCCGCTTTCGGGATCGGTGCGGGAGACTTTGGTCTCCTTCTCGACCGGCCGGCGTTCCTTGTCCGGCAGCGGCTTTTTGCCGTGTTCGGCGCGGTCTTGCGCGATCGCCGTGTCCAGTGCGTCCCAGTAATCCGACCGCGACTTGGCAACGACCGCCATGTCGTAGCGGTTTTTGTTGGCATTGGCCTTCAGGTGCGTCGAGTCGGTGTAGAGCACCGTGCCATCGACCAGCCCCTTGGCAATGGCCTGCTCCACGATCGCATCAAAGATGTCCTGTGCAACGCTCGTGTCGTTGTAGCGCCGCCGCCGGTTCTGGCTCAGCGTCGAGGCGTCAAACACTGGATCGGTCAGCTTCAGGCCCAAAAACCACCGATAAGCGACGTTGACCTCGATCTCCCGCACCAACTGCCGTTCGGAGCGCACCCCGAACAGGTACCCAATGAACAGCGCCTTGAACATCACCGTCGGATCGAGCGGTGGGCGGCCGTTGTCCGGGCAATAAAGTCCGGCAACACGGTCATGGATAAAGGAGAAATCGATCACCGCCTCGATCTTGCGAAGCAGGTGATCCTTCGGAACCAGGCCGTCGAGACTTACCATCTCCAGCGCGGTCTGTTGCGGCGAGGGTTTGCGAAGCATGCACCACTGAATCAAAAGTCCCCGCCAAAGGCGAGGACTTTGTCAGCAGCCTGAATGGCCGGGAGCGATCCCGGCCATGTTTGTTGTGACACTTTCTTGCGCAATTCTCAGCGTCGTCCCCGCGAACGCGGGGACCCATAAACACAGGGTTGGATTGTTAGCGCGGTATTAGCCGCGTGCCTCTTTCGAACATCACGCGGTTTGGGTCCAGGCGTTCGCCGGGACGACACCGATATGTTTCGACACTTGCGCCCGCACTGCGCGAGGATCGGGGCCGTGGTCGCGCCCCGCGCGTCAGCCCTTGTCGTTTTCCAGCTTGAAGATCTCGGAGCCTTCCGGGCCCGACAACAAGCCGGTGTCGGTGTAGAGCTTCAGCTTGGCGCGGGTGTCGGTGATGTCGAGGTTGCGCATGGTCAGCTGGCCGATGCGGTCGGCCGGCGTGAACGCCGCATCCTCCACCTTCTCCATGCTCAGCCGCTCCGGCTGATAGGTCAGGTTCGGGCTCTCGGTGTTCAGCAGCGAGTAGTCGTTGCCGCGGCGCAGCTCCAGCGTGACCTCGCCGGTGACCGCGCGCGCCACCCAGCGCTGCGCGGTTTCGCGCAGCATCAGCGCCTGCGAGTCGAACCAGCGGCCCTGATAGAGCAGCCGGCCCAGCCGCATGCCGCTGATCCGATACTGCTCGATGGTGTCCTCGTTGTGGATGCCGGTGACGAGCCGCTCATAGGCGATGTGCAGCAGCGCCATGCCGGGCGCCTCGTATATGCCGCGGCTCTTGGCCTCGATGATGCGGTTCTCGATCTGGTCGCTCATGCCGAGGCCATGGCGGCCGCCAATGGCGTTGGCTTCGAGAAACAGCGCGACCGGGTCAGCGAAGCCCTGGCCGTTCAGCGCGACCGGCTGGCCCTCCTCGAACCGCACCGTGACGGTCTCGGCCTTGACGGCACAATCGTCGCGCCAGAACGGCACGCCCATGATCGGATTGACGATCCGGATGCCGCTGGCGAGGCTTTCGAGATCCTTGGCCTCGTGGGTGGCGCCGAGCAGATTGCTGTCGGTCGAATAGGCCTTCTCGGCGCTCATCTTGTAGTCGAAGCCGTTGGCGGTGAGGAACGCCGACATCTCGGCGCGGCCGCCGAGCTCGTCGATGAATTGCTGGTCGAGCCAGGGCTTGTAGATCTTGAGGCTTGGATTGGTCAGCAGGCCGTAGCGGTAGAACCGCTCGATGTCGTTGCCCTTGTAGGTCGAGCCGTCGCCCCAGATGTTGACGCCATCCTCCTTCATCGCCGCGACCAGCATGGTGCCGGTGACGGCCCGCCCAAGCGGCGTGGTGTTGAAGTAGGTGATGCCGCCGGTCGAGATATGGAATGCGCCGGACTGGATCGCGGCGATGCCCTCATGGACGAGCTGCATGCGGCAATCCACCAGCCGGGCCTTCTCGGCGCCGAAGCCGAGCGCTCTCCGCGGGATCTCGTCGTAATCGGCCTCGTCCGGCTGGCCGAGATTGGCGGTGTAGGCGAAAACACGCGCGCCCTTCTGCTTCATCCACAACAGCGCCGCGCTGGTGTCGAGACCGCCCGAAAACGCGATGCCGACTTTTTCCCCTGTGGGCAGGCTCTTCAGGATCGTGCTCATGGAGTTTCCAATCGGTCGCAATGCGGTTGCCGGTCAATTTGGCTGCGCGGATATCAA
>JBEVEC010000029.1:0-6588 GCA_040512975.1 Tardiphaga sp. | reverse complement strand
CGCGCACCGGCGAGCGCCTGGCCATGCCGGGCAGCCGGCAGGTCAATTCCGGATTGTCCGCGTTCACCGTGCCGATGCCGACCAGCACCGCGTCGCATTGCGCGCGCAACAGATGCACGCGCGACCGCACGCGCTCGCCGGTGACGGCGACGGGCTTGTGGCCGGCGGCGGCGATCTTGTCATCAGGCGACACTGCGAGCTTCAGCACCACGTGCGGGCGCTTGTCGCGGATGCGGCGGAAATGGCCGGCGTGATCGCGCGCGGCCTCCCCGGCACAGAGCCCGACATCGACCCGGATGCCGGCGGCGCGCAGCCGCGCATGGCCCTGCCCCGCGACCTCCGGATTGGGATCCTCGATGGCCGCGACCACGCGGGCGAGGCCGGCGGCGAGGATCGCGTCGGCACACGGCGGCGACTTGCCGAAATGCGAGCACGGCTCAAGCGTCACATACAGCGTGGCGCCGCGCGCGGCCTCGCCGGCCTGCGCCAGGGCCACCGGCTCGGCATGGGGCCGTCCGCCGGGCTGCGTCCAGCCGCGGCCGACAATCACGCCATCCTTGACCACCACGGCGCCGACGGCCGGATTGGGCCAGGTCCGCCCCTGCCCGCGCCGACCGAGCGTGAGCGCCAACTGCATGAAGCGCAGGTCGGCCGTTTTCGCCTCAGCAGATTTCTGAGCGTATTGATCTTCCAGGATGCGGAAGATCATTTGCGGATCACCGCCGGGCGGTCGTCATCCTCGGCATGCAGTTCGCCGAGCACTGCCTCGAAATCCTTGGCCTCGCGAAAATTGCGGTACACCGAGGCGAAGCGCACATAGGCCACGTCGTCGAGGCCGCGCAGATGCTCCATCACGATCTCGCCGATGGTCTCCGACGAGATCTCGGCCTCGCCACCGCTTTCCAGTTCGCGCACGATGGCCGACACCAGCGTTTCGATCCGCTCCGGATCGACCGGGCGTTTTCGCAACGAAATCGACAGCGAGCGCACCAGCTTGTCGCGATCGAACGGCACGCGGCGGCCGTTGCGCTTGATCACCGTGAGTTCGCGCAACTGCACGCGCTCGAAGGTGGTGAAGCGGAAATTGCATGCGACGCAGACGCGCCGCCGCCGGATCACCGCGGAGTCTTCCGCGGGACGCGAGTCCTTCACCTGCGTATCGAGGCTGTTGCAGTTCGGACATCGCATTCCAGCACACCTTCCAAAAAGCCCTACCGCGCGATCGTCTGACCGCGCGGCCCTTCCAGGAGCGGCTTACTGATAGATCGGGAAACGATCCGTCAGGGCCCGCACCTTCTGCTTCACCGCGGCTTCCACCAGCGGCGCCGCGCCGTCGCCGCTCTGCGCCACCGCGCTCAGGACTTCTGCAATCATCTCGCCGGTCTGCTTGAACTCGGCGATGCCGAAGCCGCGCGTCGTCGCGGCGGGGGTGCCGAGGCGGATGCCCGAGGTGATCCACGGCTTCTCGGGATCGAACGGCACGCCGTTCTTGTTGCAGGTGATGCCGGCGCGGACCAGCGCCTTCTCCGACGCGTTGCCCTTCAGACCCTTCGGCCGGAGGTCGACCAGCATCAGATGGTTGTCGGTGCCGCCGGAGACGATGTCATAACCCTGCGCGCGCAGCGTTTCCGCCAGTGCACGGGCGTTTTCCACGACGTTCTTCGCGTAGACCTTGAAATCCGGCTGCAGCGCTTCCTTGAACGCCACGGCCTTGGCGGCGATGACATGCATCAGGGGGCCGCCCTGCAGGCCCGGGAAAATCGCCGAGTTCAGCTTCTTGTGCAGCGCCTCGTCATTGGTGAGGATCAGCCCGCCGCGCGGGCCGCGCAGCGACTTGTGGGTGGTCGTGGTGGTGACGTGGGCATGCGGCACCGGCGAGGCGTGCGCGCCACCGGCGACGAGGCCGGCGAAATGCGCCATGTCCACCAGCAGATAGGCGCCGACGTTGTCGGCGATCTCGCGGAAACGCTTGAAGTCCCAGGTGCGCGAATAGGCCGAGCCGCCGGCGATGATCAGCTTCGGCTTGACCTCCTCGGCCTGCTTGGCAATGGCGTCCATGTCGAGCAGCTGGTCGTCCGCGCGCACGGTGTAATGCGCCGGCTTGAACCACTTGCCGGACATGTTGACCGGCGAGCCGTGGGTCAGATGGCCGCCAGCGGCGAGGTCGAGGCCCATGAAGGTGTCACCGGGCTGCAGCAGCGCCAAAAAGACTGCCTGGTTCATCTGGCTGCCGGAATTCGGCTGCACATTGGCAAAGCCCGCGCCGAACAGCTTCTTGGCGCGCTTGATGGCCAGGTTCTCGGCAATGTCGACGAATTCGCAGCCGCCGTAATAGCGCGCGCCGGGATAGCCCTCGGCGTATTTATTGGTCATCACCGAGCCCTGCGCCTCCATCACGGCGCGGCTGACGATGTTTTCCGACGCAATCAGCTCGATCTCGTGACGCTGGCGGCCGAGTTCGCCCTTGATCGCCTCGGCGATCTCCGGATCGGCCTGCGCAAGCGTGGCGGAGAAGAACGTGTCGGGCGCGGATCCGGTATGGGCCGAAGTGGTCATCGGTAATATCTCCACCGCCGCGGCCTCTGGCGAGCTGCGGGCGGTCACGAGGGACGGTCAGGAAGCCCGCCAGATACCATATCTGGCAAGCCAAGGCCACGGATTCACGGTTCCCGAGCAAGATTTAGGCACGGCGGTTTATGCGGCGATTGCACATAGGAATTGGGGGAACGAGGCGCCAGCGGTATCCCTCCCCCAAGCGGCGAAGCCGCGCAGCGGGGAGGGTCGGCCGAGCCTGACGAAGCGAAGCTTCGTTAGGCGGAGGCCGGGGTGGGGAGCTACAGCGGAAGCCTCGTTGTGGAGCACCCCACCCGTCACGCTTGTTCGCTGCGCTCTCAAGCGCGCCACCCTCCCCGCGGCGCGCGCCTGCGCGCGCTTGGGGGAGGGAACAGATTAAGCCGCCACCACCTCGCGCGGCTGGGTGATCGCCACGTGCTGGCAGTGCGCCACCACTGTCGTGCCGTTGGCGACGATCAGCGCGTCGAGTTCGACAAATCGATGCCCCTTCTTCTCGTAATTGCCCGTCACCCGCGCCCGCGCGATCAGTTCGTCATCGGTGCGGGCGGTGGCGAGCATCTGCATGCGGCTGCCGACGTGAATCCACGGGCCCAGGACGGCATTGTCCACCAGCACCTTGTTCATGATCCGCTGCAGCACGCCGGGATGGACGATGCCCTCGCGCAGATAGAAACCGTCGGCTTCGCGGACCTCATCCAGATATTCCGCCAGCCCGTCTTCCGGCCACACCCGCGGCGCCGAACCGAGCCATTTGTCGAGCCGGTAGGACTCCGCATCCACCGGCAGCCGCCGGGCCACCGGCTCGGTGTCCGGGTAATCGGCCAGCGAGGGCGCCAAAGGTCGGGCGGTCAGCGATGCCGTGCCGTTGGCGCGGACCTCGCTGCGGCCCTCGACACGCAGCGCCAGCCCCTCGCCGTCCGCTTCGGCGATGATCTCAACGGTCTCGCCGTCATAGACGGGCTTGGTGAAGCGCGCCTCGATCAGGCCGCGCGCGAGGAACTCGCGCCCCCAGGCCTGCACCGGCGGGTGGATCATGTAGGCCAGCACGTCGACACCCGGCACCAGACCGCCGCTGAAGCCGAATTTCCGTGCGACGCTGTCGTCATGCATCTTGTTTTCGGACTGTTTGGCCGTATTGAAGGCTGCGACGCGGTACGGTTCGAGCCGTCTGGTCATGATTCCTCCTGGAAATGCGCGAATTTGCGTGTTCGCATTGGCCGGAGATGATACCCGTCACCATATGCAGGGCAAGGCAGCGGGCGGGCAACGGACCGTCCGAAAACGCCGGGCTCCGCCTGGAACCTTTTGATCCCGCTGACAATCGTGAACGCTTGACCACACGCATCTACATCGACGCCGACGCCTGCCCGGTCAAAGACGAGATCTACCGCGTCGCCGCCCGCTTCAGCCTGCCGGTCAGCGTGGTCGCCGGGAACTTCATCCGCATTCCGCAGGATCCGTCGATCGAGATGATCGCCGCCGGCTCCGGCATGGACGCGGCCGACGACTGGATTGCGGAACGCGCCACGAAGGGCGATATCGTGGTGACGGCCGACATTCCGCTGGCCAGCCGCTGCGTCAAGGCGGGTGCCGCGGTGATCGCGCCCAACGGCAAGCCGTTCACCGAACAATCCATCGGGATGACGCTGGCGGTGCGCAACCTGATGACCGATCTGCGGTCGTCGGGGGAGATCACCGGTGGCCCCAAATCATTCGCGCCGCGCGACCGCTCGGCGTTCCTGTCGGCCTTGGATCAAACCATCCGCCGCATCCAGCGCGACCCGGCCTTTGCGCCCGCGCCGAAACAAAGTTGAACTGATCTTCATGGCTCCTCCCCTTATCCAGCTCAAAGACATCTCGCTGACGTTCGGCGGCACGCCGCTGCTCAACGGTGTCGAACTCTCGGTCAGCCAGGGCGAGCGCGTCTGCCTGATCGGCCGCAACGGCTCCGGCAAGTCGACGCTGCTGAAGATCGTCGCGGGCCTCGTCGACAACGACAAGGGCAGCCGCTTCGTGCAGCCCGGCGCCACCGTGCAGTATCTGCCGCAGGAGCCCAACTTCTCGGGCTTTGCCACCACCCTGGCCTATGTCGAAGCCGGCATGCATGACGCCGACAACATCTATCAGGCGCAGTACCTGCTGGAGCAGCTTGGCCTCACCGGTCATGAAGACCCCAACAACCTGTCCGGCGGCGAGGCCCGCCGCACGGCGCTGGCCCGGGTGCTGGCGCCAGAGCCGGACATCCTGCTGCTCGACGAGCCGACCAACCATCTCGACCTCACCACGATCGAATGGCTGGAAGGCGAACTGGCCTCGCGGCGCTGCGCGCTGGTGCTGATCAGCCATGACCGCCGCTTCCTCAGCAATCTGTCGCGCGCCACCGCCTGGCTCGACCGCGGCCAGATCCGCCAGATCGACAAGGGTTTCTCGGCCTTCGAACAGTGGCGCGACGACGTGCTCGCCGAGGAAGAACGCGATCAGCACAAGCTCGACCGCAAGATCGTCAACGAGGAACACTGGTTGCGCCACGGCGTCTCGGGCCGCCGCAAGCGCAACGTCAAGCGCCTCGCCGGCCTGCATGAATTGCGCGAGCAGCGCCGCGACTATCGCGGCGCCACCGGCAACGCGTCGCTCGCCGCAGCCGAAGCCGAGAAATCCGGCAAGCTGATCTTCGAGGCCAAGAACATCTCGCGCAGCTATGGCGACCGCAAGATCGTCGACGACTTCTCGATCCGCGTCCAGCGCGGCGACCGCATCGGCGTGGTCGGCCCTAACGGCGCCGGCAAGACCACCATGATCAACATGCTGACCGGCACCGAGCCGCCGGATTCCGGCACCGTCCGCTTCGGCGCCAATATCGAGATGGCGACCCTCGACCAACACCGCGAAAGCCTCAATCCGAAGACCACGCTGGCGGAGGCCCTCACCGGGGGTCGCGGCGACCATGTGATGGTCAACGGCCAGCCGAAGCACGTGGTCGGCTACATGAAGGACTTCCTGTTCGGGCAGGAGCAGATGCGCACGCCGCTGGAGGTGCTGTCCGGCGGTGAGCGCGGCCGGCTGATGCTGGCGCGCGCATTGGCAAAACCATCCAACGTGCTGGTACTGGACGAACCGACCAACGACCTTGATCTTGAGACCCTCGACGTGCTCGAGGAAATGCTCAGCGATTACCCGGGCACCGTGATCCTGATCAGCCATGACCGCGACTTTCTCGACCGCGTCGTCACCTCGGTGATCGTGCCGGAAGGCGACGGCAAGTGGATGGAATATGCCGGCGGCTACACCGACATGCTGGCGCAGCGCGGCGCCGACCTGAAGCGCGAGGCGAAGACCGTGGACGCGGTGGTCGCGAAGGGCAACGGCAAGTCGGACGCATCAAAGCCGGCGGCGAAGCGCAAGATGAACTTCAAGGAAAAGCACGCGCTTGATACGCTGCCGAAGGCGATGGACAATCTGCGTTCGGAAATCGCCAAGCAGCAACGCCATCTCGACGATCCCAATCTCTACAAGAAGGATCGCAAGAAGTTCGACACCGCAACCGCTGCGCTGTCGAAGGCGCAGAAGGAGTTGCAGGAATCCGAAGAGCAATGGCTGGAGCTGGAAATGCTCCGCGAAGAGATCGAGAACGCGTGACATGACGACATCGCTTGCTGCACGAATCTCGCGCGACTACGGCACCCCTGCCTTGGTCATCGACATGGACCGCGTCGAGCGCAATATCGCGCGGATCCAGAAGGTCTGCGACGATGCCGGTGTCGCCAACCGGCCGCATATCAAGACGCACAAGAGCCCGGTCATCGCCAAGATGCAGATCGCGGCGGGCGCCAAGGGCATCACCTGCCAGAAGCTCGGCGAGGCCGAGATCATGGCCGAGGCCGGGATCGACGACATCCTGATCAGCTACAATTTGCTCGGCGACGAGAAGATGGCGCGGCTCGGCGCGCTGCAGGCCAAGGCAAATGTCGTCGTCGCCGCCGACAATCTTGTGGTGGTCGGCGACCTGCCGAAGGC
>JBEVEC010000014.1:0-32245 GCA_040512975.1 Tardiphaga sp. | reverse complement strand
CTCGAATCCAACGTCCTCAAGCTCGCCCCCGAAGCAGGCGTTCCCGCCTACCGGAGCGCGCCTCACAATATCGAGGCCGAACAGGGCGTGCTGGGTGCGATGCTGGTCAATAACGACGCGTTCTACCGGGTCTCGGACTTTTTGAAGTCGGAACACTTCTTCGAGCCGATCCACCAGACCATTTTCGACACCGCCGCCAGCATCATCCGGGCCGGCAAGGTCGCGACCCCCGTGACCCTGAAGACCTTCCTGTCCGCGGATACCGACCTCGGCGGCATGACGGTCGCGCAATATCTCGCCCGCCTCGCCGCGGAAGCGACCACGATCATCAACGCCCAGGACTATGGCCGGACCATCTACGAGCTGGCGATTCGCCGTCAGCTGATCGGCGTCGGCACCGACATGGTCAACGTTGCTTATGACGCCCCCGTCGATTTTGCGCCACGGGCGCAGATCGAGGACGCCGAGCGCCGGCTCTACGAACTGGCCGAAGCCGGCCGCTACGACGGCGGCTTCCAGAAATTCTCCCAGGCGATGACCACAGCGCTGGACATGGCCGCCAACGCCTATCAGCGCGATGGCAAGCTGTCCGGCGTCTCCACCGGCCTGCGCGACCTCGACGCCCGCATGGGCGGCCTGCAGCGCTCCGATTTGATCGTGCTGGCCGGCCGTCCCGCCATGGGCAAGACCTCGCTCGCCACCAACATCGCCTTCAACATCGCCGACGCCTATCGCTCGGAACTGCAGCCCGACGGCACCTACAAGACCATCAATGGCGGCATTGTCGGCTTCTTCTCTTGCGAAATGTCGGCCGAACAGCTCGCGACGCGTATTCTCGCCGAGCAGACCGAGATCTCGTCGAGCCTGATCCGCCGCGGCGGCATCTCCCAGGACCAGTTCGACAAGGTCCGCGACTACACCATCAAGCTGCAGAACCTGCCGCTGTTCGTCGACGAAACCGGCGGCCTCTCCATTTCGCAGCTCACCGCCCGCGCCCGCCGCCTGAAGCGCCAGAAGGGCCTCGACGTCATCATCGTGGACTACATCCAGCTGCTGCAGGGCTCCGGCAAGCGCTCCGACAACCGCGTGCAGGAAGTCACGGAAATCACCACCAATCTGAAGGCGCTGGCGAAGGAGCTCAACGTCCCGATCATCGCGCTGTCGCAGCTGTCGCGTCAGGTCGAAAGCCGAGAGGACAAGCGCCCGCAGCTCGCCGACTTGCGTGAATCCGGATCGATCGAGCAGGATGCCGACGTGGTGATGTTCGTCTACCGCGAGGAATACTACCTGCAGAGCAAGGAGCCGAAGCCCGGCACGCCGGAGCACGAGAAGTGGCAGCTCGACATGTCGCTGGTGCACGGCAAGGCGGAATGCATCGTCGCCAAGCAGCGCCACGGCCCCACCGGCACCGTCGGCCTGCAGTTTGAGGGCCAGTTCACCCGCTTCAGCGACCTCGCCGACGGCGACCGCATGCCGACCCAGCACGAGTAGCGCGCGGTTGAACCGCCGCCGCCCGAAGCCTATCGTAGGCCGATGAACAGCATGTCCGATCTCAAAGCCGCCGACGTCGCACCAGCACCCGGCTCCGACGCCGTCGCGACCGGCATCCTGACCATCGATCTCGACGCCATCGTCAGCAACTGGCGCAAGCTGGAAAAGACCGCCGTGCCCGCCGAATGCGGCGCCGCCGTCAAGGCCGACGCCTATGGCTGCGGCATCGATCCGGTGGTGCGGGCCCTCGCCCGCGCCGGATGCAAGACATTTTTCGTCGCCACCCTTGACGAGGCGCGCGCTGCGCGCACTGCTGCTCCCGAGGCCGCGATCTATCTGCTGAACGGATTGCTGCAGAGTCCGGGCGACGCGCTGGCCGCGATCAATGTCCAGCCGGTGATCGGCGACCTCAACGAATATGCCGAATGGGAAGCCTTCCGCCGGTATAGCGGTTGGCGCGGCGGCGCGGCGATCCATGTGGACACCGGCATGAACCGGCTCGGCTTCAGCGTCGCCGACGCGCAGGCGATGGTGCCGCGCATCGCCGGTGGCAATCACGGCGTCACACTGGTGATGAGCCACCTCGCCTGCGCCGACAGCCTCAACCATCCGCTCAATGCCCGGCAGGCGCACGCATTTCGCGAGATCGCGCATCATTTCTCCGGCGTGCCGGCCTCGCTCGCCAATTCCGCCGGCATCTTCCTCGGCCCATCCTTCCAGTTTGACCTGGTGCGCCCGGGTGCGGCGCTATACGGCGTCAACCCGACGCCGGAAGCCGCCAATCCGATGCTGCCGGTGATCGATCTGAAGGCCCGCATCGTCCAGGTGCGGCAGATCGCGCGCGGCGACAGCGTCGGCTACGGCGCCAGCTGGGTGGCGCGCCGCGCCACGCGGATCGCGATCGTGGCCGCCGGCTATGCCGACGGCTATTTCCGCGCTGCCGGCTCAAGCGACGGCAGCCGCGGCGCCGAGGTGGTTGTCGCCGGCAAGCGCTGCCCGGTGGCTGGCCGTGTCTCCATGGACCTGCTGGCGGTCGACATCACCGACGTGCCGGCCGAGGCCTCGCGCCGCGGCCAGCTGGTGACGCTGATCGGCGATGGCATCACCGTCGACGAACTCGCGCATCACTACGGCACCATCGGCTACGAGGTACTGACCAGCCTCGGCCGCCGCTACCAGCGGATCTACAAAGGCGGTGATGAGCCTGCGGCCAAGGCACAACCGACACTGCAATAACAGACGTCATCACCCGCGAAAGCGGGTGACCCAGCACGCCGCGACGGTGCTGATATAAACCAACGGCACTTAATACTAGGTCGCCCCGGTCAAGCCGGGCGATGACGCTCGGAATGATGCGCGAAGTAATAGTTCCGGCACATCTCCATCAACTTCTTCTCACACAACCTCACCAAACATTGGTTTAGCGACGACCGCCCCGGGGTCCACAAGGGAGCTCGCGCCCGCGTTGATTGCCGGCGAACCAATGACAGAGGCGATGATGGACGACATTTCACGACGTACGATCCTGGCGGCGACAGCCGCGGGCGGCTTGTTTGCAGCGACTTCGGCCCACGCGGCCACCGGCACGCCGCAGCCGCAGCGCCCCGGTCACGGCGGCACCGATCCCGGACCGCGCAACCTCTCGCGCGACGCGCAGAACCCCGACCTGCTGGTGCCGCCCGCAACCGATCACGGCACCCTGCCCAATCTGCGCTTCTCGTTTTCCGATGCCCATGTCCGCCAGGAATCCGGTGGCTGGACGCGTCAGGTCACCGTGCGCGAACTCGGCGTCTCCAAGGACGTGGCCGGCGTTAACATGCGGCTGAATTCCGGCGGCGTGCGCGAGCTGCATTGGCACAAGGCGGGCGAATGGGCCTACATGCTCTACGGCAGCGCGCGCATCACGGCGGTGGATCAGGACGGCAACAATTTCGCGGATGACGTCAATGTCGGCGATCTCTGGTATTTCCCCTCCGGCGTGCCGCATTCGATCCAGGGCCTCGGCCCCGACGGTTGCGAATTCCTGCTGGTGTTCGACGACGGCGAGTTCGACGAGGACAACACCTTCCTGCTGAGCGACTGGATCAAGCACGTGCCGCCGGAGGTGCTGGCGAAGAATTTTGGTGTCGCCGAAAACGCGTTCGACAAGGTACCTGACCCGAGCCAGCTCTACATCTTCGCGGCCCCCGTGCCAGGCTCGCTTGACTCCGACAAGGTCGCTGGCGGCAAGCTGGTGCCGCAGAGCTTCAGCCACAAGCTGATGGCCCAGCAGCCGATTAAGACCAAGAGCGGCACGGTGCGGATCGTCGATACCAGCAATTTCCCGGCCTCGAAGACGATCTCTGCCGCCCTGGTCGAGGTCGAGCCCGGCGGCCTGCGCGAACTGCATTGGCACCCGAACACCAATGAGTGGCAGTACTACATTGAAGGCCAAGCCCGCATGGGCGTGTTCGCGGGATCAGGCCAGGCCCGCACTTTCGACTACACGGCCGGCGACGTCGGCTATGTTCCCTTCGCCACCGGGCACTACATCGAGAACACCGGCACCACCACACTGCGCGTCCTCGAAATGTTCAAGAGCAGCACCTATGCCGACGTCTCCCTGAACCAGTGGCTGGCGCTGACGCCGCCCGAACTGGTGCAGGCCCATCTCAAGCTCGACCCGCAGGTGCTGGCGGCGTTCCACAAGGCGAAGTCGCCGATTGTCCCGGGCTGATTGCGCTCCATACTGAACCAAAAATGACCGTGCGGCGAAGCAATCGAATATCGACTGCTCCGCCACACGGCCGCGCAGTCAGGCGTCGCGCAGCGCCATGGCGGCGAGCGTCTTGCGATCGACCTTGCCGAGCATGTTGAGCGGGATCTTGTCGATGACCACGAGCCGTTCCGGCACCTTGTAATGTGCGAGGCGCTGCGCGGCGATGCGCAGGACATCGGCAGTGACGCCCTCTTCGGCATCGGGCCGAAGCTTGACGAAGCCTACGACGCGCTGCCCGCTCGCGCCGTCCGGCGTGCCGACCACCGCCGCCTGCTGCACCGCCGGGTGCGACGCCACCAGCGCGTTCTCCACCTCGACCGGTGAGATGTTGGTGCCGTTGCGGATGATGATGTCCTTCTGCCGACCGACGAACCACAGCTCGTCGCCCTCACCCTGCCGCATCAGGTCGCCGGTGTGATACCAGCCGTCCTTCAGCACCTCGGCGGTCGCGCCCGGCTGATTCCAGTAGCCGCGAAACACGTTGGCGCCGCGGACGCAGAGTTCGCCGGTCTCGCCCGGGCCTACCTCGCGGCCTTGGGCGTCGACCAGGCGCACCTGCGCGCCCGGCACAACGCGCGTCACCGGTCCTCGCTGCTTCCCGCTGGTGACCGATCCGATGGCCTCGGTGGCCGCCCAGATGTTCAACAGCGGCACGCCCGTGACCTCCTGAAAACGCGTCTGCAATTCGATCGGGCAGCTGTCACCGCCGGTGAAGCAGAGGCGCAGCGATTGCACGTCGCGCTGCTGTTGCTGCTGGCGTTCCACGAGCCCGGCATAGGTCGATGGAAATCCAATCATCGTGGTGCAGCGCCGGCGCTCGATGGCATCGAGCAACTGGTCCGGATCGAGCGAGGCCATCAGCGCAAACGGGATGCCCTTTCGCAGATTGAACAGGTAGCAGATCAATCCGCTGATATGCGCCAGCGGCAAATGCCCGAGCGCGATATCGTCGCTCTGAAGACCGAAGCTTTCGCATCCCATCGCGGTGGTCGCCGACAACGTCGCGTGGGTATGGACGACCAGCTTGGGCTCCCCCGTGGTTCCCGACGTGCTGATCAGCACCGCCGGCGCCTCGGCATCGAACACCGCCGGCATGTCGTCGCTGGAAGCGTCGAGCAGGTCCTCAAAAGGCCGTATGCGGCGGTCGTCGACGGCCCCGTCGACGACGAAGCGCCGGTCGAATGGCAGGCTCGACGCCGTCGCGCCGGCGACGCCGGCATATAGCCCGGCATCGCCGAGATACAGCGCCGGTTGCAGACGCTTCAAAAGCGGCAGCAACTCCGCGCTCGTATAGGCCGTGCGCAGCGGCGCTGCAGTGACGCCAAGCTGTAGGCACGCGGCATAGGCGACCAGCATTTCCGGCCTGTTGATCATATGCAGCGCGACACGGTCGCCACGCCGCACGCCGCGCCGGATCAGCCCGCGCGCCAGCCGCGCCGACTGCACGGCCAGGCGATGATAGCTCCAGACGTCGTTGCCGAACCAGAACGCAGTCGCCTGCGGCCGGATCGCGGCGTGGCTCTGCAAGTGGATCATGGGATTGCGGTTCATGGACCTTCCTCCGATCGCCATGAGCGACTGCGGATGCAGCGCTCCGTTGCGCCGTCGCACCGCGACGGCCTGTCGGGCCGGTTCGGCGCGCTTCACGCCGGACGGCTTGCGCAACAGCTAGGAGATGATTTCGGCGGCAACTACGACGTCACGTCGCACCTTGGCGTTCGTGATCGTCGGTGAGCTCACAGTGTGTGCCAAAGCCGTGACGATGGAAAATGCGATGCATACAAAGCTTAGCCGCCTGCGCCAGAAACCGCTGCCTGTCGGCGCTGGCGATGCATCAAGATCTGTTGTTGATGGGGCGTCGCGATTTGCCGTTCGAAAGTGCCGCTCGGGCTGTCGAAGATCGCGGCAGCCTTGCCCTTTCCGTGCTAACCACTCCTCGTCCCGTCACCGCGAATCCCTTCCATGGCCAAGAACGTCCTTTCCTTCGTCTGCCAGAATTGCGGCGCCGCCTATAACAAGTGGCAGGGCAAGTGCGATTCCTGCGGCGAGTGGAATACGCTGTCGGAGGAAGACACCACCGGCGCCACCACGATCCCCGTCAGCGCGCGCAGCAAGCGCAAGGGGCGCACGTTCCATCTTGAGAGCCTGACCGGCCAGAGCCAGGACGCGCCGCGGATTCCCTCGGGCATGGCCGAACTCGACCGCGTCACCGGCGGCGGCTTTGTGCGCGGCTCGATCCTGCTGATCGGCGGCGACCCCGGCATCGGCAAGTCGACGCTGCTGACCCAGGCGACCTCGATGATGGCGCGCGCCGGCCACCGCGTCGTTTACATCTCCGGCGAAGAAGCCGTGGCGCAGGTGCGGCTGCGCGCCGCCCGCCTCGGCCTTGCCGATGCCGCCGTGCAGCTGGCCTCGGAGACCTCGGTCGAGGACATCGTCGCCACGCTGTCCGAAGGCGCGGTACCGCGGCTGATCGTGATCGACTCGATCCAGACCATGTGGACCGACACCGTGGAATCGGCGCCGGGCACCGTCACCCAGGTGCGCGCCTCGGCCCAGGCGTTGATCCGCTTCGCCAAGAAATCCGGCGCCACCATCATCCTGGTCGGCCACGTCACCAAGGACGGCCAGATTGCCGGACCCCGCGTGGTCGAGCACATGGTCGATGCGGTGATGTCGTTCGAAGGCGAAGGCTCGCAGCAGTTCCGCATCCTGCGCGCAGTGAAGAACCGTTTCGGGCCGACCGACGAAATTGGCGTGTTCGAGATGACCGGCCTCGGCCTGCGCGAAGTGTCGAACCCGTCCGAACTGTTTCTATCGGACCGCGATCTCGGCTCGCCCGGCACCGCGGTGTTTGCCGGCATGGAAGGCACCCGCCCCGTGCTGGTGGAGCTGCAGGCTCTGGTTGCGCCGACGACGCTGGGCACACCACGTCGTGCAGTGGTCGGCTGGGACTCGTCCCGGCTGTCCATGGTGCTCGCAGTGCTGGAGGCGCATTGCGGCGTCAAGCTCTCCGGCTACGACGTCTATTTCAACGTGGCCGGCGGCTTGCGCATCAACGAGCCCGCCGCCGACATGGCCGCAGCGGCGGCGCTTGTCTCGTCGCTCTGCAATGCGCCGCTGCCCACCGATGCGGTCTATTTCGGCGAGATCTCGCTGTCGGGCGCCGTGCGCCCGGTGGCGCAGACCTCGGCGCGGCTGAAGGAAGCCGCCAAGCTCGGCTTCGGCCGCGCCATTCTGCCGGAGTCGGCACGCGGCGACGCCGGCGGCGATGCCGGGCTGTCTCTCAATACCATCGGCGGCTTGACCACGCTGGTGGCCGATATTGCCGCGCGTGGCGTCAAACCGGCGCGCGAACAGGACCGCGACAACACCAAAACCACAGCCCCGGATAAAAACACCGCGGCTGCGCGATTCAGGCGACAGGACGGCTGACCCGCCGTTCGCCGGCCGCTATAGAACAGGCGCGCAAGTCATTGCGCTAACAAGTCATACGCCCGTTAAGGCAATCTTGCCGATGCGGGAAATGGGTGTGATCTCGGCGGCAATTGCGGTTTTCCGCCCTTGCCGGACGTGCCATATCACCGTCACCAGAAACGGTCCGACCGCGTCGATTCGCGGTTGTGGCCTTTGAGCGGATCCGACCAGCCGATGCCGATCACAATTCTCGACCTCGTCCTGCTCGGCGTGATGCTGATCTCCGGCCTGCTCGCGATGGTGCGTGGCTTCATGCGCGAGATCCTGTCCATCGCGGCCTGGGGCGCCGCGGCGCTGGTGACGCTGTTTGCCTTCCAGAAGCTGCTGCCGACCGCAAAAACCTATTTTAACAACGACACCGTCGCCAGCGTCGTGGTTGTTGCCGGCGTGTTCGTCGGTACGCTGATCGTGGTGTCGATCATCACGGTACGCATCTCCGACATGATCCTCGACTCGCGCATCGGCGCGCTCGACCGCACCCTTGGCTTCCTTTTCGGCCTTGCCCGCGGCCTCCTGATCGTGGTCGTCGCCTTCCTGTTTTTCTCATGGCTGGTACCCGAAAAGCAGCGCCCGGACTGGGTTACACTGGCGAAGTCGCGCGTCGTGCTGCAGGGAACCGGTGATTGGTTGCTGGCGCTCTTGCCGGACGACCCGGAAAACACCATCTTGAAGAAATTCAAGAAGAACAAACCAGACGAGGATACGACCGAAGCTGCCCCGGATGCTCCGGCCGGCAGCGAAGGCTATTCGAAACCTGCACGCGACAGCTTGAAGAAGTTGATCGACGGCAAGCCGGCGGGACGCTGAGCGTCCCTCGTTGTTAGTCCCACGTTGTCAAGATTCGTCTTGCGACAACCGAGAGGCACGATGGACCCGATGCATAGCCCTTCCGACGACACACCTTCGAGCGACAGTATGCGCAACTCCGATCTCGACGGTGACATGCTGCGCGAAAAGTGCGGCGTCTTCGGCATCTACGGCCATCCCGACGCCGCGGCGATCACTGCGCTCGGCCTGCACGCCCTGCAGCATCGCGGCCAGGAAGCCGCCGGCATCGTCGCTTTCGACGGCAAGCGCTTCCATTCCGAACGCCGCCTCGGCCTGGTCGGCGACACCTTTTCCCGCCGCGAAGTCATCGACCGCCTGCCCGGCACCGCCGCCATCGGCCATACCCGCTACTCGACCACCGGCGAAACCATTCTCCGCAACGTCCAGCCGCTGTTTGCCGAACTCAATGCCGGCGGCTTTGCCGTCGCGCACAATGGCAACCTCACCAACGGCCTGACCCTGCGCCGCGAGCTCGTCCGGAACGGCTCGATGATGCAATCGACCACGGACACCGAGGTGATCCTGCATCTCGTCGCCCATTCCAAGCGCAACCGCTTCATCGACCGCTACATCGAGGCGCTGCGCGCCATCGAGGGCGCCTATGCGCTGGTGTCGCTGACCAACAAGAAGCTGGTCGGCGCCCGCGATCCGCTCGGCATCCGCCCGCTGGTGCTCGGCGAACTCGACGGCTGCCCGATCCTGGCGTCGGAGACCTGTGCCCTCGACATCATCGGCGCGAAATACGTCCGCGACATCGAGCCCGGCGAAGTCATCGTATTCGACGAGAGCGGTCGGCAAAGCCACAAGCCGTTCGCCCCGCAGGCGCCGCGGCCCTGCATCTTCGAATACATCTATTTCGCGCGGCCCGACTCCATCGTCGGCGGCCGCTCGGTCTACGACACCCGCAAACGCATGGGCGAGGAACTCGCCCGCGAGACCCATGTGGAGGCCGACGTGATCGTGCCGGTGCCGGACTCCGGCGTGCCCGCTGCGATCGGCTACTCCCGCGCCTCGGGCGTGCCGTTCGAACTCGGCATCATCCGCAACCATTATGTTGGCCGCACCTTCATCCAGCCGACCCAGAGCGTGCGCGAGCTGGGCGTGCGCATGAAGCATTCGGCCAACCGCGCTGCCATCGAAGGCAAGCGGATCGTGCTGATCGACGACAGCCTGGTGCGCGGCACCACGTCGAAGAAGATCGTCAAGATGATGCGCGACGCCGGCGCGAAGGAAGTGCACTTCCGCATCGCCTCGCCGCCGATTACCCATCCGGATTACTACGGCATCGACACCCCCGACCGCGCGGGCCTGCTCGCTGCCACCCACACGCTGGAAGAAATGCGCGACCTGATCGGCGCGGATTCGCTGGCCTTTGTCTCGGTCGACGGCATCTACCGCGCCATGGGCGAACCCGGCCGCAACCCGGCGCAGCCGAAATTCGCCGACCATTGCTTCACCGGCGACTACCCGACCCGCCTCACCGACATGAGCGAGATCGACGCTCCCCGGCAGCTGTCGTTGCTGGCCGAAGCAAGCTGATTGTCAGACAGAGCTGGTGTCGTCCCCGCGAACGCGGGGACCCATCACCCCTGAGGTCTCGGCTTGGACGATACATTAGACACAAACGATTTCACCGAACATAAACCTCGCGGCGTATGGGCCCCCGCGTTCGCGGGGACGACGCGTTGAGAGTTTGACGATGACCAAGCCCCTCGCCTCCCGCATCGCCCTCGTCACCGGCGCCTCGCGCGGTATCGGCTATGCGACGTGCCTCGCCCTCGCCAGAGCCGGCGCGCATATCATCGCGGTAGCACGCACCCAGGGCGGCCTCGAAGAACTCGACGACGCTATCCGCGCCGAGGGCGGCAGCGCGACGCTGGTGCCGCTTTCCCTTACTGACTTCGACGGCATCGCCCGGCTCGGCGCCGCGCTGCATGAGCGCCATGGCAAGCTCGACATCCTGATCGGCAATGCCGGCATCGCCGGCCCGTCGTCGCCGCTCGGCCATATCGAGCCGAAGGCCTGGGACGAGGTGATGGCCGTCAACGTCACCGCCAATTTCCAACTGATCCGCTGCATGGAGCCACTGTTGCAGCAGTCCGACGCCGGCCGCGCGGTGTTCGTCACCTCGGGCTCGGCCAACAAGGCCGCCGCCTATCGCGGGCCCTATGCGGTGTCAAAGGCGGCACTCGAAACCATGGTGCGCGTCTGGGCCAACGAGACCGCGACCACGGCGCTGCGCGTCAACCTGTTCAATCCCGGCCCGATCCGCACCCACATGCGCGCCATCGTGATGCCCGGCGAGGACCCTCAGACGCTGGACACGCCGGCGCAGGCTGCGGAGGCGATCCTGCCGCTGTGCCTGCCGTCATGGACGCAGACGGGCAAATTCTGCGACTACAAGACCAGCACGATCATGGAATTCCGCGCGCCGGCGTGAACGATCGCTCGTCCCCCGGATTGCGCTTCGCTGCATCCGGGCTACACTTCCCTCCAAGCGGAAACAATCCGCAGCCACCAGGGAGGTCGTCATGGCGTCACGCCTGCACGCGTTCGCACTTGCTGCAACATTCACCCTCGCCACGCTGTCCCTTGCCCGCGCCGCCGATATCCCCCGCTTCGAGGTCGATGCCGCCTGGCCGAAACCGCTGCCCAACAACTGGATCCTCGGCCAGGTCGGCGGCATCACCACCGACAAGGACGGCCATATCTGGATGATCCATCGTCCGCGCTCGCTCACCGACGACGAGAAAGGCGCCTCGCTCAATCCGCCGCGTTCGAAGTGCTGCATCTCGGCGCCGCCGGTGCTGGAATTCGATGCCGACGGCAACCTGCTGCGCTCCTGGGGCGGTCCCGGCGAAGGCTATGAATGGGTCGGCCGCGAGCACGGCATCGAGGTCGACGACAAAGGGTTCGTCTGGATCGGCGGCAATGCCGACAATGACAACGTGATCCTGAAATTCACCACCGACGGCAAATTCGTGATGCAGATCGGCAAGATCGCGCCGTCGAAAGGCAGCAACGACACGACGCAGCTCGGCAAGCCCGCCGAAACTGCGGTGGACGAAGCCGCCAACGAGATCTATGTCGCCGACGGCTACGGCAATCGCCGCGTCATCGTGTTCGACACCACCACGGGCGCCTACAAGCGGCACTGGGGCGCTTATGGCAAACCACCGAACGATGACAAGCAGGCGGCCTACGATCCCGCTGCACCCGTGGCGCAGCAATTCGGCAATCCCGTGCATTGCGTGAAGCTCGCCAATGACGGGCTGGTTTATGTCTGCGACCGCATCAACAACCGCATTCAGGTGTTCAAGAAGGACGGCTCCTTCGTGAAGGAGTGGTTCTACGAAAAGAGCACCCTCGGCAACGGTGCGATCTGGGATATCGCGATCTGGCCCGATCCAAAGCAGACCTGGCTGCTGTCCGCCGACGGCGAGAACAACGAGGTCCGCGTGCTCGATCGCGATGACGGCAAGGTGGTGGGCTCGTTCGGCCGCAACGGCCGCAATGCCGGCCAGTTTCACTGGATTCACGCCATGGCGGTGGACGCCAAGGGCAACGTCTATACCGCGGAGGTCGATACCGCGAAGCGGATCCAGAAGTTCAGGCTGGTGTCGGACGCGCTGAAATAGGTATCCGCAACACCATCGCCTCACGCCGTGCGCATGGGCCTTGGATAAGGGCGTGCCGAGCGCGCATGCTCGCGCCAGCGGCCGGGCGCCACGCCGGTGACGCGTTTGAAGGCGCGGTTGAAGGCAGCCTCTGAATCGTAGCCGACGTCGCCGGCGATCACCGCAAGGCTGTCCGCGCCCGTCCGCATCCGCTCCGCCGCCAGTTGCATGCGCCAGTTGGTGACGTATTCGATCGGTGCCTGGCCCAGCACGTCGTTGAAGCGCTCGGCGAGCACGGTCCGTGACGTGCCGGCTTCGCGTGCCAAATCATCAACGGTCCAGCGGCGTCCGGGATTGCTATGGACGAGCCACATCGCGCGACCCAGCAGCGGATCGTTCAGGGCCGCGAACCAGCCTTGCGCGCTAGGCGGCAGGCCGCTGACGTAGCGGCGCAGCACCTCGACAAACAGCATTTCCATCAGCCTGCCGATCATGATCTCGCTGCCGGGCGTCGCCTCCGCCGTCAAGGCAAGGATCTCGCTCAGCGTCGATGTCAGGATGGCGCTGACCTTGTCGTCGCCGGGCCGGTCGATCAGGAGCGGCGGCAGCCTGCGGAACAGCGGCGAATACAGCAGCTCCGACGACTCGATGAAGCCGCACACCATGCGGGTTTCCTCCCCGCCGCCGCCATGCTCGATCGTCCACATGCCGGGGAGCACGCCTGCGCGCACCAGCTCGGTGGCCACACCGACCTCGCCGCCTTCACCGCCAAAAAAGCGATGCGAGTCGGGGAACGGCATCAACATGACGTCGCCGGCCCTGACCGTGCTGCGCTGACCATTTGCCAGTTCAACCACGGATTCACCGGCGGCAATCAGATGAAAGATGCTGACATGGCGCAAGTGCGCCATCGGCGTCTGCTCGTCGAAATGCCTCGGACTTACCAGCTCGAATGGCGCCGTCAGGCGCGCATTGAGAAACACCGATCCGCTGAGCCGGATCGACCGCAACATCTCAGCCAGCAAATTGCCTCCGCGATCGATATCCGGCGTTGCTGCAAATGATGACGGCGTTTCGATCATACGAGGTCCTGAACCTCCGATCACCTTCCGCCGCCTCAACAGCAAAGCCATGCGGCAGCTTCGCATTTTAGCCGATGGAGAGCATGATGATCAATAAACGGCTCCTGAAGGCCGCGGACCGCAGCTTTCGGCTATTCGGCGCCATGCTGATGCGCAGTGCCATCGCGCGCCTGCCGCGCGTCGACGACGGTCATCTGTCCCAGGTTGGACTTTCGCGTGCTGCGGTTGGCGAATTCCTGGCAAGCCCGCTGCGGACCGACCCGCACCGCTTTTTCGCCCGCCATGTTGCGCTGCAAGTCGGATCGCAGGGCATCGGGGGGACAGCCCCGAACGCCCTGCCGCCCGCATTGGGCAGCCGCGCTGATCGCGATGCCGATGGCTCTATCACCGCAGGTCGGGACGTTGTCCTTGTCGGCATATCGCACCTTGGTGCCGTCCTGATTGCCATCCGACAGATGGCCGGACTGCGCATCCGGCTGCTGGCACTCGGTGTGCTTGGCGGCCTTGCGGCGCTCGGCACCTGCGCAGGCCCCGCCGCCGACAGCAAGGCCGACATCCGCCGTGATCCGACGACACGCTGCCGATTGCGACCCGACAGCTTTCCGTATCCGGCGCCACCCGCGCCAATGGCGGGTCGTGCCGCGGTCGAGCGATCCGCCGTCGCGCATCCGGTGCGCCACCGGGCGTGGCCCGAGACCCGCGACGGCCCGCCGGCGGAGGCCGCAGACGATCTTCAGCACACCACCTTTTGAAACAAAGGAGTTCGCCATGTCACGCCTTCTCGCCCTGCTCTACGGGGTTGCAGCCTATGCCGTCTTTTTTGTCACCATTCTCTATGCCATCGGCTTCGTCGATCAGTTGCTGGTCCCGAAGCATATCGACTCCGGAGACGTGGTCGCCTGGCCTCAGGCGCTGATCGTCAACCTCGCGCTGATGTCGCTGTTCGCCGTCCAGCACAGTGTGATGGCGCGCAAGCCGTTCAAGCAGTGGTGGACGCAATACGTCCCGGCATCGGTCGAGCGCAGCACCTATGTGCTGTTCGCGAGCCTGACGCTGCTGTTGCTGTTCTGGCAATGGCGGCCGATGCCGGAGATCGTCTGGCAGATCGACAACGTGCCGCTGGCCACGGCGATGACAGTGCTGTCGATGTTCGGATGGGTGATCGTCTTCACCAGCACGTTCCTGATCAATCATTTCGAACTGTTCGGCCTGCAGCAGGTGTTGCTCAATATGAGCCGCCGTGCGCCATCGGCGCCTGTATTCCGCACGCCGATGTATTACAAGTTCGTGCGGCACCCGATCTATCTCGGCTTCCTGATCGCGTTCTGGGTCACGCCGGTGATGAGTGTCGGACATTTCCTGTTCGCCGCCGTGACGACCAGCTACATCTTCGTCGGCATCTTCCTGGAAGAGCGTGACCTCGTCGATCTGTTCGGGGACGATTACCGTCGCTACCGCCAACGCGTCTCGATGATTCTGCCGTGGCGACGTGGCGAGCCACGATCCGCCCGGAATGTTGCCGGCCGGCGTCCCATTGACGCGCAGTAATGGTTCACGATTCGCGGAAAGCCTTGGCGCAGTCAATCGCGCCAAGGCTTCGCAGGTTAGCTGTGCGGCGGATCGGAAGAAATTGACACCTCTGGTCCGGCGTAGCCTTGAGTGTACAGGGCGCAGCCGCTAGCGTCGCACCGTCCGTTGCCGCAAAGGCCTCTCCCGTGTTTCGCAGCAAAGCTTTTGTCGTCGCCCTGCTGCTTGCGGTTGCGCCCTCGCAGGCGATGGCCCAGGAGTCCAACGAGGACCAGCCGCCCGATCCCGACACGGGCGAGAGCACGATCACTGAGCGCACCCTCGGGTTGCTGCCGAACCCGATCGAGAAACAGGGCGTCAAATTCGCCGCGACCTATATCGGCGAGGTGATGGGCAACGCCAGCGGCGGGCTCAAGCAAGGTACCTTCCTGCAGGGCCGACTCAACCTCGCCGCCGATCTGGACTTCAATAAGCTCGCGGGCTGGAGCGGGCTGACAATGCACGCCAACATCTTCGCCATCCATGGCGACGGGCTGTCGCGCAGCAACCTGCAGAACTTCATGGTTACCAGCGGCATCGAGGCGTTGCCGGCGGTGCGGCTCTACGAGGCCTATTTCGAGCAGAAATTCCTGCACGACAAATGGTCGGTGCGGTTCGGCCAGCTCGCCGCCGATTCCGAATTCATCGCCACCAAATACACCGACGTCTTCACCAATGCCTCGCTGGGCTGGCCCGCCATTACCTCGGTCAACCTGCCGGCTGGCGGGCCCTCGCCGCCGCTGGCGGCCATGGGCGTGCGGCTGTACGGGCAGCTCAGCGACCACGTCACCTGGCTCGCTGCGATGTTTGACGGCAATTCCGCCGGCCCGGGCGCCGACGATCCGCAACTGCGCAATTCCAACGGGCTGAATTTTCGCGTCAACGATCCGCCGCTGGTGATCTCGGAGCTGCAATATGCCTGGAAGGACGCGGGCGGCGTCCCTCATTTGCCCGGCACGCTGAAGCTCGGCGGCTGGCAGCATTTCGGCGGCTTCGACGATCCGCACTTTGCCGACGACAACCATTCCCTTACCGATCCCCAGGCGTCGAGGACGCCGCGGCAGTTCGCCGGCGACAGCGGTCTCTATGCAGTGGTCGAGCAGCGGCTCTATACCGTGCCGGATCACGACGACCGCGGCGTCGGCGTCTTCCTGCGCGCCTCGCAAAGTCCAAGCGATCGCAACCTGATCGACCGCTATGCCGACGCCGGCATCGACTTGCTCGGCCTGTGGGACAGCCGCCCCAACGACAAGTTCGGCGTCGCTTTGGGCTACGCCCACGTCTCCAAGGCCGCGCGGGCACTCGATCTCGACTTCCGGGCGCTCAACGGCCCGGCCTGGCCGGTACGCAGCTCCGAGACCATGGTCACCGTCGCTTATCAATACGAGGTGCGCGGCGGATGGAATCTGGTGCCCAACCTGCAATACATCCTGCATCCCGGCGGCGGCGCCACCGATCCGCGCGGCGCGACGCCGGGCCTGCGTCTGCACGACGCGTTCGTCGCCGGGCTGCGCTCCGTCGCTAAGTTCTGATCACCGCAACGCCGACGCCACCTGCGCTTGCTGACACCATGTCCGGCAGCCTCAGGCCCATGCCTGTGTCATGGCAACCTGCCGATCGTCACGACATCCCAGGCATCCAGCGCAGTGTCGCGATTGGTCCCGGATTCGGAGCCACACGGATCGCGCCACCGCATTCGTCGTCAACTACGTCAGCCAAACAGACCAATTCCGGGCAACATTATGGTGCGGCACTCCAATGCTGATACGCAACGTGCGCGGCGCCTGCACGCGCGTGATATCGAACTGTTAGTTGCCAACTAACAAAACATTCATTGCTGCATTGCGTTAGCTATCAAAAACGCGTTTTCAGCTTTGCGCGCAGAGGTCGCTGCATAATGAGCAGAGATTGCCGACGCCGCTAACCACACCCGATTCAGAGTTTCTTTGTAATTCTGTGCATTTGCCACGATCCCGGCCGAATGAGGCCACGTTGGCCAACGATTTTGTGATCGTCATCTACGTACCGCAGCAAGCGCGATACGCGGTCGACACACTCAACAACAAGGAGAGCGTTGGCGGAATTGCCCGCCAAAACAGCACGAGCATTTGAACGTACTAGAATTGCAATCGAGGCGGCCGTCACTCGCAGGCTGTCGTCCCCGATCTCGACCATTGCAGAAGCGGCCCCGCTGCCCGCCAGCCGCTTCGACCAACCATACAACAACTCTCGCTCCGCAGTTCGTGGGGAACTGCGGAGCGACTTTTTTAGTATCGCCGCCGTCTTTGACGTCGGGCTGCGCACCTGTGCGCGACCGATCGATGGCCGGAGGCAGTGTAAATCTCAGCGGGGGACGCATGAGAACGCGTAAAACAGACTACGGCACCGTTTTCCTGCACTGGATTCTGGTCGCCGCACTCGGGATCGCCTTCGCCACCGGGCTGCGCATCGCGACCGAGACGCCGGAACGATCCTGGCTCAACACTCTCGACTTCATCCTTCCGCAGCGGAGCGCCTGGACCCTGCACATGCAGGCGAGCGTGGCCCTGGTGGGTGTCTCCATCGCCTACGCAATCTACATGGTGCGCGCCGGCCTGAAGCGCCGCGTGCAGCTCGACGGCATGCGGCTGCGCGGATTGCGCCAGAGCGGCCCGGCGCGCTGGGGCTCCTTCAACGTGGTGTTGTACTGGGTGTTCTTCGCCATGATGCTGACCCTGATCGGCAGCGGCGCGTGGCTGTATCTGAGCTACTCGGCCGGCAGCGACGTGCTGCGGCTGCACTGGTACGCCACCTGGGCAATCCCTGCCTTCATCGTGCTTCACGTGCTGTCGCACTACGCCGCCGGCGGTGCCGCACAGCTGCTTCGCATCGTGCGTCCGGCGAAACTCAACAAGCCGCCGGCGCAACTCGACGCTGTCGAACTGCTGCTGCTGCTGGTCGAACAGACCAATGCCAATGCGGCGCGGATGCAGGCCAACGCGCCGATGGCGCCGCCTTATCTCACCGACGGCGCCCATGACAGCATCGCGTCCGAGCCGCTGGCGCCCGAACTGATCGACCACCGCCCCGAACGCCCGCGCAAGTCGATGGAGCTGCAGGCCAATCCGCTGCTGGTCGCCGCCGCGGTGGCGCTGGTCAGCGCGATGATGGTGATCACCGCCGACAACGAAGCCACCGACACACTCCATATCGAACGCATCCGACGCATCGACGCCCCGGTGTTGGACGGCGACACCTCCGACCGCGCCTGGCGCAAGGCCCGGCCGTTCTCGGTGATGACCGCCCATGGCGGCAATTTCGATGGCGCCGGGGAGACCAAGATCGAGATCCGCGCGGTGCATGACGGATCGATGGCCTATTTCCTGTTCACCTGGAACGACCCGACCCGCTCGATGAAGCAGCTTCCGCTGATCAAATCCGACTTCGGCTGGAACATGCTGCATGACGGCCACGAGAAGGGCGACGAGCGCAACTACTCCGAGGACAAGCTGTCGGTGCTGCTGACGGCATCGCAGGGCGTGCTGGCCGGCGACAACACCTTCCACTCGGGGCCGCAGCCCCTGGCCGACGCGCCGGCCACCCGGACCGGCCGCGGCATGCACTACACCAGCGGCGGCTATGCCGATGTCTGGCTGTGGAAGGCGAGCAGCAGCGGCGCCAGCGGCTGGATGGACGACATGCATTTCGGCCCGCCGCTGCCGGTGTCGCCCGAGCAGGCCAGCAACGCCAAGCCGTATCACGGCGGCATCGCGCCCGACCCCGGCAACAGCAATTATTATGACAACTTCGCCGAAAAGCCCGCCGACGACGAGAGCGATATCGTGACGCCGCGCCGGTTGCCGCGCAGCGCCGCCGTCGGCACCCAGGCGCTGGGCAAGATCGATCTCGACCCCGAGCATGGCGAAAGCGACGGCGCGCGCTGGTTTCTGACCGAAACGGACTCGGTGCCCTATGTCCGCGAAGTGGATGCGCAGATGCCGAAGGGCACCATCGTGCCCGGCGTCGTTGTCGCGGGCGACTATAGCGGCGACCGCGCCGACGTGCGCTGCGCGGCGCGCTGGGCCTCCGGGCAATGGGCGCTCGAGATCGCGCGCCGGATCGACACCGGCAGCAAATACGACGTGGCGATCAAGAGCGATGTGCTCATGCGCGTCGCCGCGTTCGACCATAGCCAGATCCAGCACACCCGGCATCTGCGCCCGATCCGTCTCGAAGTGGAGTAATGAATGGCAAAAGTCTGCAAGGTTACTTTCAACGACAAGCCGTTTTTCGCCAATGCCGGCGACCTGTTGCTGGATTCTGCGCTGATGAACGGCGTCGATATCCCGCATGACTGCCGTGCCGGCATGTGCGGCGCTTGCCGCGTGCAGCTGGTCGAGGGCCAAGTCTATGGCGGCCAGGATGATGACGGCGAGGTCATCCACGCCTGCCAGGCGCGCGTCGTATCCGATCTGCAGATCATCACCGAAGACGTGCCGGCCACCATCTCCACCTCGGCGAAGCTGGTCGGGCTCACCAAGCTTGCGACCGATGTGTTCGGCGTGCAGCTCGAACTGCCGAAGCCGCTCGAGTATCTGCCCGGCCAGTTCTGCAAGGTGCAGTTTCGCGGCTTCCCGGCGCGCTGCTACAGCCCGACCTTTCCGCTGGAAGGCAGCCCGAAGGACCGCATCCTGAATTTCCATATCCGCGTGGTGCCGGATGGCCAGGTGTCGTCGGCGCTCGGCAAGCAGATCCGGCCTGGACACCGCGTCAAGCTCGAGGGCCCGAACGGCACCGCCTTTTTCCGCCCCAACCATCCCGGCCGCACGGTGCTGGTCTCGAGCGGCACCGGCTTTGCGCCGATGTGGTCGGTCGCGGTGGCCGCGCTCTATGAGCGTCCCGAGCGCGACATGGTGTTCGTCGTGTCTACGCGCACGCTGCGCTCGATGTACATGCACCGCGCGCTGGCGCGGCTGGCGCCGTTTCCGAATGTCAGGGTAATCCCCGTGGTCTCACAACTGGAAAACGTCAATGTGCGGGTACCGTGCGGCCGGCCGACCGATCACATGCCGGAGCTCACGTCCGACGACATCGTCTACACCGCAGGCGCGCCTGCGATGACCAAAGCACTCGCCACCACCGCGCGCATCGCCGGCGCGAAATGCTACACGGATCCGTTCGTCTCCGACCCGCACCCGGTCGAACAGCCCGGCGCGATGGCGCGCGTGGCGGACTGGCTCGGCTCGAAGGCTCTGACAATGGCGACGCCGTAACGGCAGCCCCTCCTTGGGTCGTCCCCGCGAACGCGGGGACCCATACGGCGCGGAGCTGCTGTTGATTGTGGCGGCAATCCCGTGCTTCTCACAACCCTCAGGGGTTATGGGTCCACGTGCGCGGGGACGACGCGGTAGTTTTGGTCGCCAGAAGAAATCAGTTCGGCCGCCGGCGCTTGTGCGCAAATGGGTTGGCCTTTTCACGCAGCGTGATGCGGATCGGCGTGCCCGGCAGGTCGAAGGCCTCGCGCAGGGTATTGGTGAGGTAGCGCAGATAGCTCGTCGGCACCGCATCGGCGCGCGAGCAGAACACGATGAAGCTCGGCGGCCGCGCCTTGGCCTGGGTCACGTAATTGAGCTTCAGCCGGCGGCCCGACACGGCCGGCGGCGGATTGTTGCCGACGGCGTCCTCGAACCAGCGGTTGAGGCCGGCGGTTGGAATGCGCTTGTTCCACACCGCATAGGAGTCCTGGATGGCTTTCATCAGGCGCTCGACGCCCTCGCCCATCAGGCCGGAGATCGCGACGATCGGCACGCCGCGGATCTGCGGCAGCAGGTGATCGGCGTCGGTGCGCAACTGCCCGATCATGCCGCCGCGCTTTTCCATCAGGTCCCACTTGTTGACCGCGATCACCAGCGCGCGACCCTCGCGCTCGACAAGATCGGCGATGCGCAGGTCCTGCTCCTCGAACTTGTTCTGCGAGTCCATCATCAGCACGACGACTTCGGCAAAGCGCACCGCGCGCAGCGTGTCGGCGACCGAGAGCTTTTCCAGCTTCTCCTCGATGCGCGAGCGACGCCGTAGCCCGGCGGTGTCGAACAGGCGGAATTCACGGCCCTTGTAGGTCAATTCAACCGCGATGGAGTCGCGCGTGGTGCCGGCCTCCGGCGACGTCAGCAGGCGCTCCTCGCCGAGCAAATAGTTGATGGTGGTCGACTTGCCGGCATTGGGACGGCCGACGATGGCGACGCGGATCGGCCGCGTCTCGATCTCCTCCTCGGGCACGATGACGTCGTCATCGTCGAACTCTTCGGCTTCCTCTTCCGGCTCCGGCATCAGCACGCGCAATGCGTCGTAGAGTTCGCCGAGGCCCTCGCCGTGTTCGGCGGAGACCTGAATGGGATCGCCAAGCCCGAGCGCATAGGATTCCATCGCGCCGATCTCGCCGTGCTTGCCTTCGCTCTTGTTGGCGAGCAGCAACACCGGCTTACTGGCGCGGCGGGCGAAATCGGCGAAGGCACGGTCGTTCGGGGTAAGACCGGCGCGGGCATCGACGACGAAGAACAGCAGGTCGGCCTGCGCGATCGCGGTCTCGGTCTGCTCCTGCATCCGCGCGGTCAACGAACCCTTGGGGCCTTCGTCAAGGCCGGCGGTATCGACCAGGGTGAACACGAGGTCGCCGAGCTTGCCCTCGCCCTCACGGCGGTCACGAGTGACGCCCGGCGTGTCGTCGACCAGCGCCAGCTTCTGCCCAACCAGGCGGTTGAACAGCGTCGACTTGCCGACATTGGGCCGGCCGATGATGGCGATGGTGAAGGACGGTTCGGAAAAGGACATGGGGTGTTCCGTGCGCCCTTTACGGACAACCTGTCAATGCAGCGAGGCCCCGCTTAGCGCGAGAAGCTGCCCGATGGCACCGGCGCCGGGAATGCCGACTGGCCTTGGCCTTGCTGGACCGGGGCGGACGGCGTCGCGGTGGACGGCGGCGTGGCAGATGGCGCCGTGGTGGACGGATCCTCCGGCGTGGTGGTGCGGCGGCGGACGATCTTGCGACCCTTCGGCGGCGGCGGCGCCGCTGCGGTGTCGCCGTCCTCGGCGGGCGCGGCCTCGCTCGAGGCGGGGGCCGAGCCGCTGCGAACCGTGCCGACATTGACACGACCCTTGCTGCGCGACTTCGCCTTGGGCGCCTCAGCCGGCGCCGCAGGTGCGACCGCGGTTGCCTGCCCGGCTTGCTGCGCCTGCTCGCGCTCGACGTTTTCTCTGTACAGCTCCTTCGGCACGCCTTGCTGCAGGCCGGGAACGCCTTCCGGGAAGACCGGCTTGCGGTCGCCGGGCAGCTTCTTCTTGGTGTCCAGGAAATCCAGCAGATCGGCTGGATCCCAGCCGCTCATGCTGCCGCAGCCCGTCAGGGCGCTGGACAGCGCGATCAGGACGGCAGCGGAGACGAGGCGTTGCATTGGGCGCATGGACGGCTTCTCGATTGGCTCGTGGACTTGAGTCTGAGTCTTACGTGCGAGTCTGGGTCGGAATCTCAGGTCGGATAGCGATCAGCTCTTCGCGGCGGGCGGCAACAATGCCTGCAACGCCTCGGCGCGGGTGCGCAGGCTGGCCGGCGTCTCGGCGTCGCTCGCGATCATGTCGAGCCACTGCCGGGTCGCGGCGGCGTTGTTGTTGCGCCAGGCGGACAGCGCCAGCAATTCCCGGGCGGAATGCCGGTAGGTCGCGGTGCCGGTCGTTGCAGGCTCCAGACGGGTCTGCAGGGTCTCATAAGGGCTGGTGTCGAGCAAAAGGGCCGCAGCGCGAATCCGCGCCAGGTCCTGCTCGGAGGCAGCCACGCCGCGATCGGCAATGATGTCGTCATACAGTTTCACGGCGGCCTGCGGATCACGCGCGGCTGCCTCGCCAGCGGCGCGCAGGCGGGCCAGCGTACGGTAACCCGCGGGCGCCCCGGCAGCGAGCTGGGTGAAGGCGGCCTCGGCATCGGCGTGCTTGTTCTGGTCGGCGAGTTCGGACGCGCGGTCATAGGCCGCACCGGCCACCGCGGCCTTCTTGGCTTCTAGGCTGCTGTAGATGCGCCAGCCACCGACCCCGGCCACCAGCACGATCGCCAGAGCGATGATGAGCAGCGAATATCGGTCCCACAGCCGCTTGAGCTGCTCGCGACGCAGGTCTTCGTCGACTTCACTAAATAATTCAGACACTTAAGAGTATCCTGTCCCCGATTGACCGCGCTCACCCCGAGCGGCGCCCGGCGCAAGGCCACGGGCATGGCGGCGGCGATACCCTAGCGTTATGGCGCTGGCAAGGCAAAGCTAGCGCAATCAAAGCGTTATCCAGTCCCTCTCCGGGACAAGGTTACCGCGGCCGCCTGCCTAGCTGCCGAAACCGCCCCCGCTGCGGCCATTGGCGTTCTCGCCGGCGCTGTTCGACCCCGAGGCCGAATTGGCGTTGTTGCCGCCCAGTGCTGCATTGCCGCCTTCGGAGTCGACCGGTGCGTTGACAAGGGCTGGCCGCGCGACGTGCGGCGACCGGTGATGTTTTCTGACGGGCGCTGCGTCCGCCACCGCAGGAAGCAGCGCCATGGCCATCGCGATACCGGCCAACTTGATGCATTTCATAAGCAGTCGTCCTTCATTCGCACCGTCGTACAACCCCGTCGCCAACGCGAAATTCCCGGGTTTGTTGCTGATGGAATGGTGCGCCGCTGGAGCGCCCCGGGCGCCCCACCCTCGGATGTGCGGCGAGGCACTGCCACACGCCTCTCACGCATCACCCCTTCGGCTTGCCGCCATACACATGCTCCGGCCCCGGAAACACCCGCGCGCGGACGTCGGTGGCGTAGCCTTCGATGGCGGCTTCGATCTGGGGGCCGAGATTGCCGTAGCGCTTGACGAATTTCGGCACCCGCGTCGACAGGCCGAGCATGTCTTCCAGCACCAGCACCTGGCCGTCACATGCAGCGCTGGCGCCGATGCCGATGGTCGGAATGGCGATGGTCTCGGTGATTTTTCGCGCGACCGGTTCGGCGACCGCCTCGATCACCACCGAGAACGCGCCGGCCTGCGCCACGGCGATGGCGTCGTTCTGGATCGGGCCCGGCACGTTGTCGCCACGCGCCAGCGCCTCGGCCTCGTCCTTGCCCTGCGAGCGGAACGAGCCCAGCGCCGCGATCGACTGCGGCGTCAGGCCGATATGCGCCATCACGGGAATGCCGCGCTCGGTGAGGAAGGCGATGGTCTCGGCCATGCGGCTGCCGCCCTCGAGCTTCACCGCGCCGCAATGGGTTTCCTTGAGGATGCGCGCGGCGGAATGAAACGCCTGCTCCTTCGAGGCCTCATAAGAACCGAACGGCATGTCGACCACCACCAGCGACTGCTGCGACCCGCGCATCACCGCGTGGCCCTGCAGGATCATCATTTCCAGCGTCACGGGAATGGTGGTCTCGAAGCCGTGCATCACATTGCCGAGCGAGTCGCCGACCAAAATGACATCGCAATAGCGATCGACCAATGAGGCCGTATGCGCGTGATAGGATGTCAGCATCACGATCGGCTCGCCGTTCTTGCGGGCGAGAATATCCGGCGCCGTCTTGCGCCTGATCGCGGACTGAACCGACATGGCTTAAGCTCCGAACACGGGCACACCGATCACCACCGGATGGAAGGCGAAGCCGAGCGCCAGATAGGCGACGATGCCGACCGCCACCGCGATCACGTCGTTCATGGGGCCGCCGACAGGGATCGGCGGGCTGCCCGGATCGGCGCGGCGCTTCAGCGAGATGCGGTCGACCACGGCCCAGGCGAGGAACGCGCCGAACAGGATGATCGAGCCGAGGTCGCCATTGACCAGCAGATGCGCGAGCGCCCACAGCTTCACCGCCGCCAGCATCGGATGCTTCACGACGACGTAGATGCGCCCGCGGAGATAGGCCGCCACCACCAGAATCACCGCCGGCAGCATCAAGGCGATGGTGACGTGCTTCATGAAGTGCGGCGGATACCAGACGTCGATCCAGCCGGTGGCGCGGTAGATTGCAAAGCCCCAGACGATCAGCGCGAGGCCCGCCAGCGAGACGACGGCATAGCCCAGCTTGTAGAGGCTCTCGCCGCTCCGCGCGATCAGTTGCGCGCGCAGCTCGCGCCGCGTCGACACGAGATGCACGCCCAGAAACAGCACCAGGCCGAGGATCATCACGCTCAGTCCCACGATGTGCTCTCCCCGGCGCGAGACGGGTTGCCCGTCGCGAAATTCCAATTATGGTCCCGCGGACCGCGCGATGGCGCGCGTGGCAAGGGGCCGCAATGACGGTTCCGGGTATCACTTTTCGGGGGACACGCGCAATGCTGCCAAACGACACGAGGCTTGCCGGCAGGGCGACCACGCGCCGGTGGGCTTTGGCCCTGCTCGCTCTGGCGTGGCTGTCGCCGCCCGCAAGCGCGCAGACATCGGCCGCCCCGGTCTGGCCGCCGAAACTGGTGCGCATCATCGTGCCGTTCGGCGCCGGCTCCTCGCCCGACATCGTCGGAAGGATTTTGGCCGACAGCCTGCAGGCACGCTACCCCGCCAGCAATTTCGTGGTCGAGAACAAGCCCGGCGCCTCCGGCAATATCGGCACCGACGCCATCGCCAAGGCGCCGCCGGACGGCAGCGCGATGGGCATCTCGCTGGGCGGGCCGCTGGCGGTCAACACGCTGCTGTTCGCCAGGCTGCCCTACAATCCCGACACCGACATCGCGCCGATCACGCTGCTCACCCAATTGCCCAGCGTGCTCGCGGTGCCGAGCGCCATCGGCGTCGACAACGTTGCGGACTTCCTCGCCAGGGCGAAATCCGACGCCAAGGGCTTTGCCTATGGCTCGATCGGCGTGGGATCGCTGTCGCAGCTTTGCATGGAGGCGATCGCGCAACAAGCCGGCGCCAACATGGTGCACGTCCCCTACCCCTCCTCGCCCGCCGCCACCACCGCGCTGATCCGCGGCGACGTCCAGGTCGCCTGCCTGCCGGCCATCGGCGTGACGCCTCAACTTTCGACCGGCGCGGTGAAGATCCTCGCGGTCACCACGGCGCAGCGCTCGCCGTTTTTGCCTGATGTTCCGACCCTGAAAGAAAGCGGCGTCGACGTGCAGTCCGACGCCTGGAATGCCCTGGTTGGCCCCGGCGGGCTCTCGAAGGAGATCGTGGCGAAGATCAATGCCGACGTAACGCAGACGCTGGCCGAGCCCGCGGTGATCGAGAAATTAAAAACGCAGCTGATCACGCCATCGGCGAGTTCGCCGGAAGACCTGCGCAAGCGCATGGCGGACGAGAAGGCGATGTGGGCGGATGTGATCAAGGCCGCGAAGATCAGGATCGACTGAGGACTCTTACTAGCGGAAGCCGCGCTCCTAAACCTCTCCCCGCCCTTTGCGAGGAGAGGTCGGAATACGCGCGCCAGCGCGTGTTTCGGGTGAGGGGCAAGGCACAGTGCCTGCCGCATCCACGCTCCATCCGGTCGTACCGACCAGAGAGTCCACACCCGCCGCATCGCACTGCCACGCCCCTCGCCCGCACTTCAAGCGCTGCGCGCATGAAGCGCGACCTCTCCCCGCAAAGGGCGGGGAGAGGTTAAGAAGGCCGCCCGCTTACTTCACATCCCGGTTATCGACATACCTGATCATGATCGGCCGCCCCGCGATCGCACCGCCGAGTCCTTTGCTCAGCTTCAATGGCAAGCAACCATCCAGCGAGCCATCGATCGCCTTCAGATAGGCGTCACGCGTATCCGCCCCCACGTCATGGCTGGCAAACGTGATGCGCGGCGGCGCGATCATCGCGCCGGACCGGTTGAAGGAAAACTTCACCGCCATCTGCATCCCCGCATGGGCGCCGTCCTGTGGCGGCGACCAGCAGGAGCGCAGCGCGGCGAACAGATCGCCGATGGTGTCAAGATCGTGGTCGGGCCGCCTGTAGCGGTCCTGCTCGTCCTGCGCCGGCACGCTCTTGACCGTCACCTGCAGGTTCTCGCCGTAGGGATAATTCATCTCGGGGATGCAGGGACCGTGATTGAACACGCTGCAGAACGACGGCGTGCAGGGTCCGCTGTCGAGCACGCTACAGGGCGAATGTGCAAAGGGGGTCGCATCGAGTTGCTGGCGTTCGCGCGCCGTGGCGGGACCGGACGCCGAGGTCAGCATGATCAGGACCGGCAATGCCGTGAGCGCTTTCATGGTCGAACCCTTCAACGGAGCGTCATGCAAACGCACCCCAGGCCGAAAAGATGCAGCAATTGAGCTGCATCGCCATCACAATCGCGATCAGCCCTGCTTCTTCACGTCCTTGATGTCCGAAAATACGATCCCCTCGGCGCGTTCCTTGGTGTAGTTCAGGTAGAAATCGTTCTTCGCGAGAAACACCGGATCGCCGTCGACGTCGTCCGCGACGCCGGAATTGTTGTTAGAGACGAAGGTCTCGAGCTTCTTTTTGTCCTCGGACGAGATCCAGCGCGCCAGCGAAAATTCCGAGACCTCGAAACTCACCGGCAATTGATATTCAGCATCCAGCCGCGCCTTCAGCACGTCGAGCTGCAGCGGGCCGACCACGCCGACAAGCGCCGGCGCACCGTCGCGCGGGCGGAACACCTGCACGACGCCCTCTTCCGACATCTGCTGCAGGGCTTCCTTCAGCTTCTTCGCCTTCATGGCGTCGCCGAGGCGGACGCGGCGGACGATTTCGGGGGCGAAAGATGGCACGCCGATAAAGGTGATGTCCTCGCCGTCGGTCAGGGTGTCGCCTATGCGCAGGGTGCCGTGGTTCGGAATGCCGACCACGTCGCCGGCGAAGGCCTCGTCGGCGATGGCGCGGTCCTGGGCGAAAAAGAATTGCGGGCTCGACAGCGACATGTTCTTGCCGGTGCGCACCAGCTTGGCCTTCATGCCGCGCGTGAGTTTGCCGGAGCACAGCCGCGCAAAGGCGATGCGGTCGCGGTGGTTGGGGTCCATGTTGGCCTGGATCTTGAACACGAAGGCCGACATCTTCGGCTCGTCGGCCTCGACCCGGCGCAGGTTGCTCTCCTGCGCGCGCGGCGACGGCGCGAAACGGCCGAGGCCCTCGAGCAGATCGCCGACGCCGAAATTGCGCAGCGCGGAACCGAAATACACCGGCGTCATGTGGCCTTCGCGAAACGACTGCAGGTCGAACGGCTTTGAGGCTTCCCGGACCAGTTCGAGCTCGTCGGCGATCTCCGCCGCGTCGAGATTGGCGTTGCGGCCGGCGAGATCGGAGATCTCGATCTTCTCGGCCGCGCCGGTCTTGGCGCCGCCGCCTTCCAGTAAACGGATGCCACCGGTCTCGATGTCATAGGTGCCCATGAAATCGCGGCCGCGGCCGACCGGCCAGTTGATCGGCGTGGTGTCGAGCGCCAGCGTCTTCTCGATCTCGTCGAGCAGATCGAACACGTCGCGGCTCTCGCGGTCCATCTTGTTGATGAAGGTGATGATCGGGATGTCGCGCAGCCGGCAGACCTCGATCAGCTTCAGCGTGCGCGCCTCGATGCCCTTGGCGGCATCGATCACCATCACGGCGCTGTCGACCGCGGTGAGTGTGCGGTAGGTGTCTTCCGAAAAATCTTCGTGGCCCGGCGTGTCGAGCAGGTTGAAGACGTGGCCCTGGAATTCGAAGGTCATGACCGAGGTCACCACCGAGATGCCGCGGTCGCGCTCGATCTTCATCCAGTCGGAGCGCGTGTTGCGGCGCTCGCCCTTGGCCTTGACCTGGCCGGCGAGATTGATGGCGCCGCCGAACAGCAGCAGCTTTTCGGTCAGCGTGGTCTTGCCGGCGTCGGGATGCGAGATGATCGCGAAGGTGCGGCGGCGGGCGACCTCAGCGGCCAACGGGGACTGCGCGGCTGAATCGGCGGAAAGGGCGATGTCGGACATAAGGGTGCCTGTGGCAGGGAAAACGGGCGCAATCAAGGGATTTTGCGGGGGATCGGCCGGGGTGGCGACCGTCGGTCGCGTTGCGGACGGCGTCCGTAACAGCCATATAGGCGCTGCGAGGACGACCTCCAATCCATCATCATCTGCAGGGACGGCCCTGCCCTTCAACGGGAGGCGTTTCTATGGCGTGGTTCTTACTGGTGATTGCGGGTCTGCTCGAGGTCGGCTGGGCCGTCGGGCTGAAATATACCGAGGGCTTTACACGCCTCGTGCCCTCCATCCTGACCCTGACCAGCATGACCGCCTCGGTCGGCATGCTGGCGCTGGCACTGAAGACGCTGCCGATGGGAACCGCCTACGCAGTGTGGACCGGCATCGGCGCGGTCGGCACCGCGGCACTGGGCATCGTGCTGTTCGGCGATCCCGCGGGCGCCGCGCGGATCGCGTGCATCGGGCTGATCGTGGCGGGGATTGCCGGGCTGAAGCTGGTAAGTTGATGGCGCTGCGTAGCCCGGATGGAGCGAAGCGTAGTCCGGGAATCACACATCGCGCCGCTGCCCCGGATTACGCTGCGCTTCATCCGGGCTACAGGAAGGTCAGATGCAGCAGCTTGACGATCCACCACGTCGCGGCGGCGACGATGGCCGACGCCGGGATCGTGATCACCCACGCGTAGACGATCGAGCTCGCCACGTTCCAGCGCACCGCCGACACCCGCCTTGCTGCGCCGACACCGACGATGGCGCCGGTGATGGTGTGGGTAGTGGACACCGGCACGCCGAGGAATGTCGCCATGAACAGCGTCGCCGCGCCGCCCGTCTCGGCGCAGAACCCCTGCATCGGCGTCAGCTTGGTGATGCGCAGGCCCATGGTGCGGACGATGCGCCAGCCGCCCATCAGCGTGCCCATGGCCATCGCGGTCTGGCACGCCATCACCACCCAGAACGGCACCGAAAACTCGGTGCCGAGATAGCCTTGCGAATACAGAAGCACGGCGATGATGCCCATGGTCTTCTGCGCGTCGTTGCCGCCGTGGCCGAGCGAATAGAGCGACGCCGAGACGAATTGCAGGATGCGGAACGCGCGGTCCACGGCGAACGGCGTCGAGCGCACCGAGGCCCAGGACACGATCGCCACCAACACCAGGGCCAGCAGGAAGCCCACCACCGGCGACAGCACGATGGCAACCAGCGCCATCGACAGCCCCTTCCACACGGCGGCCTGCAGGCCGGCCTTGGCGAGCCCTGCCCCCAGCAAGCCGCCGATCAGCGCGTGCGAGGAACTCGACGGAATGCCGAGCGCCCAGGTGATCAGGTTCCAGACGATGGCGCCCATCAGCGCTGCGAAGATCACCGGCGCGTCGATCAGATGCGGCTCGATGATCCCGGTGCCGATGGTGTTGGCGACATGCAGGCCGAACACCATGAAGGCGACGAAGTTGAAGAACGCCGCCCAAAGCACCGCATATTGCGGCCGCAGCACGCGGGTCGAAACGATGGTCGCGATGGAATTGGCCGCGTCGTGCAGGCCGTTGAGGAAATCGAACAGCAATGCCACGGCAATCAGGCCGATCAGCACCGGGAGGGCGAGCGTGGCGTCCACTGGATGGCCCTGCCTTTAAACTTGCTCGATGACGATGCTGTTGATCTCGTTGGCGACGTCGTCGAAGCGGTCGGCCACTTTTTCGAGGTGCTTGTAGATCTCGGCGCCGACCACGAAGTCCATGGTGTTGGCATTGCGGTGCTTGAGGAACAGTTCCTTCAGCCCGATGTCGTGCAGGTCGTCGACGCGGCCCTCGAGCTTGCCGACCTCCTCGGTGATGGCGTTCAACAGGCCGACATTGTCGCCGATCGCGCTCATCAGCGGCACGGCGCGGCCGACCAGATTGGCGCATTCTACCAGCAGCGTGCCGATCTCGCGCATCGACGGTTCGAAGGTGCGGACCTCGAATAGCATCACCGCCTTGGCGGTCTGCTGCATCTGGTCGATGGCGTCGTCCATCGCAGTGATCAGGTTCTTGATGTCGATGCGGTCGAACGGCGTGATGAAGCTGCGGCGGACGGCGGTCAGCACCTCACGCGTGATGGCATCGGCGTCGCTCTCGAACTGGTTGACGCGCTGGCAGAACACCGGCGTTTCCTCGCCGCCCTCGAGCACGCCGGCCAGCGATTTGGCGCCCTCGACCACCGTCACAGAGTGGCGGGCAAACAGATCGAAGAACCTTTCCTCGCGCGGCAGAAAGGACCGGAACCAGCGCAGCATCGTCGCATCCAATTTTCAGGGAACCGCTCGGACGCCCCAAAAGCAGCGGACCGTCATGCCGCCGTCATAAAGCATGTCCGGCCCATGCGGGCAATCGCCAGCGCATTCGCGCGGCGTCGTCCACCGCTTTGTGGCCCACCGGATTCTGTTATGACGGACAGCATGTTAGCGTCCGGTGCTGATGCCTTGGCGGACGCCGACCGGCCTAATTGGGCGCCCGCAGCGACGAGTCGCGCCATTCCGCTGCCCGGCCCCGGCCCGACAGTTGCTCGGCTTCCTTGATCTTGGCATCCCGCTCCTGCCCCGGAGGCATGCCGGCCGCGATGGTCATCAACTCGCGGGCCTTCTCTCGATCGCTCATCTCTGGTCCCCTGAAATCGGGAGAGATACGCGTCGCCGACCCGATAGGTTCGGACTTCACGGGAATGTCACCGACGCGACATAGCGATCCGTAGCCCGGATGGAGCGCCTACGTCAGAGCGAGCGTTTGAAATAGCCGGCGATCTCGCCGACGATGCCGCGGCGGAAGGTCAGCACGCAGACCACGAAGACGACGCCCTGGATCACCGTCACCCACTGGCCGAAGCCGGCAAGGTATTGCTGCATGGCGATGATGACGAAGGCGCCGATCACCGGCCCGAAAATGGTGCCGAGGCCGCCGACCAGGGTCATCAGCACGATTTCGCCGGACATGGTCCAGTGCACGTCGGTCAGCGAGGCGTTCTGCGCCACGAACACCTTCAGCGAGCCGGCCAGGCCCGCCAGCGTGCCGGACAGGATATAGGCCACGAGCTTGTACTGGTCGGTCTTGTAGCCGAGCGAGATCGCGCGCGGCTCGTTTTCGCGGATCGCCTTCAGCACCTCGCCGAACGGCGAGTTGATGGCGCGGTAGATGATCAGGAAGCCGATCAGGAAGCCCGCCAGGATGACGTAATACAGCGTGATCGGCTGGGCGAGATTGAAGACGCCGAACAGCTTGCCCTGCGGGATGCCCTGGATGCCGTCCTCGCCGTGGGTGAACGGCGTCTGCAGGTAGACGAAGTAGAGAAGCTGCGACAGCGCCAGCGTGATCATGGCGAAATAGATGCCCTGGCGGCGAATCGTGAGATAGCCGAACACCGCGCCCAGGAACGCGGCCGCGGCGGTGCCGAGCAGAATCGCGAGCTCGGGCGTCAGGCCCCACACCTTCGCGGCGTGCGCCGTGACGTAGGCGGCGCCGCCGAAGAACGCGGCGTGGCCGAACGAAAGCAGGCCGACATAGCCGATCAGCAGGTTGAA